>NC_010628.1:337083-674166 GCF_000020025.1 Nostoc punctiforme PCC 73102 | reverse complement strand
AACACTACCCCTATCCAGAGCCAGAAATTCAAAATGCTAACCAACTGAACGATATTGAGTACCTAATAGAAGATTTACCTAAGATGTTAACCTCAATGAAAATGGGGGCTAAACGCATCCGAGAAATTGTTCTCAGTCTACGAATTTTCTCTCGCTTGGATAAAGCTGAATTTAAAACGGCTGATTTGCATGAAGGAATAGACAGTACCCTGTTAATTTTGCAACATCGGCTGAAGGCACAAAATAATCGCCCTCAAATTCAAGTGGTCAAAGAATATGGCGAAATGCCTAAAATTCAGTGTTTTGCGGGGCAAATGAATCAGGTATTTATGAACCTCTTGACAAATGCAATCGATGCTTTAGAAGAGGCTTTCCAAAAAGAACTTTGTCCAAATCCCTTGATTCGTATTTCTTCGGAACAGGTAAATGAAAATGCTGTGATTCGGATTACTGATAATGGATCGGGAATTCCAAAAGAAATTCAGTCGCGTTTATTTGACCCTTTTTTCACTACGAAAGCAGTTGGTAAGGGGACTGGTATGGGATTATCGATCAGCTACCAGATAATTACTGAAAAGCATGGTGGATCTTTGGAATGTATTTCATCACCGGGACAGGGTGCAGAGTTTGTGATTGCAATCCCGATTCGAGCAGGGAAATTAGCACAATCATCAATCGCATAATAGGGTAAGTATGAGTATTTTTCAGCCCATAACTGCGTAGGCATAGCCCGTCGTAGATATCGCTACATAGGGGAAATTGCGCCCGAATTGTTCGGTTCTACCACTTTCAACAGTACATAAATGGTTATAACCTCGTAGGTAGTAGCGAAATGTCTACCTTAGACACTGTTAGTCGCTCTTGAATTAAGGGGTGAAAGCCTGTGTACGAATGGATATTGCCAAGTCTGAGCGAAATCTTGGCCCAAAATCAATCAAGTGTGGCTGAATGTTCACCTGGTAAAGCAGAGCGGCAGTGGCGTGTCAGCCTTGCAGCAACTGAACATTTGCTATTAAATACTTTAGCAGCTAATTCAGTTGACACAACCCAAGGATTAGTTTTAGCTGCACCTGCACCCTTATTCAGTCAGCCAAAACTGACTCAAAACTTACAAACAGTAACTTTCACAGCAAAACCATTTAATCCCTTGGCACTGATGCCATTTCAGATGCCAGATGTCATCGCACCCATAGATGAAGAAATTGCTCCTCATGAATCGGTACTTCCCTTATTACCTGCCGATCCTCTGGGGACAGAGCAGTTTTGCTTAGTTTTTACAGATAAATTTAGATTAGTACTGGTTTTAGCAACCCACAAAAACGGTAAAAAAACCTTTTCATTTTCTTTTGAGCCGGAAGTAGTAGAGCAAGCTTGGCGATCGCTAGGTGCGAGAGTAATGCTGGCTAATCCAGAATTTTTTGCCCGCCTGGATGTATTAGTACAACAATATTCTCCGGTAGCGCCAGATTGCCGCATCATGATTAAGTTTAGCCAGTTGTTGCTTCAAGAATTAACAGAAGCAGAAGAGACTAGGGAGTGGGCAATAGCGACTGGGGAAGAAGCAGGGGAGCAGGGAAGAAGAGTTTTCTCCCATACCCAATCCTCACTTGCCCTGAGCGGAGCCGAAGGGATACCCAATCCCCAATCCCAAAATCCTGATGTCGAACTGCTCCAAGCCTTCGCTCACGAAGTCCGCACACCTTTAACAACTATTCGCACCATGACTCGTCTGCTGCTGAAGCGGCGAGATTTAGATGCTAGTGTGATCAATCGCTTAAAAATTATCGATCATGAGTGTACTGAGCAAATTGATCGCATGGAGTTGCTGTTTAAGGCAGCTGAATTAGAAACTACTGCCTCTACAAAATCGGCAAAAACTCAACTCACACCGATGTCTTTAGATCAAGTGTTGCAGCAGAGCATTCCCCGGTGGGAACAAGCAGCGCATCGCCGGAACTTAACTTTAAATGTTGTTTTACCCCAGCAACTACCAACTGTGGTAAGTAATCCCATGATGCTCGATCAGGTACTCACAGGTTTGATAGAGAATTTCACTCGCAGCTTACCGTCTGGTAGCCATATTCAAGTGCAAGTTATTCCGGCTGGAGATCAACTGAAGTTACAATTATCGCCGCAATTTGGGTGCAAAGATTCCAGTAAAGCCGCAACACCTGCAACGCCACCAATTCGCAAAGCCCTTGGTCAATTGCTGATGTTCCAACCAGAAACGGGTACGATTAGTTTAAATATTGCTGCAACCAAGCATTTATTTCAAGCGATCGGCGGTAAATTGATTGTGCGTCAGCGTCCACACTATGGGGAAGTTTTGACGATTTTCCTTCCCTTAGAAGTTAGCAGTAAACATAAATCTGGAGCTAAAACTTGGGAATGAATATTCATCAATTATTTTTTTAAATTATAAATATTCACTCTAAATTAACGTAATTTAAAGAAACCCCTATCTGCCTTAAACTTCAGTTTAAGGCACAGTTTTTTATTCGATTAATTACCCCTTTCAATGCGGATAAAATCTTTGGGTAATAATTCATCTTCTCTCTGTGTTCTCTGCGCGGCAGTCGCTCATGGGGGAAACCCCCTTCTCTACGAGACGCTCCGCGTTCGCGTAGCGTTCCGTTGGCGCAGCCTCTCGTAGAGAAGGAAAGGCGTTAGCCTCTCCCTTTGGGAGAAGACCGCGCTGCCTTGCCTCTGTGGTTCGATAAATCACTTTTAAGGTGCATAGAGGAAAGCAGATATTTTACGAGTTACCTTCAAAAGGCTTGTCTGAGAATTTATTGCGGACACAATATCACTCATTTAACTTACATGAAATTAAACAGGAATTAAATTCCTCTGACTTGCCATTTGTAAAAATAGATGCCAAAAATGGATATAAATTCTGGCTAACAGCTAAGTACACATTTGTGCAAAACCAACAGGAAAATTATGGCACATTTTGAAATAATTGAAAAAGAAAGCTTACGTTTAGTCAAGGTCACTTTGCAAAACGAAACAGTACGGACTGAATCTGGTGCTATGTACTATATTCGTGGCAACGTTCAGATGCAATCTAAAGCCCCTTCAGCAGGTGGGTTTTTAAAATCATTAGCCACGGGAGAAAACATTTTCCGTCCTACATATACAGGTACGGGTGAATTATATTTAGAGCCGTCTTTAGCGGGATATCACATTCTAGAATTAGACGGTAGTGAATGGATTTTAGATACTGGCGCTTATTGGGCTAGCGATGGCAGTATAGAAGTAGGAATTGAACGAAACAAATTTGTATCAGGCTTAATTGGTGGCGAGGGTTTGTTTCAAACAAAAGTCAAAGGTAGGGGTAAAGTGGTAATGGCAGCACAAGGCCCTGTAGAAGTAATAAATTTACAAAATGACCGATTAGTTGTCGATGGAAATTTTGCGATCGCTCGCACAAATACTTTAAATTATCGCGTTGAAAAAGCTACCAAATCTCTTTTGGGTTCGATGACTTCTGGGGAATTTCTCGTCAATACTTTTGAGGGAACTGGGACTGTATTACTGGCTCCCATACCTTACTGGAAAGTCATGATGATCCGGCAAATTACCGCCGCGTTACCAAAAACTTCTAGCTAATAATCATTAATTATCAGTCATATCACAATACGGTTCAGTTAAAGCTAAAACTCTTTGTCAAAGTCAATTTTTTTTACGTAGACGCGGAGCGGCTTGCCGCAGGCTACCACAGAGACGCAGAGGGCACTGAGAGAATAAAGAAATGCTTAACTGAACTGTATTGAGTTATATCATGTCCGCTTAAAGATTTATGTCCAGATCCCCGACTTATTTGAAAAGTCGGGGATCTAATTTTTCACGAATGATTTAGTATTGCTATATAACTCCAAAGCTAATAGCATAGCAACGAACTGGGGATTGTCAGATGTGGGTTAAGCCAATGCGGACTTTAAATCACTTTCTGCTTGTCCCAACGCATCTGGTAATTTACTCGCATCGCGTCCGCCAGCTTGGGCTAAGTTCGGTCTTCCACCACCACCACCACCGCAGATTTTAGCGATCGCACCAACAAATTTACCAGCCTGTAAACCTTTTTTGTTAACTTCTGGACTAAAAGCTGCAACTATGCTAACTTTATCGGCTTCGGGAACAGAACCTAGCACCACTGCACCGTTACCGATTTTTTGTAACAGGCGTTCGGCTGCGGTTTTCAATGATTCTGGATCGACATTTTCTAATTGGGCAACGATAATTTTATGATCGCCTACAGTTTCGGCTGTTTGTAGCAAGCTGTCAGATTTAGCGATCGCTAATTGTACCTTCAAGGTTTCCAATTCCTTCTGACTATTTCTGAGTTCGCTTTGCAGACTTGTAATTCTGTCTGGTAATTCTTCGGGTTTCACTTTAAAGCGATCGCTCAAATCTTTAACTACTTTATCCCGCAGGTTGAGATAATCTAGGATTGCTGGCCCCGAAACAGCTTCAATGCGCCGCACCCCAGAAGCCACGCCAGCTTCCGAGATAATCTTAAACACGCCAATTTCGGCAGTATTGCTGACATGAGTGCCACCGCAGAGTTCCATTGATACGTTAGGGAAGTCAATCACGCGAACTTCATCGCCGTATTTCTCGCCGAACATGGCAACAGCGCCCTTAGCTTTCGCCTCGGCTAAAGGTAAGACTTCCACCTTTGCAGCGTGGGCTTCCGCAATCCAACTGTTCACCTGTTCTTCAACTTGTTGCACTTCTTCTGCTGTCAAAGCGCGGGGACAGTTGAAGTCAAAGCGCAATCTATCAAAGGAAACTAGGGAACCAGCTTGAGATATGCCATCATCAACAATTTTTTTCAACGCCGCTTGCAACAGGTGCGTTGCGGTATGGTTAGCTTGGGCGCGACGGCGACAAGCCGGATCGATTTGGGCGGTGACGCGATCGCCTACGCGCAGTGTACCGCGTTCGATGCGTCCGAAGTGAACAAAGAAATCAGATTCTTTTTTAACGTCTTCCACTCGAACAACAATACCATCACCAGAGATATAACCGCGATCGCCGATTTGTCCGCCAGATTCAGCATAAAATGGCGTTTTATCAAGGACTATTTGTACCTGTGTCCCCGCTTCTGCTTCTTCTTGAGAAACACCTTCTAGCAAAATCGCTTCGATTATTGCCGTCGCCGCCGATTGGGTGTAGCCTAAAAACTCGGTGACTTGGATGTGTTCTGCTAGCTTGTCGAGGGAACCTTGGACAGTTAAATCGATGGTTTCATGTGCATCTCTACCACGTCCTTTTTGAATTTCCATTTGTGCCTCAAATCCCTCAGCATCAACTGTGAGATTATTTTCTTCGGCAACTTCTTGAGTAAGTTCGAGGGGAAATCCGTAGGTGTCATAAAGGGTAAATGCACTTTCACCGCTAATTTGAGTGCTTCCTTGCTGTTTCACCTCTTGGATAATTTCTTCTAAGAGTTTTTCGCCTCTATCGAGAGTTCTGAGGAAATTGGATTCTTCTCGTTGCAACTCAGCTTTTATTGCTGCTTCCCGTTGGCGCACATTGGGGTAAGCTGATTCGGAAAGAGCGATCGCAGATTCGGCAACTTGGGTAGTAAATTCGCCAGAAATCCCAATTAATCGCCCATGACGCACCACACGCCGAATCAATCGCCGCAGCACATAACCCCTTCCCACGTTAGAAGCACGGATTTCATCAGCGATCATGTGGACAACAGAACGAACGTGATCGCCAATGACTTTTAGGGAGACTTTGGTTTTTTCATCACTGCTATGGTAGTCAATACCAGCAATTTGAGCGGCTGTTTGAATAATTGGGAAAATCAGGTCAGTTTCGTAGTTATTGGGCACTTTTTGGAGGATTTGCGCCATTCTCTCCAAACCCATACCCGTGTCGATGTTCTTGTTTTGCAGTGGCGTTAAATTGCCTAAAACATCTCGGTTATATTGCATGAACACGAGGTTGTAAAACTCGATGAACCGGGAATCGTCTTCTAAATCGATATTTTCGTCACCGCGTTCTGGGTGGAAGTCGTAATATATTTCTGAACAAGGGCCACAAGGGCCAGTCGGGCCAGATACCCAAAAGTTATCATCTTCGCCCAAGCGTTTAATTCTGGCTACCGGCACACCGATTTGATCGCGCCAGATAGCAAAGGCTTCATCATCATCTTCAAAAACGCTGACAACCAGATTTTGGGGAGAAAAGCCAAAGACTTGTGTGGAGATTTCCCAGCCCCAAGCGATCGCTTGTTCTTTAAAATAATCACCAAAGCTGAAATTACCCAGCATCTCAAAAAAGGTGTGATGCCGTTTAGTGCGTCCGACATTTTCGATGTCGTTGGTACGGATACACTTTTGTGAAGTCGTAGCCCGCTTAAATTCTGGTGTCCTCTGCCCCAAGAATATCGGCTTAAATGGTAGCATCCCCGCGATCGTCAGCAGTACGGTTGGATCTTCTGGCACGAGAGACGCACTTGGGAGGATTTGGTGACTCCGTTGGGCAAAGAAGTTGAGGAATGTGTTGCGAATTTCGTTACCGCTTAGGTACTGGGGATTTGAAGACATAGGTGTTTTTAACTTGAGACTTTAGACTCTTCTAGACTTGGGCGTAGCGGCACTGGGTAAGTGTATTTTCATAAATAGCTTTATATATTCTTGCATTTTGTTTCATATTACCGCCAGCAAATTGTACAAGTCTGTGAGCTATACGCAGTGATGAGGATGCTTTTAGACTATTATCTGGCTCTGGCAGGATGTGCTGCATCTGCGCCCGTCCTAGATATCTTAATTTTAGTCTTTAAGATTAATCCTTAAGAAATAGTTTAAAATTCCCATACCAGGGTAGCAAATGGCACTAAAACTGAAAGTATCAAATATTGCTTACTTTTCTAAGAGCGGAATTTCACTGATTTACCCACATTAGGGGCAGGTTTTGACATCAAACTTTTTATTTAGCTTCTTTTTTCGAAATTTATGATGTTGCAATCAATTAAACAAAAGATGTGAGTTAAATCAAGAAAGACAGATAAAGTGCGTAGGCAGAGATATTTTGTTTATCCTGCTAACACATTGTGAACCCAAGTTTCACGTCTCACTTAATTTGGGGATTTTTCGCCCGACAAATTCGCTCTGTAATTATAGAGTTTGTTAGTGCCAGAAAGCTCCTGTCCATAGCAGGAGGGAGCTTTGCTGTCTATGTAGTTTGCATTGCTTTTGCAATTCCACTCCTACCTTAATACTTGATTAAAGCCTAGGTTATCAACCAAAAGGCTGAAGTCCCCTATGAAAAATAACATTTTTAATTCAACGATTAAAATTTAGATTTTGATCGTTGAATTAAAAACTTTATAATTTCTTTATTTTTCTTTGTAAAAAGAAATTCATTTATCTAATGTGGAGGTTATTCCAAACTCTTGATTTTCGTAATTTAGTCAGTTAAAAAACACTTAAGAAAGCACATGAATAGTTTTTATATGTCTCAATATTATTCAGTATTTTTACTGTTTGAAAAACATAGTGTAAAGAAGACATTAGTTGTCAGAAGTGAATATTTCAGAAATGCTAGGAGTAAATATAAACCCTTGAAAGGAGATAAAAATTGAGAAAATATTCTAGATTCGGCGTAAATAAAAGTATATAACCAGAAATCTAACTCAGCCTAAAAGATAATATTTAGTATTAGGCAAGAATAGTAGTAAGTTACTCAACTTAATCTCTTTAAAATTTAAATAGGATAAATAATAAAGCAATGAATATTTCTATTCTGATCTTTGGGAAAAATAATTTTATCGCCACACTTCCAGATCAGATCCGTTATGCGGCTGCTTTTAGTGTAGAAGTTATAGACAATTTGAATCAAGCAGTGTCGCGGATTAAAATAGCGCCCCCCGATATAATGCTTGTGCAGGCTAGCTTGGATGGCAGTATGGAACTGTGCAATTGGTTGAAAGAGCAGACAAAATTATCTTGGATATATTGTATTTTATTCGAGGATCGTTTCCAACAGCTTACTGATAGAAATAAGGGTTGGCATAGAGAATTAGAGATGAGTGCTGCGGCCCTAAAGCAAGGAGCAGATGCTTATATTTGGCATCTTATTGATGAGAAAACAGGCCATAATTTAGCAGAGTTGACTGCCAATCATGGATTAATACTTGCTCAATTGACTGTTGGCTTGCGAAAAGCACAAAAATATCGAGATTTGATTCGGACAAATGATATGTTATCTGCGATCGCCTTAGCCGATTCGTTGACAGAATTAAATAATCGTCGTGCTTTAGAATGGGACTTACCCAGGCAAATTCAAAGAGCTAGAACTCAAAAAACTTCCCTGAGTTTGATTATTCTGGATGTAGATCATTTCAAGAAAGTTAATGATACTCACGGGCATTTAGTAGGCGATCGCATTTTGCAAATATTATGTCAGCGTTTGCGACACAATCTGCGCTGTCAAGACACAGCATTCCGCTATGGTGGCGAAGAATTTGTGATTCTTCTGGCTAACACTACCGATGAGGAAGCACTATTAGTAGCCCGTCGTCTTAATCGCGTAGTTAGCGATGAACCATTTGCACTCAGTAATAAACTAACTATTAATATCACCATTAGTCTGGGCACAGCTAGTCTGCAAGCTGATGATGATGAACAAGGAGAGAGTCTGCTGAATCGTGCCGATCAATGTCTCTTACAGGCTAAAAATGCTGGGCGTAATCGGGTTATTCACTCAAACTACCTATCTCATGTTTCACATTTGAAAGTTGTTTCTTCATAATTTGTCATTTGTCACTTGTCATTAATTCTTCCCTTACTCCTCTACTCCCCCACTCCTAACTCAGCATGACAATCTTCCACCGAAGCACGTTGTCGCATAGCATTAACTAAAGCTTCGTAACTAGACCAATTTTCTTGTAGTAGGGTTTTTGCTTGGAGAGCATGAAACCGCAGTTTCTGTTGATAAACTGATTCAGAAAAGCCCAAAACTGTCAAGACTCCAATCAGTTTGCTTTTATCATCAGATCCACCCTCAGCATTATCAAAAACTAGGGTTTCAGCAGCAATACCCGCCATCCAAACAGTACAGTAGCGGTCTAGCATTTGGGCACTGATTTTACCCACTTCTAATTGAGAAGCTAATTCGCCATCATCAAAGCTGACACCGCCTTGCCCAGGTTGCCCCTGTTTCCAGGCTTCCCAAGCGCTGAGTGTGTAGCCGGTAACGGGAATCCCTAGTAGGTAAGCAACCAAAAAATGTCCTGCTTCGTGGTGGACGATGCGATCGCGGTGTTCACTTGAAAAACCAGCAATCCAATCTAAAAAAATAGTACCACCCTTGCCTTGCAAGCTAAAACTATCTAATGTAGCTATGCCTAAGATAGCGAAGGTTGCAAGTGCTGGTACTGCTGGCGATAAATTCAAGAATGGCCCCAGCAGTACCGATAGGGTCATGAGAAAGATAGATATTGCAACTAAATTTAAGGTAGTCTGGCTCATTGAGAGTTTTCTGAGAATCTGCTTAATATTTCTTTATTATGATGCGATCGCACACCTTCTGTATCAAGTGTCTCTACAAATCCCTTGACGACGTAATTTCCCCATGAGAATTTGACTATCAGTGAAAAAATCTTACAAATATGGATATTTTGCATAACAGCAATAAGTAAGCCTGATTCATAGTAAGCGGTTTAAAACCTATAGATTTTGCCGTTTGCAGATAGACAAAAATAAATGCTGTTAAATATTTTATGTGAAAATTTAAAATCCAGATTTTAGAGGTAAAATTACCTGTTATTGTTCTTACCTTAAATTGACACAAAAAGTTATGAAACCATACCTCCCTCAGAATGATCCTGACCCTACAAAACGTCAAATATTGCTAGAGAGAAATCAAGGGGAGTATGAATTTGATTACGACTTTTTGGTACCTATGGCAATGCTAAAAAATGTACCTTCTATAGAAAACTTTTCAACTAAGTATATTGCTGAACGGACATTAGAGACAGCAGAACTGCCTATAAATATGTTAGCCGTTAAAACCCGTTCTTTATGGGACCCTTTAGATGAATTGCAAGACTATGAAGACTATTTTCCAGTTTTGCCTAAACCTAATATTATCAAAACATACCAAAGTGATGACTCTTTTTGTGAGCAACGGCTTTGTGGGGCAAATCCTTTTGTTTTACGTCGAATTGAGCAGATGCCAGATGGCTTCGCCTTTACCATTTTAGAATTGCAAGAAAAATTTGGTGACTCTATTAACTTAGTAGAAAAACTTGCGAATGGAAATTTATATGTAGCTGATTACAGAGCGCTTGCGTTTGTTAAAGGAGGTAGTTATGAAAGAGGTAAGAAGTTTTTACCAACCCCTATAGCTTTCTTTTGTTGGCGCAGTTCTGGTTTTAGCGATCGCGGTCAACTAGTACCGATTGTTATCCAAATCAACCCCGCAGATGGCAAACAGAGCCAGCTAATTACACCTTTCGATGACCCTTTAACCTGGTTTCATGCCAAGCTTTGTGTTCAAATTGCTGATGCTAACCATCATGAAATGAGTAGCCATCTGTGTCGAACTCACTTTGTTATGGAACCCTTTGCTATTGTCACAGCCCGTCAACTAGCCGAGAACCATCCCCTTAGCTTACTGCTAAAACCCCACTTCCGTTTCATGTTGGCTAATAATGACTTGGCTCGTAAGCGCCTAATTAGTAGAGGTGGGCCTGTTGACGAATTGCTAGCCGGAACTCTGCAAGAGTCATTGCAAATTGTCGTTAACGCATATACAGAATGGAGCTTAGATCAGTTTTCCTTACCTACTGAACTAAAAAATCGGGGTATGGATGATCCAGACAACTTACCTCACTATCCCTATCGAGACGATGGCTTATTATTGTGGAATGCCATTAAAAAGTTTGTGTCTGAATACTTGCAGATATACTACAAAACTCCCCAAGATTTAGCAGAAGACTTGGAATTACAAAGTTGGGTGCAGGAATTAGTTTCCCAATCAGGCGGACGAGTCAAGGGTATTAGCGACCGCATCAACACATTAGACCAATTAGTTGATATTGCTACTGCGGTTATCTTCACCTGTGGGCCGCAACACGCTGCTGTTAACTACTCACAATATGAATATATGACTTTCATGCCAAATATGCCTCTTGCTGCTTATAAACAAATGACATCAGAAGGCACTATTCCTGACCGTAAAAGTCTATTATCATTTCTGCCACCGTCAAAGCAAACTGCTGACCAATTATCGATTTTATTTATCCTGTCGGCCTACCGTTATGACAGATTAGGGTACTACGATGATAAATTTTTAGACCCAGAGGCTCAGGATGTTTTAGCTAAATTCCAGCAGGAGTTGAATGAAGCAGAGCGGGAAATTGAGTTGAATAACAAGAGTCGTTTAATAAATTACAACTATCTCAAACCAAGGCTTGTGACTAATAGTATTAGCGTGTAACTGAATATCATTGCAGTTGATTAGACATCTCCAAAAAGTGTGACAGCTTTTGGAGATGTTTTTGTTTAGTAAGATGCTTGCAGCTATGAGTTGAAAAAACGGTTAAACAATAGTGCATTTATTGAGAATGACTTCTAGCTCATTGTGTATTTGCTCAAGTTCTTGGCGCTTTTGGTAAATCCACATTTTTTCAGACTCGCGTTGTTCTAGAGTTTCGTTGTGAACTTTTTCTTGCTGTTCTAGGAGGTTTTCGTAAAGTGCTATCGCTTCTGCAATGACTCTACTGGATGATTTAACTCGGTTTTCAAAGACTGAGCCAACAATTTCATCTAACTTTTCGGATATTTTATCCATTGACTCATCGAATTTTTCAAATCCTAGTTCAAAAACTTTACCTTTTATTTGGTCTTTTATTCCATCAAAATCTAGCATCCCAAAACCAAATGAACCCGCAATTGCAGCAGCTACACTTGCAACAATTACGGCAATAAAACCAAGTCCTGTAAATACTATTAATCCAGCTGCCAAAGCACCACCTATTCCAACACCACCGCCAAATCCTCCCATACCAGTAAAGTCATCATTTATACCATTAATTGAAATTTTTAGTTGTTTGCTAAAATTGGTTTGTATGTTCTCGTCTAGGCTGTTAAATTCGCCTTGAATTGCATCTAGCTCATAAGCAATACTAATATCTAAATGCTTAAGGTTTTCTTGTAAAATTACCTCTTTAAGTTTCGTATTTCCCCATTCATCGATTTCTGTTGACAAATCTCGAATAAATTGATTTGTATAATCTCTGATGAGTTTATCCTGGCTAAAAACAGGACTGTGTTCAGAATACCAACGTTGACTTTTGTTAGCTAGGCGATCGCCTAATCCTTCACGCCATTCATCCCAAGATTCAGCAATTTGCTCAAATACTAGGTATATAAGTTGATCTGCCAATATACGGATTCTGACATCGCGCCCACTGGCTTCTCCTATTTTTTCTAAAACTTTATGTTTTTCTGCTTCAGAAATTTGAATTTTTCTGTCTAAAGTATCTTGAGATTGATAAAGCCCATCTAAACCTTTTTCGACAACTCTATTTATTTGACTAATAGAGTGCTTAATTTTTACTATTCCACTATCAAACGTCAAAAACTTCTCAATAGACCGGGTAAAATTTTGGAAGTCTTTCAAATAGTCATCTTCAGTTCCCTGTAAAATTGCATCCAGCGCAGCTTGAGCAGAAATAAAATGAACGCGGTTTTCACCTGTAACTATAGGATTTTGACCTTTTACAAATCTTTCGATCCTCTGTTGCACTTGCTCACGTCCCTTTTCGGTACGCACTAAATCTATAAAATTTCCTACTACAAAAAGATTGTTAGCAGGTTCATTTTCTTTACCATGATTTAGTTGAGTTCTCACATCCTGGAGTAAGTCGCGTTCTAGCTGAGTTAGAGAACGCGAGGCATTAGTTAGGAATATCACTGCATCCGTATCCTTCAGGACTTTTTGAGTAATGGCGGTGCGATCAGGGTGTTCGTTTAATCCTGGGGAATCTATAATTTCCACTCCACTGCTACATAACTCTAAATCAGGATGCTCAAAAACAATTTCATCAATTTCATCGTGTGCTAGTTCATCACTCAGACATCCAAGTGCTGCATCTTCTGAAATTGTTGCCTTTAGTTGATATTGCTCAAAAGGAATTTCTTCTTCACGCCCATCTTTATAACGACAGACTACCCGCTTTTGCGTTCCATATTTTAAAACTGTTACCATACCACTACAAGGAATCTCTCTCACAGGTTGAATCTCTTCACCTAGTAAGGCATTAAGTAAGGTTGATTTTCCTTGGCTAAACTCGCCTAAAACTGCTAACCTAAATTGCTGAAATTTTACTTTTTGAGATATTTCCTCTACTTCCTCTATCAAAGTGTGAGGCAAGAAGCCACGATTGGTACAGTCTTGAATTATCTGAAATAATTGATAACAACAATTATCTACTTGTTTACGATATTCTTGGAACTTTTTCAATTCTCCGTAAGATCGATTTCTGTGCGGTTTAGTTATTTTGTGTTCTGATTTAGCAGGTAGAGCGGCTAACATATCACTTGCAGCCTTAATAAATATAATATCTAGTTGTTGAAATTGAGCAGGATTAAGTAAAAAATGTACTTCATTTAAAGCAATAGGCTCTATATTTATTTGATGAGTAAAACCAGCCTCTAAAACTACTAAATGTTGTGGTTTAATGCCTAAGTGTTTGGCGACTATATCCAGATATTTTTTCTCGCGGGTGTCAATTTCGCTATCTGCTGCTGACATTTCATAGCCAAAGCTAATCAACAAAAGCTTTTCTGATTCTGAAAGCGGAGCCGCCAATGCTAATAAATTATTAACTTGCTTATAAACTTGATTTTCTTTGACTCCCTTAATCATCAAATGTGTCAACTTACGCACATCACTTTCTGGAATACTAAATCGATAAAGGGTTGTTAGTAAACGTTGCTTTTCTGACTCTGCTACTGTGCCATCTACAAATATCACTCCCAGCAGCACCGTGACTAAATTTGCCAGAAAAATAACGGGTGGCGTGAGATTTTTTGGAGTCAGTTTTTGCCCGGTAATCTGCGACAATAGCTCAACAGTCTGAGAGCTAACTAGTGAAGTATCCATAAAGCTATATAAGGCGATAAGTTGTCAGACTTAGTATGCCCAGATTTAGACAAAATTAATTAATATACCGAATAAATACGGTTATCTTTACTTTTTTATACCAGTTAGGCTCAAGAGAATTAGCTTTTAGCAACCTAAAAATATGCTGTTCCAATTTGCGCCTGCAATTCAAGCTGGTATTGAAACTGGTAAATATCTACAAGTCTTTAGCAATGGAGTACCTTTAAGCATGGCTAGAGATGCAGTTAGTGGGCAGTTTATTGCCCATGCTATTGGTGCTACAGTCAACAACAGCCCTTTATCTCCACTGGTAGCAGCTTCAAATTTACTTATCAGTGGGGCGCAGATGTATCAAACTCAGCAAGGCTTTACAGCAGTACTGAATGGATTGCAAACTATACAGACTAGCTTGGGTGTGCTGCAAGCAACTACAGCCTTAATTGGTGTAGGAACAATAGCAGGTGTTGCGTTGACAGCAGTCAACCTACACCAAACAATGAAATTAAGAAAAGAAGTAGAGCAAATGAGACTGGAAGTCAAAAACGGCTTTATTGACTTAAAACAAGCTTTAAAAGACCAAGGAGTAGAAATTAGACAAATAATCGAACAAGTAGCCCAAGATATCAAATTTGAACAGCATCGCACAGCTTTAGTGAGGGCTTATGGAGTGTTTATCCAGGCGATGAACCGCTTCCGTTCAGCGATGCAATTGCAAGATTTCAGCCGGAGAAATGCTGAGATTGATGGCGTGAGGGGAATGTTATTCGCAGCTTTAGCGGATTACAGTAATCCCCATTTACTAGAAGAAACCTGTGCAGCTGGTCAGCTACGCAGACTTGAATGCGCTTGGGCAATTGAACAGGCGATTGTTGCAACTTATCAAGTGCAGAGTGAAGTTTCAGCAGTCAGCGATCGCCTCATCCTACTCCAAGATAAAATCCGTGAAGATGCTCTCACTGTGATTAATCGTTGCGAATCACATGATGAGCTTGATTTTCTCTTTCCCGAAATTATTCGCATTAAAAATCATGATTTAGCGGTATTGGATTCATGGCAAAATCATGTTGATTGGATGCAATCACTTCCTTCATCAGATTTAAAACTTTTAAGTAGCGCTGATTTTAATAGTACAGATACTCACTATTCCACAATCAATTTAGCAGAACCAGTAGAACAATTAATGTATGAGAGTTTAGCTGAAAAATCTCATTTCTATTCACTTCGTGACCAGTTGTTATTTCTATTCGATCCTGAACTACGTCGAGAGTACGAAGTTTATATTAGTGAACAAGCTGGAATTACTGGTTATAAAACATTAGTTACATCTCATTTGCAACAGGCATCAGACTTAACTGTTAGTAATCTTTATTACTACTTTAAAATCAGAGATGAATCGAAAGATGAGACAGAGTTAGTTTCATCTAACTAAACCACCTAGGGCAATTCTTGAAATAACTATTCTTAAAGTCCGCATAGGCGGACTTTGTTTGTACATACAGTAGATTTCAATTTCTCTACGAGAGGCTACGCCAATGTAAGGTACAGAATACTACTGGTCTATTACCATAGACTAATAGAAAAACTCACCCGTTCACAGTGGGATTGTATTATTAGGGGTCTAAACACATTGTTTGTCTGTCTCTATCCTAGTTCCAAACTTGTCACAGCAAAGACGCGATCAATAGCTAAATTAGGAATTTCTTTAGTGTACATCCGAGCAGTTTGAAAGACTGGCTCAAATTGGTAACGTTGAACTAGGTTAATTGCTTGTACATTTGCATCGGGTACATCAAAAAACACTGGAGCATGAGGATTTTCTGCAAGCAAGGCTTGAAATAATGCTTCAGCAATCTGTTCGTCATTAGCAAACAGTGGCCCAATCCGAAAACCTGTATAGGCAGGCCGGATAACTCCGTAACCAACAAGATATCCATTTTTGAGAAACCCGAAAGCAGTACTTTCTGGCTGTTCAATCCAATGTCGCAGAAACACTGGACGCTTAGAAGGAAAAAGTTGGCAATCGTAAGCCACCAACTCTTCAAAAGGCACTGTTTTAAGGTCGATGATACCAGCAGGCATAACACCGCCACCCACCCCTTGATAACGAATATTCTTATAAGCGATTTGGAAACCAGACTTTTTGTAGTTATCTTGTTGAGCTACTACACCATCCAAGCCAATGTTACGATCGGCACCGAGATAGTCGATTGCTGTCTTCCAAATTTTCATACCCAACCCCTGCCCACGAAACTGGGGTTTCACAATATAAAAACCTAGAAAGCCAAAGTGTTGATCGTAAGCAACAGCAGAAATACACCCCACTGGCTCACCATTCAACTCGCCCAATAAAAAACCGTTCTTTTCAGTTTGATAAAAAGATTCAGCATCATATTTTCCTGGATTCCAACCTTCGCTTGCTGCCCAAGTAATCGCCAAATCAATTTCCGACCTTTTCATTGTGCGGACGATAAAGTTGTCAGGGAGCATAATATCTTATTACTATGAGGTTGTTAACTATTTAACTTTGCTTTTGCAAACCCAGCGATAGCTCTTAATATTTTTATACTCATCTCTTGTAAAATTACATTTGTTCTGATATAAAATCAATCACTCGAATACTACTGTTCTATTACCATAAACTAATACACGATTTTGTAAGTGCGATCGCACTGCTCTTGCTAATACAACTCTCTCCAAATCTTTGCCTTTTCTCACTAAATCATCCACTTCATCACGGTGACTGACTCGAACTACATCCTGTTCAATAATTGGCCCTGCATCTAAATCAGCAGTGGCATAATGAGCGGTTGCACCAATAATTTTAACACCGCGTTCAAAAGCTCGGTGATAGGGGTTTGCACCGATAAAAGCTGGTAAAAAGGAGTGATGAATATTAATAATTTGCGAAAATTGATTAATAAAATCTGCACTAACAATCTGCATATATTTTGCCAATACAACTAAATCTATTTTGTACTGGCGGAGTAATTCTAGTTGTTGAGCTTCTTGCTCCGATTTATTGTCTTTAGTGATGGGAACGTGCTGAAAGTCAATATTAAATTGTTCTGCTACTACCTTTAAATTAGCATGATTACTAATAATTAAAGGGATTTCAGCCACAAATTCTTTAGCACGTTGTCGCCAAATTAAATCAAATAGACAATGGTCTTGCCGACTTACCCAAATAGCAATGCGTGGTACTGTATCAGAAAAACGTATTTCCCACTTAGCGCTAAGAGGTTGTGCGATCGCATTAAAAGCTGGGGCAATAAATTCACGCGGCAAATTAAACCCCTCTAGCTGCCATTCAATACGGGTGAGAAATAAGCCAGCAGCAAAGTCTGTATGCTGATCTGCATGGATAATATTACCACCGTTAGAATAGATGAAATTGGCAAATTTCGCCACTAGTCCCCGTTGATCTGGGCAGGAAATCAGCAATGTTGCTGTGGGATTTGTCATCATAATATCGCCAGATTTGGAATTAATTATTTGCTGTTTGTCGGAGTCGGTTTAGGAATGGTGAGCGGAGGAAGTTTCTGACTATTGTCTACAGGTTGCTTCCACTCTGATAATTCCCGATTCACGGCATTTGCAAAATCTGTAGATACCAACAGCACGTTTATATTTCCATCGGGTTTAGCAGCAGGGTCTGCTTGAGCATATAAGAAACGTCCGTTAAAGTTAGCTTTACCCAAAATCAACTGATGGTTTTGCCGATTTTTTAAGGTGATATTGATAGTTGCTGGGGGTTCATCTAAAGCAAATTGCCCAAGCTCTTTTGGTGGAGTTGATAAGGTGCGATCGCTCTTACCTTTGACTAGTAAATCCATCAAATAAGAAACAATAGCGTCATTTGCTGGGCCCGGTACTGGAGATTTTATTAACCACTTGGGGTTACTACTAGATTCAGGATTACGTTCCAGATTCAGGGTGAGTTTTTTTGTTTTAACTGTTAGAGATTGCACATCATCGGCGGCAAAAGAGAAAATTTGCTTATTTTCCTCTTTGGTTTCTTCTCGCACAGTCGCACCCCGAATCTCAGAGAAGTAAACAAAACCACCTAAACCCAGCGCTAGCAGTATCAAAATTAAAGTCGTTCTCGGCAATTTCATTTTTTAGTCATTTGTCATTGGGACTGAGGGAGAATTCCTAACTCCTAACTTTACCGTCGTTTCCACCAAATAATAACTGCGATCGCAAACCCAATTAAAGGTAAAAGCAACAGAGACGACAATATTAAAAGATTGCCTTGTGTGGTTGTCAGGGTTATCCGACGGTTTTTTGGTTCTTTGGGGCGAATGGAAAGGGGTTGCTGATCCTGTTGACTCAGCCAAGTAACTGAGTTGAGGAATACATCTCCATTTAATTGCTGTTGAAACAAGCCATCGGTGGCGAAATCAGAATTTCCTAAAACTACTAACCTTGACTCGGTGGCTGTTTGCGATGAGGGAGTTGAGGAAGGAGTGGGAGTAGAGAGGGCAGGGGAGGCAGGGGAAGCAGGGGGAGCTTTTCTTTGAATGGTTGGTGATGGTAGGGGTGAAGGTGTCGGTGCAGCTTGGGGAGTTGAAGCAGATTTAGCTGCTTGTTTTCTTGTTAAGGCTACGCCCAAGGTTAGAGGCCCTTTCAGGTCTTTATCTGCATTAAACTCCAATTTTTCGCTTTGGAGGTCGCTTTCTGCCCAACTGTTCGGGTAGGGTTTGGTTCGTAGCAATGGAGTAGCTTGAACACCAGGTACAGATGTAATTTCCAGGGGTCGGGCAATGGGATAAAAAGAATTGCCGTTACCGAAATCCTTGGTAATCGGATGTTGCCCGTATTCTGTGACTAAGGGTGCAGCAGGACCAAGTCCCACGACGCTTTCGCCAGAGACATCGACTGCTAAACGATTATCCAGACGAACACCCCACTCTTGTAACAAGCTGTTAAGTTTGGGATTGGTATTAGGATCGATCATCAGCAATAAGTTACCGCCGCGATTAAGATACTCTTGCAAAGCTTTGACTTCGCCTTCAAATAGCCCTCGCTTGGGGCCAGCTACGATCACAACAGACGCATCTTCAGGAACTTTGGAAGTTTCTCCTAAATTCAGTGGTGATGTTGTGAAATTTTTGTCGCCTAATCCCTGAACTGCTTGTGATATTGCACCTTTACCAGCCGAAAGTTGGCGTTCGCCATGACCTTGGAGTAAGTAAACTTTAGCTGTGGTTGAATTTGTTAGTTGTTGCAGGCGACTAGTTAATCTGATTTCTGACAACCGCTCATTTTGATTTACTGTTTGTACTAATTGCCGTTTATCTCCAGATTCTAAATAAACTTCCCCGTAATCTTTAACGCCAAACTTTTCTGCAAGTCCTGGTCTAGCTTGGGGGTCAATGTATTCATATTTAAATTTTGAGCTTTGCCGCTGATAATTTTCTAGTAATTCTCGGTCTTGAGGATTTTGGTTAATATCAAACACCCACACCTTAACTGGTTGTGGTAAAACACTCACCAATTCTCGTGACTGGGGCGCAAGGGTAAACAATTGGCTTTCTGTTAAGTCTGCCCGCAAGTGGTAGCGAGTCCCCAAAAAGTTAATCAATCCCAAAATTGCCAACACTGCTAGAGTTGCTACTAGGGCATTAGTCCCAGCTTGGGTAGAACGACGTTTCCACCAGTTAGTCTCATAGCTTTGCCATATTATCCCCAACCCACTGATTACAACTCCCGCAATCAGAAATACTAATGGAATTAGTCCCCACTGTTCAGAAACTAACCCAACTGTTAAGCCGACAGCAATTAGGAACGGGCCCAACCAAAATAGATATTTCCACAGTTTCTTCTTTGCAACTATCTTCATAATGATTTGTCATTTGTCATTGGTCATTTGTCAAATGACTACTGCCTTTGAAAACGCAGTGCATCAATTGATTGAGCGGTCAGAAAGATGCCTAAAAAAATGTAACTAGCAAATAAAATTAAGGCGCTGGTATCAAAAATCCCTTGAGTTAAGGTGTTGTAATGTTTCAACAATGATAAATAACCTAAAGCTTCACCCACTGGACCAGGGACAATTTTGGCGATTAAATCAATCAATAACAATAATAAAATTACTGCAAACGTGAGGACGGCAGACAAAATTGTGCTGTCTGTTAAGGAAGAAATAAACATTCCTACAGATAATATTGCTGCTGCTAGTAAGATTAATCCAAAATGACCCAACAAGGGAATTGAAAGCGCCATTGGTGGATTTGATCCACTAATGGCGATCGCTTCAAACACTAGCATGGGTACAACCATTGTGATAAAAAATGTTAGCACGCCTAATAACTTACCTACTGCTACCGCCCAATTGGTGATTGGTGACGTGGCTAATAGTTCTAAAGTGCCGCGTTTGCGTTCTTCGGCATAGAGTCCCATCGAGAGTATTGGCAAGATAAACAACAATAGCCACCCCATACGATCCAAAAATGCTCGAACAAATTCGTAGGGGACATCTATCGGTGGTGTTGGCACTCCGAGTTGTTGACCTTGTGCATCTATTGCCGCCACTCCTAGCAAAATGCCATCTGGCCCTAGCAAAATCATCACGAAGAATAACCCGGCGATGAACCAAAATATGCCTGCGATCGCATAAGCCAAAGGTGATACAAAATAACTCTGTAACTCTCGGCGATAAATGGCAATAATATTACTCAGAACTACACCCATTTACGCTGCCTCTCCTTCGTTGTCTGCTGCTAAGTCTACCTCAGTCTCGAAATTCTTTTCTTCTGTGGTCAGTTGCAAAAACACATCTTCTAAGGTAGCGTTAACTCGCCGCAGTTCATGTAAACCAAAGCCTGCACGCACCAAGGTTGCAACAATATCCTTTCCTGGTTCTTTTCCCGGTTGCGATATCACCCGCAGGTAAGCGCGATTTGCTTGTGGGTGATGACCTCCGGCGGTGGGAATTGATTCGATCAGACTCACACCCGCGACATTTTGCAATACCTGTTTCGCTAGGGCAGCTTCTCCTTCTATTTCCAACTCATACCCGGAACCGCCTGTCAACTGAGTCATCAGGTTTTCTGGTGTATTAGTTGCCACAACTTTGCCGCGATTAATAATAGCGACGCGGCTACAAGTCATGCTCACTTCTGGCAGAATGTGCGTCGAAAGAATAATTGTATGAGTCCCAGCGAGGCTTTTAATTAAATTCCGTACCTCAATTATTTGTCGGGGATCGAGTCCAACGGTGGGTTCATCGAGAATGATCGCTGGTGGATCGTGAACGATCGCTTGAGCAATTCCTACACGTTGGCGATATCCTTTAGAGAGTTTGCGAATAATTACCCGCCGCTTATCTTCTAAGTTGCAGCGTTTGATAGCGGCTGTTACCTTGTTGGGGCGATCGCCTGCTGGAACTCCCTTAATCTGGGCAACAAAATGCAAAAATCCCTCCACAGTCATGTCTGGATATAACGGCGGTGTTTCGGGTAAATAACCAATTCGTTGGCGTACCGCTAGAGAATTTTCATGGACATCATAACCAGCAATGCGGGCATTCCCATTTGTTGCTGGTAAATAACCTGCCAGAATCCGCATGGTTGTAGTTTTACCAGCGCCATTTGGCCCCAGAAGCCCTAAAATCTCCCCAGGTTCGACACTAAAAGTAACATCAGTAATCGCTGGGGTGGAACCGTATATTTTACTTAAATGCTCAACTTCGATCATAAAATCTCATACACAATATCAATTCTTTCAGCCTTTACTCCCTTAGAAATGCTCAAATACCCTGGTTTCTGTATTTGAACACAAATTATTAGCATAATTGCGTACTCAGCAATTATGTTCAACTCTGGGAGCGAGAATCTACCTCTATTATGTCTAAAGTAAATAACTCGCACCTGGCTAAAGGCTGAAGTGGGAGCTTTCAGAAGTCTGTCTTTCTTAAATAATCATTTTCATGAAAATTATTGTTAAAAATAATTCTGAAGACACATACTTTATACCCAGATTTAAGCTAGATTTAACCTATTGTTAACCTATTGACTTGATCTAGCTATTGGGTAATCAGGTAAATGACTAAAAATATTAGTAATCGTGAAAAATTAAATATTGTCGCTAAAGTATCTCCTAATTTAATCTTTACAGAACAAAGCAACTAAGATGGCACAGTCAACGAAGTTACAGCCCTCTGGTGGGTTGCAAATAGTTCATGTAACTACTGGGCGCGTGCGATTCCGCACCACTGACAGTAGTTTGAACTCAATATTAGACAGCATAGCTCAAGATTTACGCTCTTTAGAGGGAGTGACGGAAGTTGCTGTGAATGGGCAAACTGGCAGTTTGGTAGTTAATTTTAATGAAGACAAGCTCTCATTACCGCAAATTTTGGCGCTAAAATCCGATATTGAGATCCAACAGCCGCAAGCTTCATCTGATTCACCTAGCAAAACCGATCCCTTTGCAGCTTGGAAATCGCCTTTATTTTGGAAAGAGCAGGGTGTTTCCTTAATTCCGATGATGACAGGCTTGGCGGTAACAGGAGGGTTAGGAATTCATGGCTGGGTATCGATTCCAGTTTATATGATTGCGGCGGATGCAACCCGTGGTGTAATTGGTTATCTTGGCTCTCAAGTTCCGACATCAGAAAAAAACGACGGTAATAATACCAGTTCTGCGATATCGGAATTATCAAAAGAGGAATGCCAATCTACTATCCAACAAGAAAAGTCAACAAATAATCTTAAGAAGGCTAGCGAGGTGGCAGCAGCTGCAAAGATTGACTATAGCGTAATCCATGCAATTAGCGGACGTATTCGCTTCCATGTGCCAAAAATCGCTCAAGATCGAGCTTATGGGCGGCGACTTGAGAGAATAGTGAAAACCGATGCTGAAGTTACAAGTGTGCGGATGAATTTTGATGCAGCATCGATCGCGATCGCTTATCAGTCTCATGATATTCCATTATCTTATTGGGTGAGTTTGATGGAATTAGCGTTGGAGACAAACCCACCAATGCAGCCAATTACAACGGCTAACCAACCCCTCCAAGAAGTTAGTCAGATGAATCAAATTACAGACGCAACAACGTCACATCAAACAAGTTTAAATGTTAGTCAGACTCCTGAAGTTATCAACTCAACAACAGCAAGCGAAATAAATTCAGAGTTATCCAGTTTGTGGACTAACTTAAAACCGCCTGCGATGTTTTTCTCATTAGGCATTATGGCGAACTTACCCTTGGAAACCTAATATACAGTTTCAAATTGCGGAATACTGGAGGGGAATTATGGCTGTTTTAAATTTAGAATCGATAGCAGATTTAGACAAAAAACCAGAGCCAACAGTCACAGACAAGATTAATTACCCAGCAACGCCGCCTTCAAGGGTAGTACATAGCATTATTTGTGCATTTCCTGGACAAGTGGCGTTTTGCATCCCTCAGATTTGCGAAGATCCAAAATATGTGGAACGTCTTGTTGCCTTGCTTGCTAATGAGCCTTTGGTAATAGATCGGCAAGTTAATAATACTATGGTAGGGTCAATTGCCATTACCTATAAATCTGATGTAGTGTCAGATGTTGATATGCGATCGCATTTGGCTAATTTGATTCAGTTGGCTGGTAATGAAAAAGTAGTACTAGCAACTGCAAACCAATTGAAACCATACTCAGCGTTAGTGGCAACAGAAGACAGGCAGGATAGAAAGCCAACAATGCAACCACAGAAGCAGAAATCAGCAACATTCTCTTTATCTTCTGCGGATGCATCAGTCTCTAAGACTAAAAACAATTCGGTATCTTCGGCTCATTCTGTAATTCAACAACCAAAAAAACCTGCAAAAGTAGCTTATAGCATTGCTCATGCAATTCCCGGAAGAGTGCGGTTTCGTGTGCCTCGAATTGCCTGCGATCCCAAATATGTCCAACGGTTAGAGGCATTACTCAAATCAGATTCGACAGTTACCAGTGAGCGAGTTAATAGCGCTGCGAGATCAGTTGTCATTACCTATAAAACTGGAATGATGCGGGATTCTCAGAAGCGAGTGCAAAGCTTTTTGTCAGCAGCAATATCTCATCTAGCCAGTCTAATTGAATCTGTAAATGATCCCGCCACAGCGATAAATTAGCTCAGAAATCCAGCAAATGATAAATAACCAAACTGTTGATAGCTAATCAATCTCGCAGGATTGGTGGCTAATTTGCTCTCTATACCCCAGCCGAGAGTGTGATTTTCATCGAAGTGTAACAATTTTGGATTAAAGAAAAGTAATGGCAAAAGTAGCACTGCAACTCTCATCACCTCCAAAATCTCAATTCACTGTGTTGGAAGGGAATGGAAAAGCTTCTTTAACTGACACTAATGGACATTCTCAAAGAGAGTTCCCTAACGTTACCTACAGCATTGTCCATACAACTCCGGGAAGGCTGCGGTTTCGCCTACCTCGTTTACGCTGTGATGCAGATTATGCCAAGCGTCTCGAAGTATTGCTAACAGCAGATGCGCTAGTGAAGAATGTTCGTGTCAAGCCTGCGGCAATGTCAGTTGCAGTTACTTATAAATCTGATAAAGTTTCCGATGCGAAGATGCGATCGCACCTTCACGATTTGATTCAGGCTGCAAGTGAAGTAGTCGTTCTCAAAAACTCTACATCTTTATCGGAAACCGAAAAAGAGCCATCTTGGCCAGGTTTACAACTCTCTGCTGTTGCCACTGCTTTAGCAGTGCTAGGAGGGCCGTTAGGATTACCGATCCCACCTTTGATAGTTGTGCTTCCAATCGCTCTAGCTACTTTACCTGTTGTCCAACGAGCATGGGAAGGTATTAGGGTAGAGCGAAAATTGAATATTGACTTTTTGGATTTTATGGCGATCGCTATTACTACCTTCCAAGGGCAATTTCTTACACCATCGCTGATGCTCGGTTTAATTGAAGTGGGTGAAAATATCCGCGATCGCACGGCTCGTTCTTCTGCTCAACAAACTCTAGATTTACTTAGTTCTCTGGGGCAATTTGTTTGGGTGGAACGCAATGGCGCAAAGCAACAAATTCCCATTCAAGATGTGCAGCGTGGCGATACAGTAATTGTTTACCCTGGCGAGCAAGTGCCGGTTGATGGTAGCATTTTGCGAGGTAAAGCCCTGCTAGATGAGCAAAAATTAACTGGCGAGTCGATGCCAGTCTTGAAGAAAAAAGGACAACCAGTTTTCGCCTCAACGCTGGTACGAGAAGGACGAATTTATATTGTTGCCGAATGGATCGGCAATGATACCCGCGCCGGACAGAGCATTAAGTTAATGCAAGAAGCACCTATCCACGATACGCGGATGGAGAATTATGCGACGAAATTTGCTCAAAAAGCTGTTGTGCCAACTTTGTTACTTGGTGGGGCAGTATTTGCCGCAACCCGTAACCCTTCACGGACAGCCAGCGTTTTAACTCTAGACTTTGCTACAGGTATTCGAGTCTCCGTCCCCACAACAGTTTTAGCAGCATTAACTTATGCTGCACGACGGGGGATTCTTATCCGTAGCGGACGGGCGTTAGAACAACTAGCAGAAGTTGATACCATAGTTTTTGATAAAACGGGGACACTGACTAAGGGAGAAGTTGATGTAGTCAGTGTGGAAAGTCTCAATCCAGCAACCTCAAGATTACGGGTGTTGGAATTGGCAGCTGCCGCCGAACAGCGTTTAACTCATCCAGTAGCAGAAGCAATTGTTCGCTATGCCGAAGCAGAGCAAGTGGAAATTTTGCCGCGTAGTAAGTGGGACTATCAACTAGGTTTGGGCGTGCAAGCTCAGATTGATGGAGAGACAGTTTATGTTGGGAGCGATCGCTTTTTGCGCTCCAGTGGCATTGATACCGAAGCACTAAATGGTCAGCAAAAATCTGCAAATTCGGCGATTTATGTAGCCAGCAACGGTGAACTTCAAGGTATTATTAAATATAGTGACCTTCTTCGTCCCGAAAGCCGGGAAGTCATCACAGCACTTTCAACGGTCGAAGGTGTAGAAATTCACATGTTAACCGGCGATAACAAGCGAACTGCTACTGCTGTAGCTGCTCAACTTGGTATTTTGCCAACGCATACTCACGCCGAAGCTTTTCCTGAACAAAAGGCAACAGTTGTCCGCCAACTGCACGAACAAGGTAAGACAGTTGCATTTGTAGGCGATGGGATCAATGATTCGCCAGCTTTAGCCTACGCCGATGTTTCCGTCTCCTTTGCCAACAGTTCTGAGATTGCCCGCGAGACAGCAGACTTAGTGTTAATGCAGAATGACTTGTATGGTTTATTAGAAGCGATCGCGATCGCTCGTCAAGCCAAGCAATTGATTCGGCAAAACACAGGAATTGTTGCTGTTCCTAATTTAGCAGCATTAGCGATCGCCGTTTTCTTTGGTCTTAACCCCTTAGCTGCAACGGTAGTCAATAATGGCTCAACCGTAGTTGCTGGAGTCAACGGTTTGCGTCCAATTCTTAAAAGTCCTCAACATAAAACTCTACCATCGGCAAGATGATACAACTATGCCGAGCAGAGTACCTTAAAAAGCTTTCCAGGATTTCTTAATCAAGTAGGAGGAAATTAAATATGGCACCTAAAATTAGTGATTTTGTTGAAGATGCAGGCGCTCCCGGTATTATAGTCGGAATTGGTGCAGTACTTTTAGCACCTGTTTTATTGCCGATTGTCGCTGGAGTTGGTAAACCCTTAGTCAAGTCAGTCATCAAAGGCGGAATTGGTCTTTATGAAAGAAGCAAGGGAACCATTGCAGAAATGGGAGAAACCTGGGAAGACATGGTAGCCGAAGCCAGAGCTGAACTCGCTGATGAAAAAGAAACGCCCGTATTTGAAGCTAGTGCCACCAATGCGGATGTCGCCGATAATGGTGCGTAATTTCATTTGCCCATTAGCAAGTTAAATTGTTCGCCAAATGGGACTTCCAATTACAAAAATATAAAACTAGTAAGGTGCGTTAGGTGAAATACCGTAACGCACCCTACGAAAATAGAATAATTTATTGTTTGGAAGTCCCTAATGCAAGATATTAAAAAATAAGGTTTTTCACAACAAAGAATCCACCTTCATACAAGTCAAAAAGGCAGTTGTATGTTGACAAATGGTTATAGCACTTACAATAAAATGCCGGAAATTCTAGACAAAAACAACTTCAAGACATCACCAAAACCTATATCTACAAAAGTTGTAAGTTCGACTCCCGGAAGATTGCGGTTGAGAGTGGGTCATTCCCATCGTCAACTAGAAAAAATGCAACGCATCGCCAACGCTTTGTCAGCAAATTCTCACATTACTCAAGTTAAGACGAATGTCTATCATGGCAGTATTGTTATGAATTACGATGGTAAAGATGGCAGTCTAGAAAATGTGCTAGCAACGCTTAAAGATTTAGGCATAATTTTTGCTGATGTTACCGAGGGTAATACCGAGGCAGCAGCAGGAGTATCATCTGCGCTTGTTGACTTAAACCAGCGTGTTAAACAGTCAACGCATGGTGCTTTTGATCTGCGAATTCTTTTTCCTTTGGGATTAGCTAGTCTTTCACTGCGACAATTACTAAATAAAGGATTGCAGTTAGAAGTTATTCCTTGGTATGTTTTAGCATGGTATGCTTTTGACAGCTTTATTAAGTTGCATGGAACTAGCCAAGAAGAATCAGCAAACAAGTAACTAAAAAGCTTAATTTATCTGCCAAATTTTGATGGTTTTATCAGAACTAGCACTAGCCAAAAATTGACCATCATGGCTAATAGCAATAGAGTTTACTGTCCCTGAGTGTTCTGTGATAGTTTGCAGTAACTCTCCCGTCTGCAAATGCCAAATTTTGATGGTTTTGTCTGTGCTACCGCTAAAGAGAATTTCTCCATCAGGACTAACAGCCAAGGATCTTACCTCTTCTAAATGTCCAGTCAAGGTATGTAACACTTTGCCTGTAGTTAAATGCCAAATTTTGATAGTTTTGTCTGCACTAGCGCTAAAGAGAATTTCTCCATCAGGACTGATGATTACTGATTTTATCTCACCTGAATGTCCGTTGAGGGTGCGTAATGGATCTCCCGTGTGTGGGTTCCACAGCCTAATTTTGTTGTCAGAACTGCCACTAGCAAGGATTGTACCATCGGGGCTGATAGCAGCAGCATTAACTGTGAATGAATGCCAAAGGGTAGAAATGCGATCGCCTTTATGCAAATTCCAAATTTTGATTTTATTACTACCACTGGCAAGAAATTGCCCGTCAGGACTGATTGCGATGCAGTTAACCGGTTTTTGATGTCCTAACAGAGTGTGAAGGAGTTTGTCAGAATTGAGATTCCATACTTTGACATTACTTCTGGGGTGTTGACAAATACCAACAGCAAAATAATGTCCATCAGGACTAATTGCAACAGAGGAAATTTTGCCTAAATCTTCTGTGAGAGTGCGGATAAGTTTACCAGTCTTAAGATTCCATACTTTGATGGTTTTATCTGCACTGCCGCTAACTAAAGTTTCAGAATCAGGACTAATGGCGACAGATGTCACTTTTTCTGAATGTCCAGTTAGGGTATGGCTGAGAAAGATATGTTGTACTGTTACTTGGTGTTTGAGGTTGGCAATGCGATTCAAAATTTCATCAACATCAGCAATACTCTGAGTATCACCCACCGCGACAAAATATTCTCTTAACTTTTTTACATATTCCTCATCTTTAACGCTGACGGCTGATTGCATTGCCTGAAGCAAGTTAGGAGAATCGTGTGGTGATACTTGGCGTAGTTGTAACCATGTACTCACAGAATAATTTAGCTGTTCCTTTGCCCAAGAGCGTAGTTTACCGTCGTAGGCATCGCTTAAATGGCATAAACTCTGGGCTAATTGTAAAGCCAATTCTGGAATCCAGTAACAGCGCTCATTTTCCAGAGCTTGGTAAACTTGTTTGTAACCAGAGGCAATAACCCCTACTGATTGTAAATCAAAAGTATCTGACAGCAAACTCGGCAGCAACTCTGGTAGTAGCGGAGGTACACCACGATCGACCAGGTGGTAAATATCTGCTACCCAACCTGCAACCAAACAGTGGTAGGTAATCAAAACCTGGCAAAGTTTTTCATAATCCTGACGATTGACTTGATATTGTAAAGATAACTTACTAATATCAATTCCTTTTTCATGCCATTTTTCTACCTTTTCTAAAATTTCTAAATTTATCAAATTATCTTTTCCAAGCTGATTAACTTCCTCTAATTTTTCTCCTAATGCCACAAGTTCATCTCTAATTTTCTTCCATTCTAATGCCCGCCTTTTAGCAGATTCTTCTAGAATTTCTCGGTAAGGTAAGCGAGCAATTGTTTTATAATAATAATTATCTTGCTCTAAACCCCAGTAGGCAATCCTAAAATTTAAATAATCTCCATCATTTTCTGACTCTAAAATCAAACTTGGCTCTGTTTTCAACATTCCAAACAGAACTTTAATACTTGATTCACTGTGAAAACGCTTACTATCCCAGGCTCCTGCCAATAACTCTGTTGGTCTAACTTGACTATGTAAAGAGTAATGTTTATTGAGAAAATCTCTTAATCCTTCAGCTAACATTAACTCAATTTGAGAAATATTTTCATCTCTACGATCGCCAAATTGGTCAAAATCTACTTGCGGAGGAGCGATAAAAATTTTAAGTGGAGTGTGTCCATAATTGGTGTGGTCTAAAATTTGTGAAGGGTATAATCTTAAGGGCCAGCTATCAATAATCTTATTGACTTCTGGTAACTTAAGCGCTGTTTCTCGCTCTTGTGCGGCTATTTTTAATCGCGTTTGATGATTATCGGCTACTAATTGCTGTTGAAAAATTCTTTCTTTTTCAAAATCTTCAACATAACCGCTTTTTTTATTTGAAAGATTAAAAACTTTGAGTATTTCGGGAATTGCTTCTATCGGTTCATATTTACTCAGACCTAAACTGGATTTATTTCTATTTTGTACTAGCTCTGCAACAACAGGTGCAAACTCTAGTACCAGTTGAATTAGTAACATTAACCCTTGCTGCATAAACACATACCTGGAAACTAATTGAAGAAGAATTCAGAAGTCATGATCAAGACGCTCTCTATGAGACGCTGCGCTATCCGCTTTTTAGGTCAAAATTCATTCTAAATTTTGACTTATGACTCCTGAATCATGTTTTGATAAAATAAATAAGCAAGGCTTACATGAAATCAGGGTAATACTGTCATCCAGTAAATTCATACATAGCCTTGATGTTACTACTTGAGAGTATAGTAACTCAAACGTAATACATGAAACTCCTTATATGTCAATAAACCTCTGTGGTTAAATCCCTGTAAATAAAAATAAACACAGTATAAAATAAACTTAATCAACTTGATAGCAATGAGAACTAGATTCACTACTGAGATAGATTTTTTCATTCAGAAAAATAGGTATAACTAGAGTAAAGTTAATGCAGTTCAATAAAGCGCTCTCTTAAAACATCAATAGATAAGTTTATCAGCCTGGTTACGTTTTTTATTTTTTGAAATTAAACAATAGTACGATGACTTCTATAAAACGGTCTAATTCTGGCAAAACTGCTAGTATGAACCTGCGTTTACCACCAAAAAAAGCAACTAAAAGCGTAGCTAAGAAAGCAGCATCATCCCAAAAGATATTCTATAGCATTGTCCATACAATTCCTGGACGGATTCGTTTTCGTATTCCTCTGTTAGGCAGAGATACTGAGTATGCTAATCAACTTAAATTAGCAATGGAATCCGATCCTAGAGTTACAAATGTCCGTGCTAACCCAAAAGCTGCATCTATTGTCATCAATTATAAAGTAGGTGTAATTTCAGATAATCAAATGCGCGAACATCTGGTTAATCTGATTCAAACTGCTCAAGATGTGGTTCTGCCAAAAGAGGTAATGGCAAAATCAATCGTAGGGGCTATCTTTGATGCCTTAATAAACTTAATTGATAATACACGCAAGATTAACCAAGCACGTAATGTTCTTGTATATCGAAGGTTTAGAACAGACATTTGGGAACGGATGCTTTCTACCTCAAGAAGCATAATTAAAAGGTTGAAATCTGCCACCATGTTTATCTTGCCTAACAAGCGATGGCGATTACGAGGCAATGGCGAGGCGAATTCCCAGCCTTTGAAACTGAAATCTGCCAGCGAACCAAATCTTATATAGTTACTAATAGTAAGTAAGCGTAAATAATTGTCTTTGGGATAAGGCAACAGGCAATAAGTATAAGAATTTTAGCCTAGTTCACTTTTATCTGCATAGTTTGATTTTATTGTGCCAACTTACTTAGTAGCGATTAAAATGATTCCTGGTTAAAAGTAATTAGCTCTAAAAAACTGGGATTTACTATAACTCATGAAAATGTCTTTTACCTAGCCTTCAATCTAAGCATTTTATTATCAATAACAAATGGGTACTCCTCGCTGTCATACACTTCTTAATCAAACCCATTGGGTTCAAGCAATACATACTGCTGTTAAGGGAAGAGCTAGATATAAAGTAAATGGGCTTTATCATTCGGAAGCTCTCAAAAAATATCTTGAATCGAGATTATTAGAGCACAAAATAATCTCGCAAGCTCGTGCTAATAGTTACACAGGGAATGTGCTTGTTATTTTTCATCCAGATAACAGTTTAAATACGAACGCCAAAGGCGGGTCTTCGACCATCGCATCACTTATCCAAGAAATTGTCTTAGATTATCGGAAAAAAGTTAGTAAATCACTTGGATCTAACGCAGTCATTGGAGACAGTAACTTGCATTCCTTTGGCACTAAAGAAAATATTGGGTTCGTTGGAGGTAATAATCGAAACATATTTGATTCAGCCGTACTGTCTCAAATATCTATGCAGCGACAATTAAACCAAACAGCCAGTCAACTTATTCCGGTTGTTTGTGCCCTTGTATGTGGCACTGCACTGTTGTACGCATATAATCTTGACGAAGCCATTTTGCTCTCGATCCAGAAGTTGCATACACCACTGCGCGATCGCATCATGCTTGGTATCACTTTTATGGGCGATCCCCTAGTAATGCTGTTATCTTCTTTGGGGCTGGCTATTAGTCCGTTATATTCTAATCGTCGCTGGCAAGCAACTATCTTGGGTATCGCTGGAGTCGGTGCAATCTTGCTAAATTGTTTAATGAAAATATTATTTGGTAGAGCGCGTCCAGCACTGTGGAAGCATATTATTAATGTCGGCCAACACAGTTTTCCTAGCGGCCATGCAATGGTTTCAATAGTGATTTACGGTTTTACTGGTTATGTTCTAGCAAAGCAGTTTCCTGAATGGCGCTTTTGGATTTATGGCTTGACTGTTTTCTTGATTGCTGCGATCGGTTTTAGTCGGCTCTACCTTGGAGTACATTGGCTGACTGATGTGACAGCTGGCTATGCCGCAGGTTTAGTGTGGTTAATTACCTGTATCCCGATCTTGGAATCGGAACATAAATATCGCTCGTCACTGGAAAAGACTACTTTTGAACAAGATTCCGTCCTGTATTCCTCGTCCGTGTAATCATGGCGGGCTTAACCCTCTTGTGTCACTATCGCGGTAGTATAATAATGTACAAAGCCTAGAACCAAGACATAAAGCATGGTAGAGCCTCGTTCACCCATAAAAACCGTCAAGTTTGTGGATGAATATTGCTTATGGTATAAAAACCTGTTTTCAGATGTTAGGAATTTTGAAGCTTTCAAATATCTACATATAGGATGTATTTCCGATTTAAAACGGAAAAGTCTACCTGAAATAGCGAAAATTGTCGGGCTAGATAACTATCAAGGACTACATCATTTCTTAACTACACCATCATGGTCAGTAGAACAGTTAAGAGCTTTGCGATTACAACTAATTTTAGAGGTACTAAAAGGAAGACCAATCATTTTAATTATTGATGAAACAGGAGATAAAAAGAAAGGTAATACCACAGATTATGTGAAACGTCAGTACATAGTCAATTTAGGAAAAGTAGAGAATGGCGTTGTGGCAGTCACAGCTTACGGTATGTTCTGTGGAATGACATTTCCACTGCTGTTTGAAGTATACAAGCCACGAGAAAAATTAAAGCCAGGAGACAAATATCTTACTAAGCCTCAAATCGGGGCAATGCTAATACGCAAGCTACAGTTAATGGGATTCAAATTCAACTTGGTACTAGCAGATAGCTTATATGGTGAGAGTAGCACAAATTTTATACCCGTATTAGATGAATTAGATTTAAATTATCTAGTAGCAATTCGCTCAAACCATTCTGTAGCATTGCTTAAAGGTCAGTATACTCAATATTTAAACTGGCATAAGTTTAAAAGAGTATTCTCTGACTTAAGTAGTGAGAATCGGTTTATTAGAGAAATAATACATGGCAAACGTAGCAATCATAGGTATTGGCAAATTACTACAGACACTCTTAACTTACCTGGAAACTCTACCTGGTATGTAATGAGTAAATACCCAGACATTACACCAAGAGAAGTTGGGAATTTCTATGGCTTTAGGACATGGGTTGAGTATGGTTTAAAACAAAGTAAGAATCAGTTAGGTTGGGCAGATTATCGTTTTACTTGCTATGAAGATATTGAACGGTGGTGGGAGATTATTTGTAGCGCCTACTTAATGGTTAGTCTTCATTCAGAATCTCTGCGCCCTTATCCCCTAGATTCTCAATCAACATTTGCTTCACATCAGAGGTGGGATAATGGTAAAGGTTGGAAGAATATTCTCAATAATCTCCGTCTCATCCTTCAACCTTTTACCCTATTTAATTTAATTCAGCCTTGGCTTTCAGTTTTTCCTATTCCTCATTTATCTTTGGGATTTGCTAAACTCCAATCTGTTGTTTATTACCTTACCTATCCTACTTTTATATCCCTGACTGACCCTGATTTCTATTTTTCCTCTGCCTAAAGTGACACAACAGGGTTAAGAAGCGGCAGCAATACCGTTCGGTTAAGTTTAACAGTTCCTACTGCCAGATATATAGGACTCATATTTGATTTTTGAAAAAATTCCTTACAACTCAAATACTCTTTACCCCCGCCCCTTTGCCCAGACCACAAGGAAGGTGAAAAAAGCTTATCCGAATCGTATTGACAGTGGACTGAATGTATGGGCTGATTGCGATCGCAATCAGCCCCTAATTTTAAATTCTTAACTCCGTTGCCAAATTTTAATTGTCTTATCCAAACTCCCGCTAACCAACATCTCCCCAGAAGCTGTGAAGGCTAATGCTGTGACTATATTTCCATGACCTGTAAACGTACCTAGTAACTCCCCGGTTTGTAGATGCCATAATTTGATGGTTTTATCAGCACTACCACTGGCGATAATTTGTCCATCGGGACTTAAGGCGATCGCATATACTCTATCTCTATGTCCTTTAAGAGTATGAAGTAATTCTCCTGTCTCCAATTGCCAAATTTTAATTGTTTGATCCCAGCTACCACTCACGAGCAGTTTAGCATCTGCACTGATTGCTAAAGAACGAACGATGTGAGAATGACCCATGAGGGTATGCAGAGGTTGTGCGTCCTTTAAACTTTTGATCCCCGTCTGGGGTAAGGTGCGCCAGACTTTGATTTTACGATAGCTACCTGTAACCAGAGTTTCGCCATCTCGACTCAAAACTAGGGAATGGGCAGCTGTATCATCTAAAGAAACTGCGATCGCAACCTGACGATGCATTAAATCCCAAAACAGAATTTTTCTGTCATCTCCACCTGTAGCTAGCATTCTGCCATCTGGAGTAAAGGCAGCACACCGCACTACACCATTATGTTTATGCAAAATATCTATCAAGTCTAAAGCACCCACGTGCCAAAGTTTAATTGTGGAATCTGCACCGCAACTCACTAAAGTCTGTCCATCTGCACTAAAAGCCAGGGAATTCACTTCATCCACTAGCCCAGGTATAACCCAAGGATACTCTGATAATGTATCTATTAATTCACCCTTGCTTAAATCCCAGAGTTTCGTTTCTCCACGACTACCACTTGCCAATATGGGTAAGGCTTTACCATTCTTACACGCAAAACTGAAAGCTAGGCAATTAATACCTCTATTGTGCCCTTGTAAAGTTTGCCAGCATTCCCAGTCACCAACTATACCCTTAAGGCAATGCTCTGATGGTAGAGTTTGTATTGTATCTGCGATCGCTTTCTCATTAATTACTGGCGACGTGTCTTTTTTGGCAATAAGTGATTCTAAATACCAACTCAGACCACCGGCATACAACAAGTTACTCGGACTTATATACAGTTTTGGTTCAGTAAGTTCAATTTGATTTGCAGGTAAAAATCCTGTAATTACACTCTGCCTTTCGTATCCTAACTGACCTGTTGATGGATAAAACAAACACAGAAAAATTAATACTTGGTGATTTTTTAAATCTTCTTGAGTAACCGACCATTTAATTTTGTCTTTCTTAATACCATTAAAACTTTCTCCATCGGCAACATAAACTTGAATACTTAGCTGAGGATTATCTTTTAGTACATAAGAAAATTTGCTTTCGCCACACAAATTTCCCTCATCATCTAAAATCATATTTTGCAAAGTATCTTGTGATACCTTTTTTACCAACTTCCCTAAACGTTCAGCTATCACCAGGTCAACGATTTTTTCCCGCAAAAGATAATCTTCCGCTTGGCGCTGGAAGTATTTGGGAAAAGGTATCGTCCAGTCGGGCGGCTCAGGATATTCGGGTGGCGTAGGCGGTGGATTTTTGGCAAGAACTTCTGCTTGTTGGCGAGAAAGTTCTTGGAGTCTGGCCAATGGTTCGCCCCAAAAAGCCATCATTTCAGTGTGACAACCCTTGACTTGACTTTCCAATAAAGATAAGTCATAAGTTTTAGGTTTCTTCACACGTTGAAGGAAGTCAGTTTGTTGAGCTTTAAGTAAGCTAATCCAATCCATCTGCATTCCTGCGGCAAACTATTGCATACCTAGGGTAAGCTATACCAATGCAATTACTCAAGTTTATAACCTTAGTTAATTAAAAATTCAGTAATGTTAGCAGTCTAATAAAACACAGCCATTGGCAGATGTTTCCGAGAAAAATAGAGATGGATAGCACTTAGACATTTCATGAACTGATGCAGTTGAAGTATATAGAATTAAATGATGTCAGTCAATTCTAACGAAGATGAACAACAAGATACTGTTTCTAAGGAAACACTTCTCGCTGCAAAGGAAAGTTTAATGTGAAAGGCATTTTAAGGGTTGCGGCAACGTTAAGTCAACAAATACCCCCACTACAATGACTTAGTAACGATTATTTTCGGGTATATCATCTGAAATTGGCATAAATGGTGAATATTAGCTAATTTTAACCTTTGCGTTTTGGTTGTCTGGGTATAGTACTTACATCAGACGAGTCACCAAAAGTATCCCTTGCTTCAATCTGTTTAATTTTCATTTGCAAGTTCAAGTCATCGCTGCTAACAATTGTTTCTAAATTTGCTAATCTCCGCTCTAACAGTTCTATTTGCTGCTGTTGCAAATAGTTAGTTTTTGATTTTTGCTCATCAGAACGCCAAACAGCAACTGTACCAACTGCTGCACCACCAATAGCAACTAAAGGAAGAATAGCACCACTTCTAGTAACGGCTGAGAGTGGGACGCAAACTCCGAGAATGGCGACTGTAATTACCCAAATTCTTGTAGTGGCAGATAATCTGACATCTTGGTATTGTTCTACATTTGGTTGAGATTTTTTAGCCATAAGTCTATCCAAAGAAAAGTTATTTGCTAGATTGGCACAATTGCCCAGCAAAATACTTCCTACAATTGGGTTAAGTATAATTGCTCTACTAGCGATCGCAGTTCATGCTTTTTTCCAAGCAGGCAATACTTCTTGGGTTTTGGGGAAAAGGGGAAGGTGGTGTCGTCCTCTGGGGGTAATGGTAAAGAAAAAACCTTTAAGCCAAATCCAGTAACTTTTTCCCAAAAAAGATTCCGAGTCATAAAGCAATACAGTTCAGATCAGACCAAAACACTTGTAGAGACGGCGATTTATCGCGTCTCGAAAACCCAACGTCAAGTATGTTACAGCAAAAAACCGAGCCTGCGATGCCTACATGCTGATGACTCTGCTATCAATGGGTAGGGAAAAATCACGAGACCATTCATTCCAAGAGCCAAAATAATTTCTAGCAGAAATTCCTACTTGTTCAAGAGCTATTAATGTATTAGCAGCCCTTGAACCTTTAAAGCAGTAAATATACACAATGGACTCTGAAGTAATACCTACTGACTGACAAATTTCTCGGATTTCATCTGGCGATCGGAACGTGGGGATTTCCGATTTGGAATTCATCAGATGATGCCATTCTAACCATACAGCATTAGGGATTCTACCTTTGCGAGGACAAAAGTCAGGATTGTAGGGAGAAGAACTCAGTCCAAGCCATTCGCTGCGATCGCGCACATCTAATTTAATAATTGCTGGATTATCAATTGCTTGCAACATCTCGGGGGTAGTCACCATCATGTCTGTGTTGGGATGAAATCTAAATATGCTGCTTTCACATAATGGTACTTCATCGGTAGTAGGCAATCCCTCTGTCAGCCATGCTCTATATCCTCCTTGTAAGATAGATACCTCAGCGCAACCCAAATACTTCAATAAAAAAGCTGCTCGACAAGATTGACCATAACCTCTATTTAAAGTATCCTCATAGACAATTAACCGTTCCGCGCCTGATATTCCCAGCTTGCTCATAATTACTGCAAAATACTCTTGTAATTCCTTTAATCCTGCTGGGTAGGAACTCTCTAAAAGATAGGTGAAAAAATCTCTAATATTTATGGATTGAGGAATATGAGAAATAGCATAATCTTCAGGACTTCGCGTATCGATAATGACAGCCCGCGATAAGTTTTCTGCTAATAGGGACGTGAGTTCTTGAGGAGAAATGAGGGCTTTTGTATTCACAATTTCATGCTTCTGCTATTCTACCATTAGGCATTATCGCGCTCGGTAGATTTGCATTTTGGAATGTAAATCACAGAAGAATGAATGTTGAATGTTATAAGATAACATTTGTCGCTGTGTTATTTTAAAACCGATTAAGTAGATTGGCGCAATTAAAGCTAACTGGCAAGGGCTGTCCTTTGTCATTGTTTATTAGTAGGACTTTAAGACTATTTACGTTTCGTAACATAATTTGGTTTATTTCTACCAACTTACTTAAATCAAGTTAAAGAATTATGAGTATTGAATATTCATTCCCATATTATTCAAAATCAAATTTATAATAAAGCTGATACAACACAGCTTTAATAAAAGCTACAAATGTGAATTTTCTAATTCTTTTTGTGATTTATTAGACCTGTTAGGCATTTGCATCCATTTAAAAGCAGTAATATTTAATAATAAACCCACAAAAAATAACAACCCTATTAAGGCTATCTGATACCAAAAAACTGGTTGGACAAATAAATCTAAAATTACATGTAGTAAGTTCATGATACTGTAAAAAACAGTTAAGCCAAAATGAATGATTCGATAACGCTTTGAATCGGTAAAAATAGTGAGAATAATTGCCAGCATTGGTAGCACAAAAAAGCCCAACATCAACCACATAATTCCAGAAATATCGTTGATATTTGTAGCTTTTTGAGATTCAATAACAGATAACCCATGAAAAAGCGGTATTAAACCAAGTTGTGTATGAAACAATATTCCTAGTAGAAATACCGTCCAAAGAGCAATGATTTTTTCCCGATAATTAATTGCCATAACCATAATTGATTCTAAAATTATTGTGTCATTGTCTCACTTTCAACTTAGATAAAGAATTTGAGGAACTTGTGAAGTCCACGGGTCATTTCTTATTTGTCATTGGTAAGTGTTTCAGGTATATTTATGTTTCTTAACAAGGAGTAAATAGATCATGTTCCGTCTGCTAAAAACATACCCCTTTCCTACGGAACGCTCCGTGAACGGGGAAATGAGGTACGTGCAGCGACTTCTGTGGAGTATTATCTTTGTAATATTCTTTAGCCTGACTAGCAGCTTCATACTTCCTGCTGCTACTTGGGCTGCCACTTCTGGCTTGGGAGTTGACAATATTCATCTTGCTCCCTGTCCGCCTTCTCCGAACTGTGCTGTCAGTCAAGATGCTGATTCCAAACATAGCATTGACCCGATCGCCTATCATGTAGACCTCAAGACAGCACGAGCAACTTTACTCAAAGTTCTTAGTGTTGTTCCACGCACAGAGGTTATCCAACAGACAGATAATTACATCCATGCTCTCTCTAAGAGTCGGATATTCCAATTTGTGGATGATGTCGAGTTTTATTTCCCTGCTAATGAGTCAGTAATTCATCTGCGTTCGGCATCACGTCTTGGAGACTCGGATTTTGGTGTAAACCGCAGACGCTTGGAGCAAATTCGTCTAGCACTACGCGATTTAAAAATTTGATTTGTGTTGTGTACTAAGGACTTTAGTACTTGAAAGCCAAGAACTAAAGTTCTTATTATCAGCTATTAAGTATGTACACATCTATCATATTAGAAAATCGCTGATTAAAATATTAAATGAAATCCCTTTCTGTTTTGCTCGGATACTGCAAATCTCAGTGACACCATGTAAAAAAGTGTGCAGATGTACATTAGTCGTAACTAATTCTAATTTACGAGCTTCAATTTTTGAAAGGTCGAGAATATCATTGATTAGCATCAGCAGGTGCGTCCCACATTGGTAGATAATGCTGACACCTTCCAGATTTTTCTCTGTCATGTTTGGCGATACTTCTAGCACCTGAGCAAAACCAAGGATGCCATTAAGCGGTGTGCGTAGCTCGTGGCTCATATTTGCCAAAAACTCGCTCTTTGCTTCGTTAGCAGCATCAGCACCTTGCTTGGTCTCAAGCAGTTCATGAGTTCGCTCTTCAACTTTGAACTCCAGAGTTTTGGAATAATCTAATAGTTGAGCATTGGCAATTTCTAGTTGCTGATTTGCTTCTTCTAACCGCCTCTGTTTATAGGCATTTGTTGTTGCAATTACACTGCCGATGAATGCGGCTAAAGCAGGTGTGACTGGAATCAGAATGCCATGCCACCCCCCACAAACATGCCACAGATGCCTATAGTTGCTCAGGGAATTTTGCCACCAGGAATCCGCAACCTGCGACTGGATAAGAACCAACTACCACTAGAGCCGATCGCAGACCATAAAATAATCCAGAGCGATACAGCCCCACCAGAAAAGCCATACAAATTTGTCTGCGCGACGGACAAAGCGATCGCCCTGTTCTTTATACAACTGTCCCACCTGCCAAGCAGATTGAGCAATGATATCCTCAGCTTGGAGTTGACGTGCAATGTTGAGGGATTTCTGAGTTAACTTCTGCGCTTGCGATAACTGCTGTGTATGATGATAGAGTTTTCCCCACTGATGCAGTGCGTAAGCTTCTGCTTGAGCATCCTGGATCTGCTGTGCAGACTTGACTGTGACTGCCATGAGTTGCGCCAGGTCTTTCATCGGTATGATTTGGCTAGAATTTGACTGCCGATTCAGTGAGGCAACAAAATTAATAGCTGCGTAGAGAGAGGTATGACTGGGGGGCAGTTCTGTAAGTTGTTGTAGTAATTGAGGTGCTAATGGGGTAGCCAATTCAGGCTTGTCATAGTCGAGGAAAAGCTTGAAACGCCCTAAACGTGCCTGTAAGCGATCTGCGGGTTAATAGTATCCCAACCAGACGGATTTCGACACTTCGACTGCGCTCAGTGCATCGCTGCGCTCAACCCTCAGCCATCGAGAGTTGAGCGCAGTCGAAACTCGGTTTACTGGTACTTTATTTTCATGCAAGTCCCTAAGCGATCGCCTGGATTTGTCGCTACCTGTTCTGCTTGTTCAAAGTAATAGACTTGTCGGGAAATAAGAGAGAATAGACAGCAGTGGTAGGGAAGAATGATGCTGAATATTGAAGGTGCGCTGAAGCAAGACCGACTGTTGAGGGCATTAACTGGGTTGAACCGGAAAGCATTTGATGCCCTTTTGCCCACGTTTACCACGATGTACCTAGATACTCAACAGGCCAAGCCTCGTCAACGTGGCCTGGGTGGAGGACGCAAAGCCCGCTTACTTACAGCCCAAGACAAATTGTTTTTCATCCTTTTCTATTTCAAATGTTATCCGACCTTCGATGTGGCGGGACTGCTCTTTGATATGCATCGCTCCCAGGCACATGAGTGGATGCATCGATTGCAGCCAATATTAGAAGCGGCTTTGGGACAGAAGATGGCGCTGCCGGAACGCCATCTCGAAAGCATTGAAGCATTTTTGTCACGCTTTCCAGGAGTGCAACGAGTGATGATTGATGGGACAGAACGCCCAATTGCGCGACCTCAAGAAAGAGACAACAACAACAGAATTACTCCGGTAAAAAGAAACGTCATACGCGTAAACACTTGGCGGCAGTTGATGAAACCAAACGGGTCTTGATCTTAAGCAAAGCACGAGAAGGCAAACTGCATGACAAACGTTTTCATGACGAAGATGACATTGCAGGTAGTGTGCCTGATGAAATTCCGATTGAAGTAGACTCGGGCTTTCAGGGATTACAGAAGCAGTATGACAATCTCCATCTTCCTCACAAAAAGCCCAAAGGGGGCAAGTTAAGTGACCTTCAAAAAACGGAGAATCGTCAATTGAGTCAATCCCGTGTAGTTTGCGAAAATGCCTTTGCTGGTGTGAAGCGCTACAACGCCGCCAGTGTCATTTATCGTAATCGGATTGAAAACTTTGATGACCATTTGATGCTGACCGCAGCAGGATTATGGAACTTCTACTTGATGGCTGCTTAAGAGAATCCCAATTACAAGACCAGCATTGCCTCACTTATCTTTTATTTCCCGACAACTCTAATCTAATGCCGCCTTTGGATCTTGTAAGTCTACGGCGGTTTTTCCTAAGCTTAGTAGGATGGAACTCAATTGAGGTGTAGTTTCAATTTTACGAGCGAGCGCTAAACTTTACTCTAAAACTTGTTGGCTCTTACCAGAGTCGCCAATCATCAATAGGGCTAAACCAAGCGTTCTTAGCCCACTAACTTTAATTTCCGAATCTGGCATTGCTCCTAACTTTTGATTTAGCTCCTCCAACTGCTGTTTAGAACGGCGATAAAATCCCAAACTTTGTAAAGCGTGCCTGGTTAATTTGACTACCCAAGCTGCCCATTGTATCGCCTGCTAGATCGTAATATTTTTGAGCTTGTTGCCAACTCTCGAGAGCAGTTTCGGCTTTGCCATTGTACAATTGCAAATTTGGTTTGGTATTGAGTGCCTGTGCCCAGAGAATCCCATCAGCAGAGGGTTTATCTGTTTGTAAGAGTTTTAAGCTTTGCTCGATAGTAGCTACTATAAATTCAGATACCATGTCAATTAACTAGACATAGTAGGGGCGATTCATGAATTACTCCTACTTGTCAATTTCTGTATTTTTATCTGAGGTCGAATCTCGAACTAATCTTATTTTACGAGCGCTAGCGGCGAGCTGGCAGCCACGTTAATTCAATGACTCAGTAATCTGTTTAATCGTCACCCTTCTCGGCGGCATCTCGTACTTCCAAATAATTACGATGTGAGCATCCCTAATCTTCACTGCTCCAAATTGCATTCATTCTTACGACAGATATATTGTTAGTGTATGTACGTCTATTAACATAGTCATAATCTCAGCAATTAGATGCTTGAAAAGAGATTTCCCTAGATGTTTTAATAGGATTAAGGAATTTACAACTAAATGTAATCCTATTCTCAATAGACCATCAAATAGTTTCTGTAAGTTAATCATTTGTAGCGAGGTAGCAATTTCAAATAATGGAAAATACATTAATTGATAAAACTTTTCGTGACAGCGATGGCAAAATTGTTTTAGCTCAGATGCCAAACCTACCACTTATTGTTTGGATAGTAACCAGTTTACTCGCTTTAATTTTTACAAGTGGTAAAATCAATACAGTTTTAGACGTGGTAGCAAATGGCTCTTTGTTTACTTGGGCGTGGCTGGAATTATTTCAAGGGGTCAATTATTTTCGTAGAGCGTTAGGTCTTGCTGTATTGATTGGGATTATTGCATTAAAAATTCAGTATTCATAACGGACTCAGCAATTTAGGACTTACGCAAAAATTGCCAAAAAGCTTAACTTATCGCAGAGAAGAGAAGAATTTGTAGAGTGTGCGTAAGTCCTATAATTAAGCAAAATTATTTATATATTTTCATAGACTGTAGCTCTAGTCTATATACATGAAATTCAGTACGCTATTTCAGCTAAACTATAACTTTTCCAAACATACAATAAAGCCGACGTTGGAAGAACCATAAAAAAGCTAGCCAGTTGAGAATCCCTAAAACTCATGGACGAATCAACTCTATCGGGTATCTTTCCAAAATTGTTGAAATGGTGAACGTATTGTAAAGGTTTATCCAGAATGACAATTGCTCGAAATTGTTGCAATTATATTTAAAAGCCAGATTTTTCCCCTCGAAAACCAATCTGCAACTGTTTAGGGCTGCTCTTCTTTCCACGCAATATAGTTTACACAACTCTTTTCATCAACATATTGACGCAGCTATAATCCCAGGTTTTGCAACTTGGAAGTTATAGCTGCCTCGATATTTTATGTAAACCGACAATTAAACTTAACTAGAAAATATAACCGTATTGTAACGGCGGCTTTAGTTGACGTTGCAAAAGTTTACATTTAGAATGGTAACCGTCAAAATACCATAAGTATTTATTCTTCTTTATCCTGATAATCTGAGATTCAATGAGTATATATTCCTGTAAACAGTTAAGGTTTAATCTTCTAGAGTTCAAGATAGTTTACAAAAGTATAGATTCCTTAATATAATGAAATTAAAAGTGAGAAGGCAAATTGATTGTCAGAAGTGATGAATGCTATTGAATTTCCCTGGCTAACAGCCATAATCCTCTTACCCTTGGTGGCTGCCTTAGCCATTCCCCTGATCCCAGACAAAGAAGGTAGAACTGTGCGTTGGTATGGTCTGGGAGTTGCGATCGCTGACTTTGCACTGATGATTTATGCCTTTTGGTATAAGTACGACTTTCAGAGTTCAAGACTCCAATTTGTAGAAAACTATCCTTGGATACCGCAATTAGGTTTGCATTGGGCTGTGGGGGTTGATGGTTTATCGATGCCCTTGCTGCTTCTGACAGGCTTAATAAATACCCTCGCAATATTCGCGGCTTGGAAAGTAACTACCAAGCCGCGATTATTTTATGGTTTGATGCTAGCGATGTACAGCGCCCAGCTTGGCGTATTTGTCGCCCAAGACTTGCTGCTGTTCTTCCTAATGTGGGAAATCGAGTTAGTGCCGGTTTACCTGCTGATTTCCATTTGGGGAGGACAAAACCGCCGTTATGCGGCTACCAAATTCATTCTTTACACCGCCGCCGCATCAATATTTATCTTGATTGCCGGTTTTGCAATGGCATTCTCTGGAGATACCGTCACCTTCGACATGGCAACTCTGGGAATGAAAGAATACCCCAAAACCTTGGAATTATTGGTTTATGCAGGTTTCTTAATTGCCTTCGGTGTGAAACTGCCGATTTTCCCTTTACACACTTGGCTACCTGATGCCCACGGTGAAGCATCAGCACCCGGTTCAATGATTTTGGCTGGTGTGTTGTTAAAAATGGGTGGTTATGCCCTCATCCGCTTCAATGTGGAAATGTTGCCCAATGCCCATGTGACTTTTGCCCCAGTGCTGGCAATTTTGGGTGTGGTTAACATTGTCTACGGTGCTTGCTGTGCCTTTGCCCAAACCAATCTCAAACGCCGCTTGGCTTACTCTTCAATTGCCCACATGGGATTTGTGCTGATTGGGATTGCCTCCTACACAGAACTGGGTATAAGCGGTGCAGTGCTACAGATGGTTTCCCACGGATTGATTGCTGCTAGCTTGTTCTTCCTGTCTGGCGTAACTTACGATCGCACTCACACCTTGATGATGGATAAAATGGGCGGTATGGCCAAGGTAATGCCCAAAACCTTTGCTCTGTTTACCATTGGTTCAATGGCTTCTCTCGCCTTACCCGGAATGAGTGGCTTTGTGGGTGAGTTGATGGTATTTCTGGGTATCGCCACCAGTGATGTTTACAGTTCCAGCTTCAAAATTGTAGTCGTGCTGCTGTCAGCAGTTGGCGTGATTTTGACACCAATCTATTTACTGTCGATGCTGCGTCAAGTGTTCTACGGTGAACAAAGTCAAGAGTTGCACTTGGATGCTGTAATATCTGATGTCAAACCCCGCGAAATATTTATTACCGCTTGTTTATTACTGCCAATCATCGGTATCGGCTTCTATCCCAAATTGGCAACGCAGACTTATGATGTGAAAGCAATAGAATTAGCCGCTCATGCTCGTCAAGTTCTACCAGTTGTTGCTCATCAACAACCATCAAGTATGTACTCGCGGATTTTCTCTGCGCCAACATTAGCTAATTCTCAAGTTGAAAGTTCGATTAACATTTCCGAGTAAATTAACTTCCCATTAAGGGGTCTGCAAGTAAATTCTAAATTATTAGGGCAATAAAGGGGTGGTTACATAACTACCCCTAAAATTTTGCCAAGATATATCCTAAAGACAGGTGAAGCCCCAAAATATGAATTATGACCATTAACTTACCTATAGCCACAGAAATTATACCAATGGTCTTGCAATTGCAACCTGCGATCGCATTAACTGACGATCAGTTTTATGAGTTTTGTCAGCTAAACCGTGATTTTCGCATTGAACGTACTGCTGTGGGAGAGTTAGTGATTATGCCCCCTACTGGTTCTGAAACCGATCGACATAACTTTGATATTATTGTTCAGTTGGGTATTTGGACAAAGCAAGATGGTACAGGGGTAGGGTTTGGTTCCAGTGGTGGATTTACTTTGCCGAATGGTGCAGTGCGTAGGCGTAGCCCGTCGTAGACATCGCCAGATGCGGCGTGGATAAAACGCGATCGCTGGGAAGCCATACCATCAGAACTGCGAAAAAAATTCGCACCGATTTGTCCTGAGTTTGTGATTGAATTGCGTTCTGAGACTGATAACTTACGAATTTTGCAAGAGAAGATGCAAGAGTATATTGATAATGGGACGCAACTTGGTTGGTTAATTGATAGAAAACAGCGCCGAGTTTTTATTTATCGCCCTAATATTGCGGTTGAACAATTGGATAATCCTAAGACACTTTTTGGTGAACCGTTGCTACCTAGGTTTGTTTTAGATTTAAGTCAGGTTTGGTAGAGAGCAAGCTAGTTTTATAGGAACGAAATCAAAATTTTAGGAATCTATGGCGGCAAAAGACATATTCCATGATGCAGTAAAACGCGCTTTGGAGAACGAGGGTTGGCTCATCACTAATGACCCGCTTTTCCTCCGTTTTGGCGGTTTGGATATGTACATCGGCCTTGGTGCAGAGAAAGTTTTAGCAGCTGAACGAAATCAAGAAAAAATTGCGGTTGAAGTTAAAAGCTTTGTTGCTCCATCTACTACAACTGAATTTAGTACTGCTTTAGGACAGTATCTCAAATATCAACTAGCACTTGAAGAAGAACAACCTGAGAGACTTCTATCTTTAGCAGTTCCCTTAGACACCTATCGTTCTTTTTTTACCTTAGAACTGCCACGCTTATTAATCCAACGTTACCAAGTTGGGTTGATTGTTTTCGATCCACAAGAGGAGACGAATGCCTACGGCACACTTCGTGAACGTAAAATGGCAAAAGTAGAACAGTACCGTCAACTTATTCAAGAACTGTTGCTAGGTTACAGTGAAATCAAAGCCAGCAACGAAGAAGTCGAAGCAGAAGTTATTTTTGATAGAGAGCGCGTTGGGCTTTGCCCCGCCGTAGGCATCGCTACCAAGTTGTTCATGCGGGGTGGTCAAATAAGCGTCGCGTATATGGTTGTGTTTTGCATCTAGATATTAAAAACGAAAAACTTTGGATTCAACACGATGGTACTGAAGGAGGTATTGCCAATGAACTTATTAGTCGAGGTATACCCAAAAAAGACATCATTTTGGCTTTTCATTCACCCTTTAAACGACAATTTACCGAGTTTGCTGTTGGTTAAAGTAATTTAAATGGCTAAACTTTTCGTGATTTAGGATATAGCCAAAAGCTAAACAAACGGCTAACTCTAGGCATGACAATATATGTCAACAGCAAAACCATAGTAATCGTAACGATCAACGAAATAATCAAGGGTGGTAAACCACGAAGTAGGGGGACTATAAACGTACTCAACAAATTAATTAACACATATACGGCTCCCCAAGTTAGCAATGCTATTTTGTAGCGCGGTGGAGTTTTCAGTGGTTGACCGGGAAGAGAAAACCAAGCTTCTAATCCACAGATTTGTTGAACATAAGGATCGGATTCTACCAAATGCTTACCTTGATTCAGCCAATATTCACGATCGCGCGATGTCATCCACACCTTTAAATTTTCATAACCGTCAAACCGGAAGATGATCGCATATTCATTTCGCACACCAAGTTGGGGACGAATCACATTTGTTCCCAGATGACCTATATAGGTTCTGGAAACCCTGGTAATTTCTTTCAACCAAGCCTCGTAAGCACTTTCGCATCCTGGCTTTACAACTTGTGTAATGACCACGGTTACAAATTGATCGTCCTGTTCCATCTCCATTCGTTATGCCAATCAATTTTGGATTTTAGATTTTTTACGTAGCTTGATTTTCGCAGAGCAAGTATAAATTTGCTTGTTCTGAAACATTTTTCTTTCAATTGGGGATTTTCAATTGAAAATCCCCAATTTGGTCATTCTCAACCCAAGGGATATCCAGGTTTTCCAACCTCAAGCCGAACAACATTAGCAGGAACGACACCCGTGGGCGGAGGTAAAAACATTCCACCATTAGTTACAACATAAATCGCGGTGCAATCGCCCTCAGTTTGACCAAAAGCCACGGCTGTGCTGCCAATTACACCTTGCTCGGCTTGAGCAATAATAGTAGTACTGCGATCGGGTGCAATTCGTACCACACTGTTGTAAATGTGCGTTGCTCCATAAAGGTTGCCTTCTACATCAAAGGCAAAGTCATCAATATTAGTTTGCTCAACAAAAATTTCCGGCTCACCTGGTTTATCAGTGCTATCAACGGGAATCCGCAACAGTAACATTTTTTCCGTATTTGAAACGTAGAGGAAATTACCAAAACGCTTCAAGCCATTTGCAGCCGGAAACACGCTCTCCGAATTGCTACGAGCCAGCATTGGATGTTCTAGCCAAATTGATCCACTGGGTTGAACAACATCAATCAGCCAGATTGCACCACGATAGGAATCTGCTGTCAAATACTGAGTGTCAGAAAGTGGGGTGATGCCATTGAGAAATATTGCGTCTGGCAGTGTCAGCAACGTTTCCACCGTGCCATCACTTTTAACTAGAGAAACCACAGGTATAGAATCAGCATTCCAGCCTGTTGCTACTAGATCGCCGTTGCTAGTGAAAGCAAGACCACTTACTTTGCCTTCAACAGTCGCATGAATTTGCTGATTGCCATCTGGGGTAATGCTAACAATCTCGCCAACTTCGTGATTGGTTACAAAGATTGTGCCATCTGGTGCGCTCGCTAGATTTTCTAAAAAAGTATTGACTGGGAACGAGGTAATAATTTTAGCAGGTGCTAATTCAATCGGCTTATCAGCGTAAATAGGCGGTAAACCTGCGGAATCTCCCATATTAACCTACCATTGTACTTGAATAGGGCCACCAAACTTTCGCATCTCTGCAAAAAACAGTCCTTGCGCTCCTCCATCGGGAAGCGTTGCTAAATAGACAGCAGTTTCGGCTCCTTCTTCTGCCGTGAACGGCGCATCATCTCCCCCCATATCTGTCTTCATCCAACCTGGAGAATAAGCATTTACGAGAATATTAGTACCCTGGAGTTCCTTGGCGAGAAGCACAGTTAGTCCATTTACTCCCACCTTCGAGAGTCGATAGGATGGCGCTAAAGGGTAGTAGTCAGTGGGAACTGATGTTAGAGATGCCATTTCCGTTGAGATATTGACAATGCGGCCGTAATTTTGCACCTTCATCAACGGAATTAAGGCTTGAGAAATTCTGAGTACCGCTAGAACATTAGTTTCAAAGGTCGATCGCATTGTTTCCAGTTGCACAGTCAGTAAGCTGGACTCTTCCGGCTTAGTTGTGGGATTTACGCCTGCATTATTGACCAGAATATCTACTTTGCCGTAAGTTTCACGTAGCCACTCGGTAAACTGTTGCACACTTCCATCATTGGTGACATCCAGAGTGTGATAATCAACATCAAACCCTTTATTGGTAAGCTGACCTTTAGCAGCAAGACCATCTGTTTCATTACGACTCGTCAGAATTACGCGGTTGCCAATTTTGGATAATTGACGGGAAATAGCATATCCTAGCCCTCGATTGCTGCCTGTTACCACAGCAATCCTTTTTTCAGTCGTCATTTTTATGACCTTGAAACTGCTTGTGATTTTACTGTACTGAGATGCGGTGAATTAAGCAAGTTGATTGCAATGATATGTTCAGTCAATGAGATTACTTACGTTTAATTCAAACTCGAAGCTTGCCGTCCACCTAAGCATTGTCCTCTTTACAGTGGCAATAATTTTAATCTTCATGAGTTAAGCCTGATTTAACCGTAGATTGTGAAAAGATTATAGTTAAAGCAGGTGAAGTAGCCACAAAGCAATTATGACCACCAACTTACCTGTAGCCACAGAGAGAGTTTATACCAATGGTTTTGCAATTGAAACCTGCGATGTTTACAACGGGCTACGCCTACGCACTAACCGAAGATCAGTTTTATGAATTCTGTCAGCTAAACCCCGACTTTCGCATCGAACGCAATATCTAAATCTTGAATTGCTTCATCTGAAAATGAATAACTACTCATTTATCAGACTCCTCAGCAATTTTCCGAATTTTTTCTTGAAATCTAGCGAAAACAACTTCGCCATCAGTTACTTGTCCTTTAGCAATTTGTTCAGTTCCTACAACAATTTTTTGGCGTAATTCTTCAATTCGCCGTTGCCGTTCTCTTTCTTGAAGCAACTTAAAAGCTTCAGCGATCACATCCTCTGCACTAGCAAATCTACCACTTGCAATTTACGCTTGAATAAATTGCTCTATTTCTGACTTGAGTGTGATATTCATAACTTGTACCTCAGCTAAAAAATGGATGCATTAACTAGAACTGCAAAAAAAGTTTGTACCAGTTTGTGATTGAATTGTGTTCTAAGAGGTTGTTTGAAAAGTGTTTCGCTGTGACTTTAGGCACTTTAGATCCCCCCTAACCCCCCTTAAAAAAGGGGGAACCGGAATCAAAGTCCCCCCTTTTGAAGGGGGATTTAGGGGGATCTAAAATTTTTGATACCGACAAGAGAACTTTTCAAACATCCTCTAAGAGCGATCGCTTGCAAATATGGTAATAATACTTAATTTAAATTCCTAATTTATATTTATTTTATAATTAGATTGAAACACTTATTTTTCTTTAAAAATATCAATTAATATTATTAGCTAAATAAAGTATATCTTGTACTCCAAATTTAAATAATTTGATAAATATGCAGCTATAAACTAAATAGTTACAAAGTAAGGTTTAAGTGTTTATACAATTATAGTTTTAATCATAATTTGAATATATTGTATTCAATGGCTAATCTGAAGCCAACCAATTATTTTTAATTTTTGAGGAATCAATGTTTAAAAGAACATATAGGAAAGAGGCTCAACAGAGGCTACGCAGTGCAGTAGATAAATACGAAAACGTCTGTAAGTCTTTACAAGATGCGGCTGCAAGTCTTTATCAAAAGCGAGTCAAGCGTGGGGTTGAGACTATTAAACTTTGCGAAAGTTACATAAACACACTGGCAAATTCACCAAAAGAATTCAGCAAAGTTATTGCTGAACTTAAATTTCAGCTTAAAGAAATTACAGGTAAAGACTGGGAGCTAATTGATGCAGGCAACAACAAAAACTTTGTAGCAGGTTCTACTGCTGGTGCTGGATTAGTTGCAGGAGCAGGACTTGCCTTTCTTGGCCCAACAGCTGCGATGGCATTACTTGAACAAATTGATCAGGATTACAAAACTACTGTAGCTAATATTATTGCTACTTATGAAAAATTGGATAACTTAGCTCAAGCAGCTTTTAACCCTAGTTTAAATGTAGAATTGAGGCTACAAGCTAGTATTAAACTAGCAGTGGCATATAATGTTCATGATTCTAATATTATTCATAATGTCGATGAGCTAGACTTATTTATGTTTAGCTGAGTGGGGCTGAAGGATACAATTTTATAAAAATCGGGGCTGAGAAATAAATCTCAGTCCCGATAAAAAAGCGGGCTAACCGCTATTTATATGGTTAACCCGTGCAGCTTTGGGAACGCGCAGAGAAATTGTTATTGCAATACCAACTTCACATTGGCGTTTTGCAAACCGCGCTGTTTTACTTCAGCCAAAGTTTTGTTAACGGCATACTTTTGGTTGATTGAGTTGATCAACTCGGTTTGGTTGTGCTTCTTAGCAACGCCCCACAGGTCAGCGATTAGGTCAAAAGAACCATCGCTGTTGCGAGACCAGCCGAGGTCATATTCGCCATCCAACATAGCTACAATGTCAGAACGGACGCGCTGACCGTTATAACCACGGACATCAGCTTCAGTCTTTACGCTGATACCGAGGTCGCGCAAAGAAGCTTTGAGGATTTCGGCATCGGTGATCTTGGTACGCAGGGTGCTAAAGTGAGACATTTGGGTTTCCTCCAATGAGAAGATTGAGAAAAACGACAACGGTTTGTTTCGGGCGAAGCCGCTCTTAGGATGCGGCTTTTTCTTATAACTGCTAGCATTCAGAGCTAGCCTTTCCCCCTGGGATGGCAGAGGAAAGCTTTTAAAACTCCATTCGCTGATATTCAGCTACGGAGGATGCTGCGGGGCGTGCGCGCTGTCTGGCCCAATCTCTCAGAGCCGTTACTTGTTCTTGCATCGTTCGAGACAGCGGCAATGTTGCCTTCAGTGCAGCAATAATATCTAGTTGGGTGAACTCCCGATCTTGGGCAAAAGCTTCATACATTGCCGCAACGATCGCTTGTTCAACTTCTGCCCCAGAAAAGCCATCAGACATCTTGGCTAGTTGCTCAAGATCGAATCTAGAGATGTCTTCACGGCGCTTGGTCAGATGAATATTAAAAATGTGTTGCCGTTCTTCCGGTGTTGGCAGATCGACAAAGAAAATTTCATCAAAGCGTCCTTTCCTCAAGAATTCGCCAGGTAAGCGTTCTACTCTGTTGGCTGTTGCCATCACGAACACTGGTGACTTCTTATCTTGCATCCATGTGAGGAAAGAGCCGAAGATTCTGCTTGAAGTTCCCCCATCGGAATCAGAAGAACCTCCACTACCAGCAAAGGATTTATCCAATTCATCGATGAACAAAATCGCTGGGGAAATTGATTCTGCTGTTTTCAGGGCGTTTCGCAAATTTGCTTCACTTCGTCCCACCATTGAGCCGTCGTAGACTCGGCCCATATCCAACCGCAGCAGTGGTAAACCCCACAGCCGGGAAGTCGTTTTGGCAATTAATGACTTACCGCAACCAGGAACACCAAGAATTAACATCCCCTTCGGTTGAGGCAAACCATACTCTCTCGCTCTTTCTGTGAAAGCGTTAGAGCGTTGCTTGAGCCATCTTTTTAACTCTTCTAAGCCACCTACAGCATCAATGGTTTCATCTTCTTCGATGTATTCTAAGATGCCATTGCGCCGGATTAGTTGCTTTTTCTCAGATAAAACGATATCTACTTCATCTTCCGTCAAACGCCCTGTAGTTACCTGCGCCTTTCGGTAGACTTTTTCAGCTTCATCTTTAGTTAGACCTAAAGCTGCTCTGAGAAGCTTTTCTCTAGCCTCTGTTGTCAACCGCCGACCACGATTTTGGTCTACGTGCTGAGTCAGTACTTTATTTAACTCTGCCATATCTGGCAGTGTAAAATCGATAACAACAACTTCTTTTTCCAACTCTATAGGTACTTGTTGCATTGGGGACATCAAAATGATGTTCTTTTGCGTACCTTTAAAGCTAGCGATCGCATCACGTAACGATCTATTTGTTGCAGGCGCATCAATAAAGGGGTGTAAATCTTTAAGAATAAATATACTCGGTTCTTTCTGCCGGATTATCCACTCAATCGCCGCCTCTGGAGAAACGGTATTATGTTGGGTGACGTTCCGGGGTTGACCATATTCCACAATCCCGTGTGTCACTGTCCAAACAAATACTCGGCGCTGGGGCTTCAACAACTGGGCGATTGTGGAAACTGCTTGCTCGGCCCGCTCTTCCTCGGAGGTCACAAGGTAGATTAAAGGGTATTGAGCTTGAATTAGGATATTGAGCTCTTCTTTCATACTTCGACCTACTTGAGACCTTATAGAGACAGTAGAGACATTGCTTCTGGTAAAGACAACCGAACCATGAATAAATAATCCATAATTCCTATCTAGCAAGGAACTAACTCTTCCTCACCCTTGGGGTTGGTTTCATCTCCATCCATCTCATCAATGGAAAGATGTTCTTGACCGACTACTCCTGGTTGATTGCCCAAAGTAACCAGTTCCCCATCACGTAAGACTAGCGAGCTATCACAAGTTGGGCATGAATAAACTCTATGAGCCCGCCCAAAAGAAGAATCTTCCAATTCGTCAACCAATTCTTGATTAGATAGATAAAAACCAAGGGCGCGTTCGGCAAGTTCTGACATTGGTTCGGAATCAACTGCTGAACGAATCTTCAGTTTTCTGTGCAACTCTGGCGATAAATACAAAGTGACCTTTTGCTTAGTTTGCGTTTGCATATAACTCTTTAACGGTCTTACCCGGGTATGTATATCAACTTATCGGTTCTTCTATTGGTTGTCAAGACAGCAAAACGTTTTGACGCTACTTTTGTTACATTTGTTTATATCAAAAGCTGAAATGCTGTTTATTGAGTGATAAATCCCTCACGACAAACCTCTTCGAAGTTAATCAGGGCTTAGGATTCAAATCCTGAAACCTCAATGGCAATTAGCGATCGCTAATTAATGATTCCCTAACTTGGCTTATTTTTTAACTATTTGGAGTGTAAGCGGATTAAAGTTGAACACTTTTCCGGTTGTAAACAACTGATATCCACAGGAGATGCCAGCGAATGACACCAGCAGAGAAAAAAGTGAAACTGAACCGATTACAACACCACTGGCGATGAATAGAGCAATTCCGATCCCAATCAAAACCCATCCTAGTTTGCGATTATCGCGCCCACCCCAATTTAGAGCTACGACACCTCCCATACACAGCAAAATTCCAGGTGTGCTGCGTAAGTAGACGCTCACATAAATACTTGTACTTAAAAATGTAATGCCTGCGAGGATTAGCCCTAAACCAATAAGCTTGCTAGCAAGAATTACTTGATCTTCCTCTTCTTTACTAGTGGTAGGTGCTGTAATTTTTGTTGGCGCGGAGCTTGATGGAGGGTTTTTTGTAGCAGATGCAGAGTGTTGTTGCACCCTAAACATAAAAGTTATTTTGTCTCCTTGTCCAAAGGAAACTCTGTCTCCTGGATGTAGTGGACAAAAAACTTGAGGTTGAAGTTTCGCACCGTTAATGTATGTACCATTAGAACTGTCCAAATCGGTAATATGGTATTCGTCCCCATTCACCCAAATTTGTGCGTGGATGCGAGATGCCACATCCGAATCTGGTAAACCAGAAATATCAATATCTGGAGGTTTTTGGTCGTTTGGCTTACCAATGGAAATTACAGAAAGATTTGGTGGAAATTGCAAAGATGTGTTGGTTTGGAAGTGAAAAAGCTCCAAAGTTAGCTCGGCTTTCTGAGATGCACTGTACATAAAATGTGTGATAAAGCACTCTTTATAAGCTTCTCTACTGAGGAGCCAAAAGAGAATGGTAAATATCCTGAAAGAATATTTAATTTTTAATGAGCGCTCTTTCAGTGCAAGGTATTGATCTGAGTTTCTGGTATTTCTATAAAATCAGTGACTTTGGCAAAATGTGTAATGTAAATGGCTACTGCTAATAAAATTTGTAGTTTGGGGCGAAGAATTTATCGGTTTGCTGCCAGCGTTAGCGCGTTTATTGCCCTGTTAGTAATTATTTGGGGTTGTACTGCAAATGATTTTAACGCTGGAGCGATCGCATGGAAAACTTATAGCAACTCTCGTTATGGCTTTGAATTTCCATATCCGAGTAACTGGACTTCTTCAGCAGGCCCAGCAAATGGTGATGGAATTGCCTTTATTTCGCCCCAAAACAAAACGGTGGAAATTCGAGGATGGGCAAGTCAGCAGTTACTGAATTCGATTGTTACAGAGCAAGAGCCAGTGAAAAATATCAAACCCAACTTTCAAACCGCCCAAGGAGTATCTGGGGTGCTAGTTGTAGAAGTTGATCAAAGAGTAGCTTCTATGACACTGACACTCACTCAGGATCAAGTGAAATACTGTTGGCAGGGACGAAGCAAAAGCCAAGAATTTCAAGATTACTATCGTTTGTTTTATTACATTGCCCAGCAGTATCGAATTTCAAAGTCTTGAGTTAAGACTGGAGTTTCTTTAGCGATACCAAACTTAAAACCTTTATATTGATGATATTTATCCACCTCTGACTTTTTCTTGCGATAATTCCCAAGGGGGACGCGCTCTCCACTGGTTAGTCAAAGGGGGATAGATGACACTCAAGCGGTTGGTTTTAATTTTTGTGCTAACGCCGATAGCAGTTCTGTTGGCAGTTTCGGCTTTATTCGGTAGTTGGCAAGAACCCCAGTTCCAAAGTCGCCTGGAACTGTACCAAACCAATATTGCTTTGCAGGCCCAAGCTTGGCAATCAGAAGATAGCGGTGATGACAATCTTCAAGGGATTCGGGAAGCGATACTTGGTGAGCAACCACTAGAAAGCGCTACAAAGCAATATCAGGAGGCACGTCAGTCAGTTCAAGCGAATTTGGACAAAGTTAACAATAAGCTTGCACAATTACGCTCTCAATCTGAAATAACTCCCATACCTCCTAAACCTCTACCTGAAGTTCCTCCGACTACTAAAACCTCTAAACAAGGAAAGCAACAGTTACAGCAGTCCCTAAAGCAATTACAAAAATTACTGGCTGAATTAGACCTGCGCCTGGGAATTTTACAAGCACAGCAAGGACAGACGGATACAGCCCTGAAAACTTGGAGTGAATTACAAGAGCGCTCAGATGTCAATCCAGAGTTTGGAGAAACCGCAGCTGTATTGAGTGGACTGTGGAGCAATCCTCCCCGTCTGCTCCAAAATGCTCAAGAACGGATTCAAAAGAATCTAGAAGGTTGGTTTCGCTCTACTGCTTTGGTTCAGCTATACCAACTCCAACAACGACAAGAAGCTTTATTAGCAGTAAAAGCTGCACAAAAAGAAACTGCTGCTCAAGCGGTGTTGAAATTAGCGGTTATTGGTACTATTCCTACCTTGGCGGCTTTAATTGGTCTAATATTGCTGATTTTATTATTTGCTCAACGCTTGTTGAAAGGAAAAGCCTCGTTACTAGCTCAAAATGCTGATATTCCTTGGTCAACGCCTTGGGATGGTGAAACGGTTTTGCAGGTTTTTATTGTAGGCTTTTTCTTTATGGGGCAAATTTTTGTGCCCTTGGTGATATCGGTCCTACCCATTCCGCGCCCTATTGTTGATGTGCGACTTCAGGCATTTTCTGTTTTGGTTAGTTACCTATTGGTAGCATTAGGTGCGCTGTTAGTGCTGTATTTCTCTCTCAAGCCATTTTTTCCGCTACCAGAATTTTGGTTCCGCTTCCGTTTTCAAAATAACTGGTTTCTGTGGGGACTGGGCGGCTATTGTACGGCTTTGCCTATAGTTGTGATGGTATCTTTAATCAATCAACAGCTATGGCAAGGGCAGGGTGGTAGTAACCCCCTGCTGCAACTGGCCTTAGAAAGCCAAGATGGGGTAGCACTTGGTATATTCTTCTTTACAGCAGCGATCGCTGCTCCTTTTTTCGAAGAAATTCTGTTTCGTGGCTTTTTGCTACCTTCTCTAACTCGTTACTTACCCGTATGGGGATCGATTATAATCAGTAGTCTGTTATTTGCGATCGCTCACCTCAGCTTATCGGAAATTCTTCCCCTGACAGCATTGGGGATCGTTTTAGGGGTAGTTTACACGCGATCGCGCAACCTCCTTGCTCCTATGCTCCTACACAGCCTTTGGAATAGTGGTACATTATTAAGCCTATTTGTTTTAGGTAGTAATTAATACTTAAGCGTACTGTTGTCAAAAATGTAAATATCTGATTTTATCTCCTTATGTAAGAACAATTTACTGGTTATAATTGGCTCCAAGCATAAATACTAGCTGAAAAGCCAATTCAGATAATGCTGTTAACATAGACAACCAAATATCTAGTTAAGCATTTATTCTTATCCGGGTGATTTTAGCCAATAACTGAATTTTGTCATTGGTGCAATGGCGTTTTACTACCAGTGGAAGCGATCATAAAAAACCCGGAAATAATACTGATGGACTTGTAAAAAGTGGTATAGCAGTTTTTGAGGATTATTGAGATTTATTCTTCTCAAGACCAAATGTCTTACTTGAAAAGCTGCAAAACTTCTGCAACAGAGTTTGCAGTCATCCAATCCACCAAACCAAAATTTATTAAGGAGCGCCAGATTTTCAAGCTATGCCGCAAGACATTTTAGCGTCTCCTCTAAAATAGAAGCACGCTGATTTTAGTCATTTTGGGGCTTACTTGTACTGAAAAAATTAAAAATGTATTTATTAAGCAAGTAAATGTATTTGCTTTGATTACAATAAAGACTTTATTTTTATATCTTACTTATCAAGGAGCAGCATTTAATATGTCAAATCTCAACCCCAGTCACCCTACCAAACAACTTCTAGCTGGTTACTGTGGCATTATCCTTGGAGGATTTGGGGTTCATAAATTTATTCTAGGATACGCTCCAGAAGGCTTTATCATGTTGGTGGTTTCTGTAGTTGCGGGTTCTTTCACCTACGGTATTGCCTTGTTAATTATGCAACTTGTAGGTTTAATCGAAGGCATGATCTATTTGAATAAGCCTCCTGAAGAATTTGTAAATACCTACTTTGTGAATAAGCAGGGCTGGTTCTAAAAACTTAAGATTTCCCATTTTGGTTTCTCTGTAAATTTATATATCTTAAGTGTATCTTTAGAATAAGTTAGGACTGACGCAAAACGACAAGTTCTAGGGTCAATACCCTGGGGAAAACGTTTTGTGTCTACATGGAAACAAGGGTTTCAGCTACTGTTTACATAAGCCCTGTAGGTGTTTGAATTATCTCCTTATCCTTTGTATTAGAGTCGATGGGGAGTATTACCTCCCGCACCTCTCCTTCAGAACCGGACGTGTAGCTTTCGCTACATCCGGCTCCTGGATGTTCTCAGCTTGCGCTGTGCCTGAGTGGATGTACTGGTGGCAATGCATGTGTATAGCCACAAGATTGTTCTTTTTCCAGTTGTCATGGTTTCCGTCCTTATGGTGTAGGTTAATATCATCACCAGGTAAGAAGTTCAACCCGCAATATCCACAAATATGGTTTTGTTTTCTAAGCGCTGTAGCCGTTTCGCCAAAATATAGTTTGCATTGTCTCTTACTCCAGTAGGCGATATCATCGTCAAATGGCGACTTACCCCCTTTAACGCATACGAACTTGCCCTCTGTCCAAGAGACGCTAGGAAAGGCTTTCTTAACGAGAGCTTCAGCCCTATATTTGGTCATCTTCTTTTCGGCTAGAAACTTCTTGAAAGTTGCGTGGTTCAAGAACCAAAGTGAATCTTTGGTGCTGTCCATATTGCATCTGTCATGGTAGTTCCGCCACCCCCTGACGATGGGAGCTATTTTTTGCGCTTTTGTTTCCGCACCATAATGAGAAGTATTAGCAATACTTTTGACTTTCTTGCGGAATGCTGTGTAGTTCTCCACTGAGGGAGTACAGACAAACTTGCCGCTTCTCTGAACCTTGAAGTTCCATCCAAGGAAGTCAAACCCGTCGGTCGCTGGTGTAACCTTTGTCTTTTCTGGGCTAATTTCCATGCCGCGTTCGGCTAAAAATTCCTCAATGTTCTTGATGAATTTGCTAGCGTCATCCTGGGGTTGTAGGAAAATAATCATGTCATCGGCGTATCGGACGGCATAACCGCGTCGATAGCTCTTATTGACATCTTCGATTCCATTGAGCGCAATGTTGGCTAGAAGCGGACTGACCACACCACCTTGCGGTGTTCCTTGTTCAGGAAATTTGAGTGATATTCCTGCTTTTAGGCATCGGAATATACCGAGTTTTAGCGCTTGGGGTGCGATGAGCCTATCCATGATTGCCTTGTGGGAGATGCGGTCAAAACACTTCTTAATATCAAGTTCGATAACTCTTTTATCCTTACCGTTGCAAGAACTTCTGAGATTAATCCTGATATATTGTTGAGCGTCTTTTGCACTCCTGCCGGGTCGAAAACCATAGCTCCTTTCATTGAAGGTCGCTTCATGGGCTGGTTCGAGTGCTAGTTTTGCTAAACACTGCCATGCCCTATCAGATATAGTTGGCACTTTAAGTATTCTCACCTTCCCATTTTTTTAGGAATAGGGATTTCTTTCAATCCCTGGTGTTTCCATTCAAATGCTCCGTGTTGCAGTAATTGCAGCAGTTGCATTCTTTCGGTTTGTGTCAGTGCTTTTTGCCGTCTATACCTGCCGTTCGTTTTCCCCTATTAAGTTGGGTAACTTGACGGATAGCCAACAGTTTCGCTGAGGTGGACTTCAGAATTAGCTTTTGAAGAGATTTGGCTTTTACCAGATTGCCCTCTTTCATGGCTTTGTATATTCTTCTTTGTAACCGGAATACGTTTTTCTGGATTTTCTTCCAGGGAAACTTATTCCAAGATTCACTAGTTAAATAAGAACTGTGCCTAATCATGGTTTACTCGGTTGAATGTACTCTGAACACCCGTCAGCAGTTTTGCTGACATCTTACCCGTCACTTGGAATTCCGTTTGACATAACCTACTGAGGTTTTCGACGATTAAAATAATGCCTCAGACCAATGTGACGTTTTTACTCGTTCCGTAGCTTAGATTGTTGTGGTAGTTTAGAGCAGTCCAATTCGCCTGACTCTATCTCGGAGGATTGCGGTTAGAGGTACGATACTACCGCGAGATTTTATGAGCCGTGGTCTACATTTTTTAGTTCAGGATGTAGCCATTCCCGTAAGACGCTTTTCTAGGACTTATTTTACTCATGCTACCTCCCCCTTAACGCCAGTGTTGTTACCTGCTTGTTTTACAACTGATTGCGTCCTGCTGGCAGCTTCACTCTGCTGGGATGTCGCCCGCTCGGTGTGCCCAGGTAGGGAGTCACTTCACCTCTGAAGGGTAGGGTTTGCACCTACATCTAAAAACAGTTATAGATTTTCAGGCTTTAATCGCCTGCGAATCCACCTAACTCATACCCCTCTAGTCACTAGAGGCTCCTAGTTAGAACGAGCCGCACCAAACCAAGGGAAATTAGTTTGCTGGGGTTTAGTAGGATTCTCCTGTAACCCCTAATTGGTACTTATTTTTATCACCAAGGTTATAGAGCAATACAGTTCAGATAAGACCAAAATACTTGTAGAGACGGCGATTTATCGCGTCTTAAAACCCACGATTTTGTAGAAGTAGCGCTTAACCCAAACGTATTGGGTTATAGAATAAGATTCTTAGTTTGTCCAATCCAGCATTTGACTGGAATTCCATGTTCAAATTGTGGGATGACTCGCTCCTTTATGGCTATTGCCCAAGGCAATTTGCTTGAAGCACTGGCAGAAAATTTATTCGATCCACTTTTATTTGCCAGTTTTGTGATTGTGGCAGTTCATATTACTCTGAAACTAGTCACAAAAAGCCGAATTACAGCATTTTATTGTCATCCAGTAAAACAAAGAAAATTACAGATAATAGGGTTATTTATACTTTTGATTTACTATTTTCTCCTCCTGTATAAACTATCACAGACAGGAGAAATGTATTCTTATTTTATTAACTCACCCTTGGGTAAACTTTTTTCTTGAGTAGCTATTCATGAAAGCTATTGTGTATTCTCTACAGATTTATAGGTATAACTAGAGATTTTTGTTAAAAAATTATGAATCATACTGCTATGCTAACCATCAAACGTAAACAGCTCATCTGGATACTCTTCTTGTTGTTGGGCTTTGGCTATTTCAGCGCCATGTCTAATTTAGAAATTTACAATTTTTGGAAAAGCCTGATTGTCCTGATGCCAATGCAGGTTGCAGCTATCATTTATGTGACTTATCTACGCTGGAGTCGTCAATGACCCTTAGGAAGTACGATAAATTAATAAATTTAATAGGGTTGACATACAGTCGTAGTTCCATATTTAGCCTACGCTCAAATTAGAGACGCTTTTAGTCAGGCGTTGAATTTCTGTAGCGAATCTAAACACTTGCCATGCAACTTGTCCCAAAAACTAAGCTAGCCCCAGAACTTGGCCCAATTTTAGAGAAAATTATTCTTGATGTTGGGGGCATGAAGTGTGCTGGGTGTGTGAACGCGGTAGAACGACAGCTAACCCAACATCCAGGAGTCAAGAGTGCCTGTGTGAACCTGGCGACAGAGGTAGCAGTTGTAGAGTCAGAAACTGGTGCGGTAGATGCAGATGCACTGGCACAGCGATTAACAGCCGTTGGATTTCCAACTCAACCCCGAAAAGCTAGGGCCACAGTAGCAGGCGAAATATCTACCTTACCAGATCCAGCAGAACGACAACGCCGAGAAATGCGGTCTTCTGTTAGGCAGTTGGCGATCGCTGCAATGTTGCTGTTATTGTCGGGAAGTGGACATTTTGGTAATCTTGGTAGCTCGGTGCTGCCACTGTTAAATAACATCTGGTTTCACTGTGGATTGGCTACAGTGGCGTTATTAATTCCCGGTCGCCCGATTTTAGTAGATGGCTGGCTAGGCTGGCGGCGAAATGCGCCTAACATGAACACCCTGATAGGATTGGGAACGCTGACAGCCTACATTGCTAGTTTAGTAGCGCTGCTCTTTCCCCAAATGGGTTGGGAGTGCTTCTTTGACGAACCAGTAATGATGCTGGGCTTTATTCTTTTAGGAAGAACATTAGAGCAACAAGCTAGAGGTCGCGCTGCTGCTGCATTTAGGAAATTGCTAGCACTTCAGCCACAGGTAGCGCGATTGATTGCCAACCCAGAAAAAGGAGGAGTGGGATCTTCTAGTGTAGAGATTCCTGCCGAACAGGTGCGGGTTGGTGAATGGTTACAGGTGCTGCCAGGCGATAAAATTCCTGTAGATGGTGAAGTGGTGCTTGGTCAAACAACAGTCGATGAATCCATGTTGACTGGGGAAGCCGTGCCAGTAATTAAGCAACCGGGAGATTCGGTGACAGGCGGTACACTAAACCAGTCAGGAGCGATCGCTATTCAGACAACCCGGACTGGAAGTGATACAACTCTAGCTCAAATTGTTGCTTTAGTAGAAGCCGCCCAAACTCGGAAAGCCCCAGTACAAAAGTTAGCCGATACAGTAGCTGGTTACTTCACATACGGGGTGTTAACAGCATCTTTATTAACATTTGTCTTTTGGTACTTTTTCGACACTCATCTTTGGACTGATATCGCCATGTCTGGTGAGATGGAGATGATGAGCCACGCTATACATCAAGCTCCCCGCTCCCCTTTATTAATTAGTTTAAAACTAGCGATCGCAGTTATGGTAGTTGCCTGTCCCTGTGCTTTAGGACTTGCTACCCCAACAGCTATTCTTGTTGGGACTGCTATGGGCGCAGAACGGGGTTTGTTAATCAAAGGCGGCGACGTTTTAGAAAAAGTACACCAGTTAGACACTGTAGTATTTGATAAAACTGGTACTCTGACCACGGGTCATCCCATCGTGACCGATTGCTTGTTAATTTCAGAAACGGGAAGTGGGAATCCCTACTCTCTAATCCAACTAGCAACAGCCGTAGAAAGTGGTACTCACCACCCTCTAGCAAAAGCGATTCAGCAAGAAGCACAGAGACAAAAGTTATCTATTCCAGAAGCTGTGGACTTTCACACGGAACCAGGATTAGGAGTGTCTGCTGTGGTAGAGGACACAGTTGTACTGTTGGGTAACTGGGATTGGTTGAGTTGGCACGGTATTTCAATTAGTGAAACTGCACAACAGGTAGCACAGGATTTGGCAACAGATGGTAAAACAGTCGTTTGTGTAGCAGTTGGGGGAACTCTAGCCGGATTAATTGCTGTTTCTGATACCCTTAGACCAGATGCCCAATCCACTGTAGACAAATTGCGTCAGATGGGATTACGGGTAATGTTGCTCAGTGGCGATCGCCTAGAAGCAGCTAGCGCCATAGCCAAACAACTAGGATTAGATAGTGCTGATGTCATAGCAGGTGTTCCCCCAGCGAAAAAAGCAGCTGCAATCAAGAATTTACAACAAGCAGGGACAAAAGGAACTCCTAACTCCTCACTCCTCACTCAGCACTCAGTAGTCGCAATGGTAGGAGATGGAATCAATGATGCTCCAGCTTTATCTCAAGCAGATGTAGGAATTGCTTTGCACTCCGGGACAGATGTGGCAATGGAAACTGCTGAAATTGTCTTAATGCGTGATCGCTTAAACGATGTAGTCGAATCTATTCAGCTTAGTCGCGCCACCTTCAACAAAATCCGCCAAAATTTATTCTGGGCTTTTGCATATAATACAGTTGGCATTCCTTTAGCAGCAGGTGTTTTGTTCCCTAGTCTGGGTTTTGTCCTTAACCCATCTGGCGCTGCTGCATTAATGGCTTTTAGCTCTGTTAGCGTCGTCACAAACTCAATATTATTAAGACGATTAGCTCGTCACTCGTAGAATACTTTGTTGAACCTAAAATTTTCCATAACAAATCTTAGTCATTCCCATCTCAACTTAACAATTTTTAATTCGTAATTACTAATGACGTTCTCTACGATACGCTGTGCATAGCTTGCTTCTTGTAAAAAACGTCATTACGAATTCGTAATTATTTGTTACACTGAGCCGAGATTCAGGTTTTACGCAGATCGCAAAGCCTGTTAAGACACCTACAAAAGCTATCATAGCTACTGGAGTAGAACGACCAAGCTCTACTCTTTCAAGGTATTATGCAATTTTAAAGCTTATTTAGATCAGCACCACAGACTAACGGTGCCCGAAAATGGCAAAATACGATACGAAACAAATCTTGTTAAATCACAGTTCCACCGATTTGTCAATGGCAGCAGAAACTAATGAAAACCATCTACTGATTATTGAAGACGATCAAGGTCGCAAAGAATTTTCTTTGGAGCAACCCGTCTACTCTATCGGTAGAGACCGCGAGTGTAATATCCGTTTGATGTCTCAGTTTGTCTCCCGCCGCCATGCCACATTAGTCAGATTGCCACGAGAGCATAATAGTCATAGCTACTATTACCGGATTGTAGATGGCGATGCCAAAGGTAAGGCTAGTTCCAACGGTTTGATGATTAATGGACGTAAAATCCCAAACCACGATCTCAGAAATGAAGACGAGATCGTTTTTGGCCCTCAAGTCCGTGCCATTTATTACCTTTTGAAAAATCAATACCGTTGCCAATTTACGAGGGTTCAACACCTGTGGAAAGGGGATGAATACGTCCCAAAGAAGTGAGCTTGGCAAAAATTTGGGCTAGTAAAATAGGCTCAGGCTTTTGAGGAAGTATTTTTAACATTTCATGAACATATCGAAAACCACGGTAATAAGCTTTCAGGTCAATAATGCCAGAACCAGGATTATGTTTACGGAAATCAGCTAGAAGATGATGGGATAAATTGACCATAAAGAATGCAATATTAGCAGCATTAGTCACAGCAGTTTGGCTCAGATTCATAAAATCTTCCAAGCCCCAGAATTGCTTGGCATCCCGAAAATTAAACTCGATTTGGAAACGAAGCTTGTAATAGTCAATAATTCTGTCAGCCGTCAAATCTAAGTCGCTGGAAAATAAAATTACATGGCTACGTATATTGGCTTTAAGATTAGTTTTGACTAAAATAACTACATTGAGAGACTGAGCAAATTCTTTGTGAAGAAGAGTAGCTTGATAAATATCAGTTTGAATTCCATCTTCAATATCACTTTTACACAAATATTTCTCAGGTAGATTACGGTAGTCTAGTTTTTCCCCGTATTTACGACGAGAACGTTTATTCGAGTCAGGATTTTCATAAGGGATGTATAATGCTGAATCATGGCGCAGCTTGGAAATTATGTGCAAGTTAACTTGTCGTACCATCTGCAAGGCATTGTTGTTACCAAAATGACCATCTACTACCAAGTATGTCAAGGGGATAAAGTTAGCTACTAGCTCAAATAGTGAGTTAATCATCTTTTTAATTAACAAGAGTTCAGATGTTAATATCACTTCGGTTTTGTTTTTATTCTTACTGCCTTTCGGTCGTCCCCGTCCACGTTTCTCTTTAGCTTTTACTTTTTTGATTGGCAAGGTGTTATTTATTTGGGCATCACTTTTAATTACCTGTTCTATTCCAATCGGAAATGATTGCCTTCCTTCTACGCTTACTAATGACAATACGAAGAAAGATAAACCATTAATTGGTTTACTAGCCAGGCTAGAAAAAAATCTATCTACTCCGTAAGTTTGCTTCCCCGATTTACTAACTACAACTTCATCTCCTGCAAGCAAATACACATCATTTTTTCGCCACAAATGTTGACGAAAAAACAGCCAAAACAATGTTGCCCAAGGTATTACTGTAGAAAAAAATCTCCCCATTGTCCGATAGCTACCGCCATCACCTGCCCAACGGGCAATTCCCAACATCGTGACTCGACCACTTAGAGCTAACATTGCCAGGATAATTTGGTTCAATTGCCGCATCGTTGTCGCGTTTATCTGCGGTAGCAGGCATTGCAGGAGTGATAAGATATCGGGCATGGGTTGATTGTGGCTTTTGAGTTGTCGTTTGGGAAGACAATAACTCTACTACATCAGCCCTCTCTCTTCACCCTCTGATTTTGGCTAAGGTATTGAAAAATACTCAGCGTTTGGGACAAACGGATTCGAGCGAGTACGACATTACACTAATAAACCCCGGTATGGCCGAGGATTTAGAGGATCTGGGAGATTGAATTATAACTACCAACCACAATTTGACACTCTCACGGCTTTAAGCCGTGGGATTGTCAATTCAATTACCAAAGCTATCCTGCAATACTTTCAATCAAATGCCAATGGCGGCTACTTTCAATAGCCTGCTTGATAAATTCAAACATTTGTCGGCAGTAATTATCTAGTTGGAGAGGTAGTTCTTCATTTTTAATCACAATACTCATCCGGGTTTCTGTTTCAGTAGATTTTGATTTATCAACCAGTACTTCTACTGTGATCAATTTAGGAAAAGGAACATTACCAGGAGTCTGACGAGCGATAATGTAATCGCCCGTGTGGTATTGAATATCCAACTGACAGTCCTGTAGAAGTTCTACAAGTAACGGCAACAGATGGTCACTAGCAACAGAAACAATAAACGAACAGGTATAGCGAGCCATAATAGCCCCACGCCTTGCAACACTCCGTCCATCCTATAATACCGAAGCATCTAAACGGAAAGTCATTCAAAAAGCAAAGTTTTTGAGTTTTGAGATTAGGCATCACCAGATATACATCTGACTTACGCAAAACTACACGCTGTAAGGGTAATTAATGAATTGCCGCTACTTTAGAATCAGGGTTTTGGCTATTATTTGCATCTGATACAGTTGCATCTGTTCTATCCATAAAGAAAGTGCTGTCGGCTGAAAGGTCGATCAAAAACTTTACAATAAGAGTTTGGCTGAGGTAGAAAATGAATGAAAGTAGCAATTACTGGAGCAACAGGATTTGTCGGTAGTATTTTGGTACAACGACTCCACGGAAAAGGTCATAAAATAGTAGTATTAACTCGGAACACCGCTTTTGCTCAAAAGGTTTTTCCATCTGAGGCTTTCCCCAATGTAGAAATTGTTGCCTATACACCAAATACATCTGGTTCTTGGCAAAGTGTCATAGCTAGTTGTGATGGCGTAGTTAATCTGGCAGGAGAACCTATTGGTGAAGGGCGCTGGACACCAGAACGCAAACAAGAAATCCTCAATAGCCGAAAGTTAGGCACACAAAAAATAGTTGAAGCAATAGCCAACGCTAACCCCAAGCCAACTGTGTTAATTAATGCTTCGGCTATTGGCTACTATGGCACCAGTGAAACGGCAAACTTTGATGAAACAAGCCAATCTGGTAACGATTTTCTCGCCCAGGTCTGCCAAGCCTGGGAAGCAGAGGCGACAAAAGTAAAAGATGCTGGTGTACGACTGGTAATTCTGCGTTTTGGGATTGTTCTGGGCAATGGTGGGGCTTTAGGTAAAATGATTCCGCCTTTCAAACTCTTCGCTGGCGGTCCCATTGGCAGTGGTCGGCAATGGTTCTCATGGATTCACGTAGACGATTTAGTTAACTTGATTATGCAAGCTTTAACTAAATCGGAAATAGAAGGCGTATACAATGCTACTGCCCCTAACCCAGTTCGAATGGCAGATTTAAGCCAAACTTTGGGACAAGTGATGAATCGCCCTTCTTGGTTGCCCGTTCCGGCTTTTGCGATCGAAGCTCTTTTAGGAGACGGGGCTATAGTAGTTTTAGAAGGTCAGCAAGTCCTTCCTAAGCGCACCGTGGAAACAGGATTTGAGTACAAATATCCTAATTTACAGTCAGCACTAAGACAAATTCTTGCGTAGAGTCAAAGGGAATGGGGAAGAGGCAAGGGATCGGGGAGCAAGGGAGAATAGTTTTCCCCTCAGTAAGAGCAGCATCCTACCCCTCTGCCTCTTTTCAATCCCCAATTGCTTTATTCTTGACTAGAGAGAAATTTTTTGGAAACCCAACTGATAATACCACTGAGAATTGCACCGCCCATGAGGATGCCGATCGCTGGGTTAAATACGGGTTGCCAAAGTTGATGCCACAAATCTAAACCCAAATTTACTCCCACAGAATCACCGATCGCTGCGATCGCTAACCAGACAAAGCCAAACAAAACCAAAAAAACATCTGCAACTAAAACTGTGTTTAGCCAATTTAACAATTTATCTTTCATGATGGGGGATGGGGGATGGGGCATGGGGGATGGGGCATTGGGCATTGGGCATGGGGCATTGGGCATTGGGTTATTGATTCATCTCCCTCATCTCCTAGTCCCCACTGCCCATCCTCTACTCTTCAAACAGCCAATTTTTGACTTTTTTCAAACTCTGCCAATCTGGTTTTCTAGTCAAACCATCTTCAATACTGTTTTTTATTTCATCTTGCCACTCTTCATTGACAAAAATTAGCTGCTGTGCAATGTCAATATGTTCTCGTAAACCTTTTTGACCTGTTTCTAGCATTGCTAAAGCGATATTGACTCTAGCCTGTGGATCTTGTGGATTTAGCTTGACTGCCTTCTGTGCAGCTTTGTAAGCCAAGTTGGGCTTGTTATCGAGTAGATACAACCACGCCAAACAGATCCAAGCAGCACTTGTTTTAGGAGCGCGATCGCACACTTCTTTAAATACAGGGATTAAAGAATCTACTGCCTCTCCTGCTTTATAGCGTTCTAAACCTGTATCAAACAGGGATTCAACTGTTTGAGTCATAGTAAGTTTGTCAATAATCATTAGTTAATAGTCATTAGCCATGATTCAATAGTCATAGGGCAATAGTCAAGAGTTAGAAAACCTTGACTCTTGACTATTGAGGGCGAGTTCAATCAATGGTGGAAAACCTCGCACGCGATCGGCTCCTCTTGGCTAAACCCCAAATGACTTGCCACAACCGCAAGTTTGGTTGGCATTAGGGTTAGTAAATTGAAAGCCACCACCAATCATGGCATCGCTGTAATCGAGCATTAAACCGTAGAGATATAAGAGACTCTTGCGATCGCTGACAATTTTGAAGCCATCATAGTCAAAAACTTCATCCTGCGGGGTGATCTTGCTAGTGTCTTCAAAGTCCATCATGTAAGACATCCCAGAACAGCCACCCTGACGGACTCCTACCCGTAAGCAGAAGTCTGTGCCTTGCTTGTCTCGGAGGGATTTTACCTGGTGCAATGCGGCTTCGCTCAACAGAATTCCGCGTTGTTGAGACTGAATTGCTTGTGTCATCTGCTTTTTTCACTCCTTAATTAGTCTAAGCTTTACCCGATATCGGCTTGTTAATGCCTCTGGGTTTCCTAAGGTGTTTTTGTATTCATTCTAGCGGCTTAGATGTTGTTAGATGCCAAATTGTAAACACTCCGTTAAAAGCAGCCAAAGGTTTTTATTCTAGAATTGAGAGACTCAGTGTGTTTAGAGATTCGGTATTTTTGGAGTTCAAGCATGGCTTGTCCCAGAAGCAACTATCTTTCAGGTGCAGCCATAAAAACCTAATCCGAGGCTAGCTATCCCCCAAAGTTTACTTCCAAATTGCTTCTTTTGATTAACTTACTTTATGACAAGTTTTAATCGCTCTACCAGTCGTCGCTTGAAGAAATTAACTCAAATTCCTTCTGTATGGGAGGGCGATCGCCGTCCGTTGTCATCACCAAACCAGCACTCAAACTCTGAGGAAAAGGGAGAATGCATTCTTTGGGTAGATTACTCTCAAGGTGTTGTCAGAGGAATGGACGTGGTAGCTTCAGATGTTGGTCCAGAAGCAATAGTTCGTACTTTAATGCGAGCAATGGAGCATCCCCACAGTCCGGCAAGACCTGCTAGGCCCCAAAGAATTGTAGTCAAAGACCGCGAGATCCAATTTTACCTGCGGGGAGTGCTGCAAGATTTGGATATCGCCATTGACTACGCACCAGAACTGCCTTTAATTGACGAACTATTTCGCGGGTTCGCTGACATCCTCGATAGTCAAACCCCTGACTTACCCCCACAGTATGCACAAATCTTGCGAGAGAAAGCATTTGCAATTTGGCAAGCAGCACCTTGGGAATTTTTGGAAGAACAGCAAATTTTGTCAATCGAGATTAATAAGTGGGATGTTGGCACACTCTACGCCTCAGTCATGGGAATGCTGGGAATGGAGTATGGGATTTTGTTTTATCGCTCAGAAGACTCTTTAAAACAGTTTCGCACCGCAGTTTTACAAGATGAAGAATCAACGGAGCATCTAGAAGAAGCGTTTCTCAAGCAAGATTGCCTATTTCTGACCTTTGAGAGTGCTGATGAAGACGAAGATGAAGATGATGACGAAGAAAGTGATTTGGCGGATCTGCCATTATCAGAAATTGACCCCACTTTCGGTAATATCCACCCCTTAGAAGGACTGCGGTCTGTTTTGTATGACGAAGAAGCGCTGGTAATCTTCGTTGCCATCGAAAGCCTAATCCGCTTTATTCGCGATCACCGCCGCCATTTGCATGAGGATATCTTCCCTACCCTCAGCCGTCGTTATCGCATCTCTCTGCCGCAGTCGGAAGAATCAATTAAATCTGTGGCTGTGACAGTCTCTACCATGCCGCAGTTAGCAGCAGAATTAGAGGAAATGGCAGGTTTTGGTGACGATGATGAGGAAATTGATAACCTTAACTCCGCAAACTTCCAATCATTGCAAGATGACTTGATACCGGAAGACTCCTTTCTCAGCTTAGGCGTAGTGTCCTGGGAAATGTTGGATCACCTCCGTAAGGGGGTAACTTACCATAAGGCTGGTGAAATTAAACAAGTGGGTGACGGTTTGCCGGTGATTTTAATTCAAACTTCTCGCCCCAAGGCTAAAACTGTAATTGAAAGAATTGAAGCAGCAGGCGGGCTGAGAGCAATTTGCTTTAATCCAGGTGCCGATCCTTTCGATGGCGATCGCTACGATCTGGGTTTATTGCAAACTCAAAATGGTGAATTGTTCCTATTTGGTGAATTTTTAGATGAAGATCCTATTCATGTAGAAGCCCGAAAAAAATGGAATCAGAGGTGTAAAAATACTAAGGGCTACTGTGGCTTAATCATTGCTAAAGGATTAACAGGAGCTTCCCGTGGCAATCCTCAGTTACGAGACATGATGGCTTTGTTTGAAACGCGATCGCTTTCACCGAAAGATTTAGGTATTGGCACTCTCCAACTCATGCCCCAACTCAAATTGGAATAGTTGCATTCATCGCCGTAATCTGACATTAAGGATTACGGCTATAAGAAATTAAGTTGATATATATTTGATTCGCATATTAACCAGATTAAACGCTGAGAAGGTGGTGCCATTGCTGAGTGCTAAATAGCTTAGTGCATACTTAGCATTGATGCACCTATTACGGCAAGGCGGAAGTTTATCTAACTTTGTTAATTGGGTGTTAGCTGCATTTCTGCGAAGGTTTACTAGTAAATATCCCAGGATGGCAGCTAACTTTACCTAAATTTCATGAAGTATCTATATTTTCATAGTTTTTCAGCAATTTCATCTGGATGTTTATCAGTATAAATAGGTACAAATTACTAGTTAACTATTTACGAAGTTGGGTTTAATCAAACTTAGTTGACGCACTTCAATATCAGAATCTTTTTTTAACAACTTTTTGAGCTTAGGAGGTTGTTCTATATAAATATCATTAAGCAAAAGCTCATATTTATCTCTTTTTCTTTGTAATTTTTTTATAAAGTGTGAAAATGAGTTTTTTTAGTGCCTAAATAAAGTTTATTTAAAGCCCGTAAATCATAGCTATAATGAATACACTCAATAACAATATTGAAGTACAAAATTGCTTTTATGCTTACATTTACTAATCAATAGGGATTTAAATGCAAGATTTTTTTAGCAGCAGTTTTTCTCTTAGCTTAGACATGAAAAGGCAGTTTAAAGTAAGTTTTTTAGCGTATTAATTGGCTAAAAATAATTCTCGTAACCTCAAATAGGTGAATACGAGGAATTGAAACAATACTGGCTTTCAAACAAATTATATCGCTAGGGGGAAGAGAAAAAATATCTAAGATTTCATCATATATTTCCGGGCACTTAGTGTAAAAACATGAAACAAAACTAAAATATTATTATCGGCGGCAGTCAAGTAACAGCACGTCTATTCTTGGTTAATTTTTCTGGGTGAAATTACAGGTAATTCTGTAAGATTTACCAAAATATTTGGTTTTTTATACCCATGAGCTGAATCTTATACCCTTGTTGATGACTACAACATTAGCACGGTAAAGTAATCAGTTTAATTGCAGTAAGCCAAAAACCTTAACCGTTTAAGTCGCTCTTAGCTTATTGGTTACAGATGGATGTTTGCTATAGAGTGATCGCTTATTTGCCTACTTTTAAGTGATTGTTTTGGAGCTGTATATCTCGCCTTAAGCCGCCTGTAAAACACAATTTCAGCCTGACAATGATTCTAAAGCTTTATTTTCATCTGTTATACCAGATGTTCTCATCAAGTGGGTTTGGCAAACTTGGTTAAGATATAAGGTCAAATTATTTCGATAGAGAATAATTTTGCAAATCTTGATTGAGTCAACATTCTCTATCTCAAATTCATTTATAGAAGTTCATTGCCAGGCTTTACTGATGCTGTTAGTAGGATTATTCTCCTCAGAAGGAACTATGTGCTGTTTTTGCTGTCAAAATAGTAACAAATAAAGTGTAGTTTTTTGATTTCTTTAGAAAATTATGAATCCTTTGACAAAACGACAATTTTTAATATTAATGGTATTACTTGTTTCCTGAGACAAATTCTGATAATCTTATCGGTTCCCTCTTTAATTTAGACTCTTTCGACAATCTAGATATACAGCAGATAGCATGATAATGACAAATAAAAAATGGGCCGTTAAACGCATAACAGTTAATCTCGCAACGCAGGAAGCGGAAAAACTAGAAAAATATTGCCAACAAACAGGTAGACCCGCAACTGATGTGATTCGCGAACTGATTAGAAGTTTGCCTGTCTCCGACGATGGCAAAGATATAAACAAGTAAGAACATACTTTCACTACTTACTAGATAACTGCTTTGCCACCAACAAAATAGCTCTGATACTTTTTTGGGTGTGCCGCAATGGACAATAATTTGTCTAGCTGATACAGACGCGTTTTGCTCGCGTCTGGTCAATTCCGGGGACTAAAATAAGTAATTAAAGAGGTTTTAGTATCTACATTGCTTGCCTTAATATGCTGGTAGAGTTGATATTGAGTAGCAAATTCCGACACCAACCCAGTTACAATCTGTAAAGAAACTGAAAAGGAACGACGGAATGCGTGTTGCAATCGTAGGTGCGGGACTTGCTGGACTAGCAACCGCAGTAGATCTAGCTGATGCTGGTTGTGAAATAGAGATTTTTGAGTCTCGTCCGTTTGTGGGTGGTAAAGTCGGCAGTTGGGTTGATGGAGATGGCAACCATCTAGAAATGGGGTTGCATGTTTTTTTCGGGTGCTACTACCAACTATTTGACTTGATGAAGAAAGTGGGGGTGTTAGAGAACTTACGCCTCAAGGAACATACCCACACTTTTATTAATAAAGGGGGACGCACTGGTGGTTTGGATTTTCGCTTCTTTACAGGTGCACCTTTCAATGGCTTAAAGGCATTTTTCACGACTTCTCAACTATCGTTGCAGGATAAATTGCAAAATGCGATCGCTTTGGGTACTAGTCCAATAGTTCGCGGATTGGTAGACTTTAACGGGGCGATGAAAACCATCCGCAACTTAGATAAAATTAGCTTTGCCGATTGGTTTCGCAGTCATGGTGGGAGTAATGGCAGCATTAAGCGGTTATGGAACCCTATTGCTTACGCTCTGGGATTTATTGATTGTGAAAATATGTCTGCCCGTTGTATGTTAACCATATTTCAGTTATTTGCGGTCAGAACTGAAGCTTCAGTTTTGCGAATGCTGGAAGGTTCTCCATCTGAATATTTGCACAAGCCCATTTTGGAATATTTAGAAGCCAGAGGCACTAAAGTTTATACGCGTCGGCAAGTGCGAGAAATTCAGTTTATAGAGTCAAACGAACAAACCCGTGTCACTGGTATAGCAGTTGCCCAAGGTGATGCAGTCGAAACGATTACTGCTGATGCTTACGTTTTTGCCTGTGATGTTCCAGGAATTCAACGTATCCTACCCCAGGAATGGCGTAAGTGGTCAGAATTTGACAATATTTACAAACTGGATGCAGTACCAGTGGCTACAGTGCAGTTACGCTTCGATGGTTGGGTAACAGAACTCAACGATAAAGAGCAACGTAAACAGCTAAATCACGCGGCTGGAATTGATAATTTACTGTACACAGCCGATGCTGATTTTTCGTGTTTTGCGGATTTAGCGTTAACTAGCCCTGCTGATTATTATCGCCCAGGACAGGGATCTTTGTTACAACTAGTGCTGACACCGGGAGATCCGTTTATTGCACAGGGTAATGAAGCGATCGCACAGCATGTCCTCAAGCAAGTCCATGAACTGTTTCCTTCGTCGCGGGAGCTAAATATGACTTGGTATAGTGTAGTAAAACTTGCTCAGTCTCTCTACCGAGAAGCGCCAGGGATGGATGCATATCGTCCCAACCAAAAAACACCAGTAGATAATTTCTTCCTTGCAGGGAGCTATACTCAGCAAGATTATATTGACAGCATGGAAGGTGCTACTATTTCTGGACGGCGGGCGGCAAAAGTGATTTTGGAGAGTTTGAAGAGATAACGTAGACACGCAGTGGCTTGCCGCAGGCTACCGCCAAGGACGCATACTCCTACAGAGAAGCAAGCTACGCGTAGCGTCTCGTAGGGAAGAACGCAAAGGAAGAAGAAGAGAAATGTCAGATTGGTTAGAGCATACTGTGCAGGTAGAAGTAGAGGCCCCCATAGATTTAGTATGGAGCCTCTGGTCTGATTTGGAGCAAATGCCCCGGTGGATGAAGTGGATTGATTCGGTGAAAATTCCGCCAGATAATCCAGATATATCCCTTTGGAAATTAAAAACCGGCAGTCTAGAATTTAATTGGCAATCCCGAATTCTCAAAGTTATTCCCAACCAAATTATCCAATGGGAATCGATTGATGGTTTGCCTAATCAGGGAGCGATTCGCTTTTACGATCGCCACAATAGTAGCATTGTTAAAATGAGTATTTCCTATGCTATCCCCGGCATGATTGGCAAAATCATGGATAACTTGTTTTTGGGACGGATAGTTGAATCGACGATTCAAGCTGATTTGGAAAGGTTTAAAGAGTATGCGCTCAATGTTAAAGCTAATTGATATAGATAGTAAAAACACGCAGTAGGGAACAATATGTGCGATCGCTCATATTGTGCAACATTATTTACGACCTAGTAAATTTCTTCTCTACTTTTTTATCTGACCTTCTGAACTTAGAGGGTTAAAAAATTACCAAGTGGGATCGCTAAACAAATTAATCGTCAATTTCTCGCGTGTCGGTACTGCGGTGATACAAGCGCGGATGATCTCTCCATCCTCTAATTCGACGGTGCAAGCGTGACAAGACCCCATTAGACAACCGGTGGGAATAAATACTCCAGCCCGGTCTGCTACATCCAAAATGGCTTCTCCCACTTCGGCATCTACCGTCACATCATCTGGTAAAAAGTGGACACGAACAATCATGAATCTTACGCTTTTGATTTGAAATTGATTCGTAAGGGTTGTTATTTGTCATTTGCCTTTTGTCTTTACAAATGACAGATAACCATCTTAACGAAAAAAAGTGCAATTTCTTTTATGCAACTTACAGTAATTTCAAACATGATTGTGACAGATGAATTCACTACACCTAGATTTAGAAAGCTATTTTCAATCCAAAATCTAAAATTAAAAATGGTATCAGTTTAAGACAAAAATGGAGTTAAGTCTAAATGGCTTTCTACTTCAGTGGCTAAGGAATCCAAAATCTGCTCTCGCTGTTCTCGGTAGTTAGCAACACCAGTAGGCAAAGATTTTAAACCGCGCTGTTGACGGAGGCGATTTAACCAAGCGCGTCGCCAAGGGCCGTTATCAAAAAGCCCGTGGAGGTAACTTCCCCACACCGATTGACAACTATCCACTAATCCTAAATTAATATCGTCAAATAGGGCATGGTAGGATTGAGGATCTATCCCTTGCTGCTCGATGCGCGATCGCCCTTGGTGAATTTCAAAGCCATTGACTGGCAAGCCCTGTTGTGGATAATTTGAGCTAACTTGGCGCTGCCGGGCGATTTTTTGTCCGGTAATTACGGTTCTAATTGGTAAAAGATTTAACCCTTGAAATCTGCCAGCTTGTCCTTCTATTCCTTCTGGATCGGCGATGATTTGACCGAGCATCTGATAGCCACCGCAGATACCTAAAACGGTTCCGCCAGAGGCAGCATAGTGTTGAATAGCTTCTGCCATACCGCTTTTTTGCAGCAGTAGTAAATCAGCAATTGTGGTCTTTGTGCCTGGGATAATTACGGCATCAGGATGTCCTAAATCTTGCTTAGGGCTTAAGTATTTCACTGAAACTGTGCTTTCTGATTCCAGGGGGTCGAAATCGGTGAAATTGGCAATTCTGGGTAAGCGGATAACGGCAATGTTGAGGTCTGTTTGGGCTTTACTTGACGACGATTGACGTTCTAGCAAATCCAGGGAGTCTTCGGTTGAAAACACTTCTTGCAGGTAGGGTATAACACCGATAACAGGAATACCTGTGCGTTCTTCTAACCATTTTATCCCCGGATCTAAGAGCGATCGCTGTCCTCGAAATTTGTTAATTACTACACCCTTAATTAGAGCGCGTTCATCTGGTTCCAATAACTCTAAGGTTCCTACCACATGGGCAAAAGCACCACCCCGATCGATATCAACTACTAACATTGTTGGTGCATTCAAATATTTTGCCACTCGCATATTAGTTAAATCGCGGTGCTTGAGGTTAATCTCTGCTGGACTACCGGCACCTTCACAAACCAATAAGTCAAATTCTGTTCCTAAATGTTGTAGCGATTCTTCAATTGTCCGCCACCCCAGTTCAAAATATTGCTCGTAGTAATCTGAGGCACTTACTTTCCCTACAGACCTACCTTTGATAATTACTTGAGAAGTCATATCCCCTTGAGGTTTGAGTAAAATTGGGTTCATTTCTACCCAAGGCACGACTCCCGCAGCCCAAGCTTGCACTGCTTGGGCATAGCCAATTTCTCCACCACTGGCAGTAACATAAGCATTTAAAGCCATATTTTGACCTTTAAAGGGAGCCACTCGCCAGCCACGCCGCGACAGAATGCGACAAATAGCTGTGGTTAAAAGTGATTTCCCTGCGTGGGATGTTGTCCCCACCACCATAATTGATTTCATAGTTGCTATTAGTTAGTTTTTCAAGATACAGAGTGAATTTTTAGGAGCGAACAATAAGCGAGCAGGAAGACATGAGGGAGTAGGGGAAGAAATAATACACCATACCCCACACCCACCATTAGCATCACAAATTTCAATTAGATGATTACGGTAAAGACTTCATGAATAAATGTGATGTTTCCGTATATATTATTCCCTTTGATTGCCTAATGCTAACTCTTTGGTTTTTTATTCTAAAAGGGTATCCGTAACCAACGAATCACAGCATCGAATAAGCGATCGCGCCATGAAGGTGTCCGCCAGTTTTTTCCGTGGTATTGTTCAACCATCTGGCGACCCAAGGGAGTGAGCCGAAAACTATCTGTAATTCCCTGTCCATCGACTTCTCGCCGCAATACACCCACTTGGATTAGCCAGCCCAAGGCGTTATCACAGGCTAATTCTGATAAAGGGCGCTTGGTATAGCCCTGTTTGAGTCCATTTTCCAGAGCGATCGCAGTTACTGAAACACTCTGGTGTCCCATGACTTCAAATAAAGATAAATTGAAGGGCGAACACACTAGCGATCGCTCGGCTCTTTTTACTGTGCTTTGAGGATAGACAAAAATATTTGGGTTTTGGGAATCAGCAGCAGCCATTTTGTAGGGGGAGAAATTTTCTTCTTAAAAAGATTAATTCAAGAATATATTTTTTCTTGTACTATATACCTCATTTAAGCAAAATTAGTTACCTGAAGTATAGTTATGCTATTTTTTAGTAATTATATTTAATGATTATAAATTAATGTAAAATTTCAAGTGCACCAACAATCTGAAACAGGAAAGGTTAATTATGCCTCTAGCAGTTGGTACGGATGCACCTGCATTTACCGCCAAAGATACAAACGGCAACACAGTATCGTTATCTGACTTTGCTGGAAAGACCGTAGTTTTGTATTTTTACCCCAAAGATGACACGCCAGGCTGCACCAAACAAGCCTGTAGTTTTCGGGATGCCCAATCTGAATATCAAGGTAAAGATATTGTAGTGTTGGGAGTCAGTGCTGATGATGAAGTCTCTCATCAAGCATTCACCCAAAAATATAATTTGAATTTTCCCCTACTGGCTGATTACGACAAATCCCTCATCACAGCTTTCGATGTGGATGGCGGTGGTTATGCCAAGCGCGTCACTTACGTAATTGACCCCAACGGTAAAATTACTCATGTTGACAATGCTGTAAATACTACCACCCATGCTAGCGATATTTTAGCGGCACTTGGGCTGTAGTTTTTTACCCCAATAACTAAGGATTTTTTAATCGTCTCAACCCCAAGTCCTAATAGTCTGTCAAGTTTAAATTGATGGTTCAACAAGTTTGTATCTAGTAAGGACTTTAGTACTTATTTTCTAAGCATTAAAGTGCTGACTACAAACCCACAAAACTAGCTGACAAAGTATTAGAGGCTTGGGGTTCTTTGTTTGACTTCAGTTACCTGACGGTAATGGCAGTGTAAACGATGGCTGCGTAACCGATGGCGAAGCGGGGGTTGCTTGTTGTGGTTGACCTCCTTGTTGAATTCGTTTTTGTTGCCTTGCTTTAAAGGCTGCTGCGGCTGAGTCTAATTGTTCGTTTTGTTGGTCAGAATTCCAGTTGAGAGTCCCGAAATTCGCCCGATGAATCAGGTCAAACATATTGAAATTGTCTGAGTTTGAGCGGGCGAAGGGATCGGTATTTTGGTCTGTTGTACTATTACTAGGAAAAGCATCGGCAGGGCTGCTGACTTGAGCCGAGCTCGGTTGAGCCATGAGCAAGGAAGCAAAGCTAATTCCTGCCAGGGTAGCTACAAATAGTCTAGGAATTTGTAAAAATGGTTTTTTCATGGGATTTTGACCCTAAATAAAATTGCTCTATTTTATCTCTTTAAGCAAGAGTCCGCCGCAGTTGGGGTTGAATGCTCAGTAAGGCGACAAGGGCGAACCCTAATAATACCAGCAACGCTCCCCCAAAGGTAACATCACCCCAAGGAGCCTGCATAACTACACTACCTAATCCCCAACTACTGTGTAGATACAGATAGCGAATTGGTTCGATCGCATAGCTGAGAGGATTCAGGGTAGCGATAACCTGTAACCACCGAGGCATGAAAGATAAAGGAGCCAAAGCAGTACTAGCAAACAATAATGGCAGGTTAGTGACAAAAATCACTGCAATCAGTTCAATGTGTCCGGGTAAGGCGAAAGCCAAACCGAGGGAGATGGCTGTTACGCCTAAAGCTAATAAGAGGACAATTAGAGCGATCGCACTTAAACCGACTGCATCGGGTAGTCCAGCGCCCAAGAACGCCGCCGCCGCTACAATCACGGCTGCTTGTAGCAAACTTTGGCTGATGATAAAGATTGCCGAAGCAAAGACTATGGAAAACCGCGATGCTAACGGTGCTACCAGCAAACGGTTCAAAAAGCCGAACTCGCGGTCAAACATCACCGGTAAACCAGCATTCAGCGCCCCAGCAAAGGCTGTAAACACAATAATACCAGCAGCTAAAAATTGTCCGTAATTTGTTGTATTGCCAAATATACCCTTGGGGGCATTTTGGAACAAAGCACCAAACAGTATCAACCACATGACTGGCTGAATAATTCCGGCAACCAAAGTTGAGGGACGGCGTTGCAACTGAATAAACAAGCGACGAGTTAAAGCCAACGTCTCTTGTACCAATTCACCAAAAAAGTTAGGTGCAGCATTAACATCTGCTTGTGGCGATGCTAGTGACTGCCAATTGATATCAGATTTAGGAGTAATGCTCATAGAAATTTTGGATTTTGGATTTTGAATTTTAGATTGGGGATTGGGCATGGGGCATAGAGAAGAGACAAGGGAGACAAGGAAGAGGTGGGAGACAAGGAAGAGACTTGTTCAATAATTTCCCCTTGTCCTCCTTGTCCCCCTCGTCCCCTAATCCTTTCCTGCTCCCGTTCGGCTACGCTCACGGCAAGCCTGCCCCCAGCCCCTATCTCATAAGTTGCTTTTTCTCAGCCTTGGGATCGCGAGTGGCAACGGCTGCCAGTTCTGCATCCATCAGGGTGCGTCCTGTAGCGGCGAGGTAAACGTCATCGAGGCTGGGGCGAGATTGGGCAATGCCAAATATGGGCAAACCAGCAGTATTCAGCGCTTGCTGTATGTTAATGAGAACATCGTTTTGAGGTGTCACCACTAAGTTGAGGGAATTACCTTGAGCGCTGTTGATAATGACTTCTTGCACAAAGGGCAAAGGTTGCAAGAGGTTTTTGGCAATTTCTGCTTCCTCGATGGGGGAAAACTCGCGGATTCGCAAGGTGATGCGATCGCCCCCTACTTTATCTTTTAATTGTGAAGGTGTCCCAGAAGCAATTACCACGCCCCGATCTATAATTGCGACGCGATCGGCTAAAGCGTCAATTTCTTCTAGGTAATGGCTGGTAATTACTACCGTTGTCCCAGAGGCGCGTAATTTTCGTAGGAAATCCCATACCACAAAACGGGTTTCTATATCAAGTCCTACAGTTGGCTCATCCAATACCAGAACATCTGGTGCATGGAGCAACCCAGCAGCCAAGTCTAGGCGCTTGCGTAAACCACCAGAATAGGTTCCTGTCTTTTTATTGGCGTATTCTTGCAAACCGAGTAAATCTAATACCGTCTCAATGCGCTGTTTGGCTACTGCGCGTGGAAGGTGATAAAGTGCTGCTTGCAATTGCAGCAGTTCTTTTCCAGTTAGCACCTTATCTATAGCTACTTCCTGAGCAACATAGCCTAGTCGTTGTCTTGCCACTCTCGGATTATCTAACACAGAGATGCCAGATACTTCGATTTTGCCAGCATCCGGTGTGGTCAGCGTACACAAGGCACGCAAGGTAGTAGTTTTCCCAGCACCGTTGGGGCCAAGTAAACCAAAGATTTCTCCCGGCTCTACCTGAAAGGAAACATCCTGGACGGCAACCACTGTACCGTAACGTTTTTGCAGATTCTGAATTAAAACGGCGGGAGCCATGACAGCTTTTCCCCAACTATACAAATCTCAATAAAGTCTATCCTTATTGTAGAAGCTAGAGAGCAAGGAAATAACAGATGAGCGAAAATCTCTAAACAAGTTCGCGTCATGCGCCATGCTGTCAAAAATTTCTGATTATTTCAGACAAATTGCTTGATTGTGTTTGTGGTGACTTAACATTAGGACGTTATTTCACAACTTTCAAAGTTTTGAGGCTGGAATCATTGCAACCACTGATAAATCCCCCCATTCCTTGAATTTGTTGCAAGTAATCAAGGACAGGTTTAGTGATGATTTCTCCCGGCATTAACACAGGAATTCCTGGGGGATAGGGACAGATGATTTCAGCGCAAATGCGATCGCTTGTTTGTGCTAAAGGCAATGTTTCGCTGAGAGCAAAAAAGGCTTCACGGGGAGAAAAATGTAAAGTATGACCCTGTGTAGTTAAAAGATTCTGCAAATTAGGATTTGTAACATTCAAGTTAGTTGCGCGATATTCTTTGGCAAGAATGGTAAAACCTTGCACTAATTGCTTAATATCGGCTGGGGTGTTCCCTAAACTAATGATAAAGGTGAGGTGTTGCAGTGAGGCGAATTCAGCAGTGACAGCAAATTTTTCATCCAGAATTTCATCTGCTTCAAATCCGGTTAAGCCTAAACCAGAAACAGTGACAGTTAGCCGCGTTTTGTCTAAAGCCACAAAGCCGGGAGATCCCACCAAACCACCTAGAGAAGAAGATCCCCCCAACCCCCCTTGATAAGGGGGGCTAAGAATCTGTAAAACAGATAATCCAGGAATTTGGCTGATTATTGTTCTAGCTTCATTGGCAAGTTGCAATGTGCGAGACATCAGCATTTTTCCGTGGAGTACCATTTGCTGACGCGCTGCATCTAAAGAAGCTAAAAGTAAATAACTAGGACTGGTAGATTGTACTAGTTGCAAAGCTTTACTGATGCGATCGCAATCTATCCTATCTCCTTGGATATGCAGCATTGATGCCTGTGTCATTGCACCAAGTACTTTGTGGATGGATTGTACAGTTAAATCTGCACCTGCGGCTAAGGCTGGAGTGGGTAATTCGGGATGAAAAGCAAAGTGTGCGCCGTGTGCCTCATCTACGAGTAAAGGGATATTGTATTGATGGGTAATATTGGCGATCGCACTCAAATCTCCACAAACGCCGTAATATGTTGGATAAACTGTCAACACTGCTTTAGCGTCGGGATGTTGTTGGAGTGCAGATTCTAAAGCATTGGGCGTGATGCTGTGGGCAATATCTAAAACTGGATCGTATTCAGGATTGAGAAAAATTGGTATTGCACCAGAGAGAATTAAACCAGCGATCGCAGAAGAATGGACATTGCGAGGCAAAATGATTTTATCACCTGTGCCACAGGTAGCAAGAATAGCCGCTTCAATCCCACAGGTAGAACCGTTGACAAGAAACCATGTTTGCGAAGCGCCAAACGCTTCAGCCGCCAGTTGTTGTGCTTCTTGAATCACGCCTTGGGGTGCAAAGAGATTATCTAAATCTGCTAATTCGGTTAAATCAGCGCGAAATACAGCTTTACCAAGTAAGTCAGCCAAAGGTTGAGGAATTCCCTCACCTTGTTTATGTCCTGGGGTGTAAAAAGGTGCATGAGGTCTTGCTGCATTGGCTTTTAACGCATCTAATAATGGTGTTTGGTTTTGATTGAGCATTTTGGAGAAACAAACCGCAAGGGCACAAAGGAAACAGCACAATATTTAAGTAGAGTTTAATCTTATATAGGAATCCGCTTTGATTTTTAAACTTACTTGCGTAGGAAGGCAAGAGGCAATAGGCAATAGGAAAGAAGGCTTCTTGAGTTGTACGGGGTTTTTCAAAAATCAAATATGAGTTCTATAGACAAAATCAAAACTTATCGCAGTCCTAAATCATTCGTGAAATTCTTTCTCCTCTTCTTCTTCTCTTCGAGACGCTGCGCGAATGCTTCCTTTGCGCCCTTAGCGGTTTGTTAAAAAGAGTATTTTTCACAAATCATTTAGGATTGCTATAGTAGAGCATTTCATTAATTTGTAGCAAATTAAATTTTGTAATAGCTTACAATCCTAATGCGTTGGCTGCAATGTTAATGCATCCCTCTACAATGCCAATGCGACGGCTGCAATGTTAATGCATCCCTCTGCAATGCCAATGCGACGGCTGCAATGTTAATGCATCCCTCTGCAATGCTAATGCATCTCTCTACAATGCCAATGCGTTGGCTGCAATATTAATGCATCCCTCTGTATTAAAAACGCTACGTTTTTACACAAAACTGTAATTACAACAGTTTTCATGTATTTGAACCACACCTGTCGTAGGGACGCAAGGCCTTACGCGCCTACCGCGTGGTCTATTTCCCTGAAAATAGCTGTAAGCAATCAAAGCTTGAAACCTCGATTCCTCTTAAGCCCCCTTTTTAAGGAGGTTGAGGGATCTCTTCTGTATAAGTCCTAAGAATGTTATGCTTGCGTTGAAATCCGTAATTTTTTGTGTGGCTGACTAGATGAGACCTTATCATCAAATCCCAATTTTCGAGTGTGGTGAACCGCTAATTGAGATTCCTTTAGAATTGTTTGCGGTGGAATCTCCTCATCCTTATGAAAAATTAGGTGCGCCCTATGGCGAACAGTCTCCTTATTATCTCCGTCAAAGCGTTATTAAAAATTTGAGCCAAGCGCAAAATTATCTTAAATTGCTGCATCCTAACTGGCATATCCAAATTTTTGATGCTTATCGCCCGATCGCAGTTCAGCAGTTTATGGTAGATTACAGCTTCACTCAAGCAGTGCAGGATAGGGGATTAACTAACGTGGAGTTATCCCCAAACCAACGTCAAGAAGTTTGGGAAGCGGTTTATGCAATTTGGGCTGCACCAAGTTTGGATGAAAAAACTCCGCCTCCTCACAGTACAGGTGCAGCGGTGGATGTGACTCTAGTAGATGATATTGGGCAAATAGTAAATATGGGTTCGCCGATTGATGAAATGTCAGAGCGATCGCATCCCGATTATTATGCCAATAATGACGACCCAGAAGCACAAAAGTATCATGCTCACCGCCAGCTATTACAAGATGTAATGTTAAAAGAAGGGTTTCAACGCAATCCCAGAGAGTGGTGGCATTTTTCTGTTGGCGATCAAATGTGGGCTTGGCTGAATAATCAATCCAATCCAGCCAATCCTGTCACAGCGCGTTATGGCCGTATTGCATAGATGCGTTATGCATCTTGAGGATTCAGTTCCTTTAACTCGTCGGTAGTGTAAGTACCAATGGGAGTCCAAATTAGATAGGGAAGGAGTAACAGCGCCGCCATTAGAGAAATCGGCAAAACGCAGATTGCGAGGACAACGCCTGAAATCAAACCAACTAGCCCAAGAATCTCCCCTGCTTTGAGACTGCGAAACCTCAGCATTATAGGTATGTAGGCAACGGTGATAATTTCCACCAAAAGGTACAAAGCCATTATTAACCAAGTAATTGGGCTTCCGGGATTTTTTTCCCACACAACATAAGCTGAAGCTGCACCGCAAATAAAAATCACAGTCCAGATGAGTGGAATCAGAGGCTCAAAAACTAGCCAGCGAGGGCGACTTAATAGTGCAAACCATTTAACATCACGCGGCGTAATCAAGAAACTTCCAAGAGCGATTAAGAAAGTTACAGCCCCAATTATTAGCCAAGATGGAATCATAATGACCTCAAGCTTTGTGTATTTTGTCAAGTTATACACTGCAAGTTTGACAATTTAGGGCATAGCTTTAATCATTCGTTGGTGCGAATTTTAGGCATCTTGAGGATTGAGACCGATCATCTGCCAAGTGGTGTAAGTACCAATGGGACTCCAAAGCAAATAAGGAACTAGTAGCAATGCTGCCCAACCAGAAATACCTAAGACCGCAAGTATCAATAAAGCACCAATGATAAAACCTGTGCCTCCAAGAATTGTACCCACTTTCAGACTGCGAAGCCTAAACATTACAGGCGTATAGGCGATAGTAATTATTTCTAACAGCAGATATAAACCCATGATTAACCAGGTTGAGGTGCTTCCTGGATCCTTTTCCCAGACAATATAAGCTGACCAAGCACCGCAAATAAATATTACAGTCCAGATAATTGGAATCGCGCCCTCAAAAGTTAGCCATCTTGGTCGTTGTAAGCGCTTGAACCATTGGCGATCGCTAGGCGTAATCACGTTAGCGGCTAAAGCAACTAAGAAAGCCACGCCCCCAATCACCATCCAAGATTTAATCATGCCCGTTAGTCCTTTAAAAGCGCTATCTATCGCTTAATATCACTCTTTATAGTGTAATTTTGTCAATTTAATTGCTAATTCTTCATCGTCCCTGAGTTTGAAACCTTCACATCGTTTGGCAGGACTTTAAATTATGAGCATTGCGAAGAGGAAGAGGGAAAAGAGGTAATTTTTCTCCCCCTTGCCCCTGCCTTATTTATTCCCCAGGATGTTGAAGTGATTATGTCTAAAGATGGGGGTAAGGGGCGAACCGGGGAAATATTCTTGGGAGTAGGGGATTAAGGTAATTTTTATGCAAACAGAATCACAAGTGCGATCGCTAGCACCAGAAACTAGAGGAATTGGTAATACTATTCGCCTTACAGGCTGGATTACTTTCTGGCTGCAATTGGCAATTGGAGTGGTTTCTGTTTTAGCTTTGTTGTTTGCCTTAACTGGTCGTAACTTTGTTCAACAACAGAATACTGGTCTTGGAATTGGCATATTTTGGGCTGTATGTGGAATTGTAGTGTTGTTATTTAGTCTCTATTGGGATTATCGTTACACTCGCATAGGCAAAGCTCTAGAAAATTCCAATCCAGCTTTGCATCCTAGTAAGGCAGATACAACTAGAATCCTCCGACTGGGAATAGTTATAGGTTTGGTGGGAATGTTATTAACTCTCTTAGGTGCTGGCTCAACCGTGTTAGTTCTAATAGCAAAATCTATATCCCAACCTCCAGGAGTGGCAATCACCAACCCCTATAACATTATTCGAGCAATGGATGTTTTTGTGGCTGTAGCAGATATCACTGGGATTGCTGCTCACTATGTGGGGACTGTCGCTTCGTTATGGTTGCTGGAGCGAGTGCATCAACACTAGTACCGCTATGCGTAATTTGTAAGATGAGTCTTTGATACTCGCGAACAAGTCCTTGAACTCCGTTCATCCACCTCAGATACTCGCGAACGAGTCTTTGAACTCCGTTCATCCACCTCAGATACTCATGAACGAGTCTTTGAACTCCGTGAGCCTTTCACCCAAAAATGATAAGTTTAGACTGACTTCCCCCATGTCTTTAGATTAGTTCTAATTATTCTAATTTTTACCTAAAGATTTAGCTTCAAGGCAGTTTATTGTAACTTATGATAGTTACTTTAAATCATCCTTATAGGTCAAAGTATATATACTTAATAACTGAGGTTCAAAGCATGGACTCAACAGGTAAGGTTCAAACTGTGGACACGTCCTGGTCTCTTCCACTGCCGTTGAAAGAGTATGCAATGAACCGAGTAACTGTCTACTTTTATAGCGACAGATGGGTTCCAATTAAATATTGTTCTTTGGGAAAGGCTATTTTGCTTCACCAGAAGGCAAAATTAGAAGGCAAGGAAATTTTATTATTTCCTGCTAATCTAGACCCTAATCAACTCTCAAACTCTTTTAACTAAAATGCATTGAGGTAGACTATTTTTCAAAAATCCTGGCAACAAATGAATCGGCTATAAAGGCGTACTTATGTACGCCTTTATTTGTAAATGGGATTAAAAGTCGGGCAGACTTGAAAGCCAAAGGTGCGTAAGCCCCGATCCAATACTGCTCGGGTTTTGGATTTTAAACTGTAATTTGGTTTGGGGTAAAGGTTTTTTCTTTCCTCTTTCCCATTCCCCTTTTCCCCAAAACCCGACAAGTATTGAGTTTCGATCAAGTTTTAACTCAAGTGTATTGTGCTACAGGCTACGTAGAGAATGATGATTTGCTGGGATAATTCGAGTGTGCGGCTTACAGAAATCAAACTAACCCAGAACGCAATGCAACAACTGCTGCTTGCACGCGATCGTCAACTGCTAATTTATTCATAATCCCCCGGACGTGGGTTTTGATGGTGTTGGGACTGAGATAGAGTTTTTCGGCAATCTCTGGGTTACTCAACCCGTCTACCATGAGTTTCAACACTTCTAACTCGCGTGCAGATAAGTTGGCGTTGTTGCTCGTGGGTGCAGGTGGTTTGAGATTATCAATTACTCGCCGCGCAATTTGGGGATCGAGATAGGCTGCACCATCAACTGCGGCTGCGATCGCACTTAACAATCGTTCCACACTTGCACCTTTAATACAATATGCATCTGCACCGCTAGATAGTGCGGCAATAATTTCTGTCTCCGTTTGATGAGATGTCAGCATCACCACATGAGTTGCTGGCAACGCCGCCTTAATTTGCTGCGTTGCTGCAATGCCATCCAATCGCGGCAATCCAATGTCCATAACCACCAAATCGGGTTTCAGTTGCAGTGCGGCTTGAACTCCCAAATAACCATCTTCTGCTTGTCCAACAATCTCCAACTGCGGATGAGCCATTAATGATTGCTCTAATCCCAATTGCATCATCGGATCGTCTTCGACAATTAACACGCGCAACGGCGGAGCATTGGCTGGTAAATTTAAGGGATAGCGAGTATCTAAAGACATTAATTATTTATTTATTAAGAGTCATTAGTCATTTGTCCTTTGTCATTAGTCATTAGTCATTAGTCATTTGTCCTTTCTCCTTTGCCTTTTTAACCAATACAACTCTTGGAAAGGCTGCGTCCTAAGCCTAGCTATGCCGCAGACTTTACGACTACGCGGTAGTTGAATCTCGACTTCGCTCGATTTCCGCGCAGTCGAAACTCAGTATAAGTGACCAATGACTAATGACCAATGACTAATTTATTCTTCCACGCGATAGCCTAACTCTGCTAAACTAATGCGCGACTGTCGCCATTTTGGTTGGACTTTGACAAACAATTCGAGGTAAACTTTGCCAGCGATTAACTTTTGGATTTGTTCGCGGGCTTCACTACCAATTGCTTTGAGCATCGCTCCGCCTTTGCCAATGAGTATGCCTTTTTGGGAATCGCGCTCAACGTTGATGGTAGCAAGTACACGAGTAATGCTGGGAGTTTCTTCTACTAAGTCAATGGCGATCGCTACTGAATGGGGTACTTCTTCACGAGTCAATAATAAAATTTGTTCTCTGATTAATTCACCCATAATAAAGCGTTCTGGCTGGTCTGTTATCAAATCTGGCGGGTAGTATAACGGCCCAATTTCTAAATGTTCAATTAATAATTCTTGAAGTTGCGGTAATCCTGCACTCGTCTTGGCAGAAAATTTCACAATTTCCCATTCATGTGACTGGGCCATCTGAGCGTAACTATCATCTAGAAACTGAGAATCAGACGGTTGTTGGTCGGTTTTGTTCACGCCCAGAATCACCGGGGTTTTGCTGCGACTGAGCAATTCGGCAATATAGCGATCGCCCGAACCACAAGCTACTGCTCCATCTACCACAAATAGGACTACATCTACCGATTCAATGGCAATTTTGGCATTTTGCACCAACACTTCCCCCAATTGATGATGGGGCTTATGAATTCCTGGCGTATCTACAAAAATTAACTGCGCCTCTGGCGTAGTTAATATACCGCGCAAACGGTTACGTGTAGTTTGCGCTATTGGTGATGTAATGGCTATTTTTTGTCCTACTAATTGATTCATCAAAGTAGATTTACCGACATTTGGGCGACCAACAATGCCGATAAAACCTGATTTAAAATCAGGAGGAGCCTGTGGGATTGTTACTTCTCCTGAAAAAGAGAAGTTGTAATTATCAATACTAGTCACCTTTGGCTCCACCCTCATATTTTACAGCTGGGATAACTTGGTTTTTTCTTAGACACAAAACAAGCATAAAATTCCCCTGGCATTTTTAGGGATTGCTTTTGCCGAGGTTTAATCTACTACTGGCTCTACACCTATATTTTACAGCTAAGATAACTTTGTTTTGTTTTTAGATACAAAACAAACATAAAATTACTTTGGCATTACTAAGGAGCATTAACTTAGGTTTAATCTGTTGCTAATTTTGGCTTAAGTTTCATCGACTACTCAATATATCTGGATCAAAATGTCAATAAAAAATATGGGAGAACCCAAACGCATTGGAATTCTTACCAGTGGAGGTGATTGTTCTGGCTTAAATGCTGTGATTAGGGCTGTAGTAAATTGTGCAGTGGATACTTACGGCTGGGAAGTTTTGGGAATTCGTCAAGCGACTCTAGGATTAATGGCACGTCCCCCACAATTCACAAAACTGGAAATCGATCAAGTTGACTCGTTATTAACTGCGGGTGGCACAATGTTGGGGACAACCAATAAAGGCGACCCCTTTGCTTTTCCAATGACGGATGGGAGTTTATGCGATCGCTCTGAAGAAATTATTGCAGGTTATCATGAGCTAGGTTTAGACGCTTTGATTGGTATTGGCGGTGATGGTAGTTTGGCAATTCTTCGCCGTCTCGCCCAACAAGGTGGCATTAATCTAGTAGGTATTCCCAAAACCATTGATAACGATATTGGTGTTACTGAACATGCCATCGGGTTTGATACAGCAGTCAATATTGCCACAGAAGCATTAGATAGGTTGCATTTTACTGCTGCAAGTCATAGCCGAGTCATGATTTTAGAAGTGATGGGGCGTGATGCTGGACACATAGCAATAGCTGCGGGAATTGCGGGGGGAGCAAATGTAATTTTAATTCCCGAAATTCCTTACACAGTTGAGCATATTTGCCACAAAATTAAAGAACGCCAAGAGAAAGGCAAAAACTATTGTTTGATAATTGTTTCTGAAGCGGTTCGTACCCACGATGGAGAAAATGTGACGATTACAAATCGCTTAGGTCAATCTCGATACGGTGGAATTGGTGAGTATTTAGCAGATAAAATTATTGAACACATCGGTGTAGAAACGCGAGTTACTGTTTTAGGACACATTCAACGAGGTGGAACTGCTTCACCACTGGATAGATTAGTTGCAACAGCCTTTGGCGTAGCGGCGGTTAATCTAATTGCCGAGGATAAATATGATCGCATGGTGACTTGGCAAAATCGCCAAGTATTAAGTGTACCAATTACAGAAGCGATCGCTCAATATAGCGCCGTCGATCCCAATGGTACTTTAGTTAAAACCGCTCATGGTATGGGTATTTATTTAGGAGACTAAACTCAATACTCTTCGGTTAAGGCAAGAGACGCGATGAATCGCCGTCTCTACAATAATAATTAGTCTTTTTGTAGAGACGGCGATTTATCGCGTCTTTGTGATGATTTAGGGAAAGAAATTTTCATGTTTAGTATGTGATGAAAATTACATGAATATCTATGCCCAATGCCCCATGTCCTAACTAATAATCCCCAATACAAACTCGCCTTCATTCACAGCCTGATTAGTTGCGACATCATAAACTAATCCATCATGTTGAGCGCAGACATCAATGACAGTAGGTAGTTGACCTTCTTTATTAAAACTGAGAATTTGATACAGCTTTTCTCCAGTTTTGACTTTGCTACCTAATGCTATTCTCGATTGAATCATGCCACCTGCGATCGCATAATATTTTTCCCGGTTACTGCTAGATGCAAAAGTCATTTCATGGGTTTTTATATCATCTGATAAATCAGGAATTTGCAGTACACCTTTTTGAGCTAAATAGTTTTTCACACCCTGTATACCTTTAGCGACTGAATCAGAATTCATTTGCATACCTGAGCCTAATTCCAGTGTCCAAGCTTCCACATCAAACTTGATTTCTCTACCAAACTCTTTAAAACAAGCTTCCAGTGCTAACCAAGGTTTGATAAAAGCTTCATCAAAAGCGTCACCATCATATTTATTAAGTAAGATTCCGAAATCGAGTAGAAAGTATTTGGCACTGTCTTCTCGATTTCGGAAGTAATAAACGTAGTCTAAAGCTTGATTGGTAGAACTATGTAAATCAATTAAGTAGTCTGCATCTAAACTCAGGTTTTGTAGCTTGTAGGCAAAAATCTCAGTGTAAGGAACACCATTAGAAGAATTAATTTTTTCTAAAACTTTCGCAAATTGTTGCTTAATTATAGTTAGATAATTTTGTCGAACGACCTCTAGATCGATATGAAGTTGAGATTTAGTAAAAGCTACTAAATCATCAGCTTCTTTCTCATAGTCCCAAAATATCCGATTCCAATCTTTGGCTTCGTAAATGCAATATCGTCCAGGGGAAAAATGATGAGCGCGTTCATTCGTCCCCATCGGATTACAAACGGGAACTAACCAAATCTCTCCAGTTAAATCTGTATCATTTATTGTTAATAAAAACTCAATTAACTGGTGAATAACGGCATTACCAGCAATTTCAGCACCGTGCAGATTAGCTTGGATGTAAACTTTTTTACCGGGTTTAGCGCCGATGAATTTGTATAGTTGTAAGTAAAGGCGATCGCCCGAAGCCATTTGACGTAATACAATGCTTTGAATAACTGGCAGCATGAAATAACTCGGTGATGATTTGAGTAAATTATCGCTGTATCTGTACTGAATTAAAAGCTTAGTACAAAATTTCATTAATTCGTAGCTAATTCTCTGCGTTCCTCTGCGCTTACCTTTGCGCCCCTACCCTGCGGGAAGGCGTTCGCGTAGCGTCTCGTAAAGAAGCGCCTATGCGTTTAAATTTAAACCCTCAATTCGCCACGATTTGACGCAAATTAACTGATTTCATTTGCGTAATCAGCTAACCTCTGCGTGAATGACTAAGATAAAGTAGCATCTAAACTAGTGTTGGCGGTAGGTATGGCGCAGAATTGGTTGCGGATTACGCATCAAAACGACAAAATCCAACTTTCTTGGCAACGCGGATATGAAAATCCTCGCTTTGCGTCAGAAGTCGCCTTCCAGCAACCCTTCGATAAAGAAAACGCGGCTGAGTTGCGCTGGTATTTAGAAGATTATCTAAAGTTTCCTTACGGTATTTTTCCAGATAACGCTGTAAAAATTGAACAAAAATTACAGCACTGGGGACAACATTTATTTGAGCTAGTATTTCGCAGTACAGAGAAAGGAAGAGAGTTTTTTCAGGAAGCGATACGGGAAGGGCTAGATAAGTGTGAACTGGGTATCATTTCTGATAACGCCAACGTGCTGAATTTGCCTTGGGAGTTGCTATATTCCCCCGATTATCAATTTCTTGCACCTTCACTGGCGGGAATGTATCGCAGTCTCAGCAGTCAGGGCGTAAAAGCACCATTGCCAGCAATGCCCGATGACCAACTGAATATTTTACTAGTTATTGCCCGTCCTTACGATCGGCAAGACGTTGGGTTTAAAACCATTGCCCGTCCCCTGCTGGCGGCGCTGCAACCGATACGTCAGCGAGTCAATCTTAAGGTATTGCGTCCCCCTAGCTTGAAAGCATTTGAAGCGGAACTGCAAGCGCATAAGGGTTTTTATCATATCGTCCATTTTGATGGACATGGGAATTTTGACAGCGAGACTCAGGGAGTTTTAGTTTTTGAGGATGAACAGGGAAATGAGCAAGCTGTCAGCGCTAGAGAAATTGCCCAATATTTAACGGATTGTCGCGTGCCAATTTTTGTGCTGAATGCTTGCCAGTCTGGACAAGTAGGCGAAGAAGCTTTTTCTTCTGTGGCGGGACAGTTGGTGAAATTGGGGGCTAAGGGTGTAGTAGCGATGGCGTATTCAGTTTACGCCAAAGGTGCAGAACACTTTATTGGGCGGTTGTATGGGGAATTAGTCAGGGGAGAGTGTATCGCCACAGCAGTTGCAGCAGGGCGGAAGTCCATGTCTATTGACAAAATGCGTCCCAGTCCCAAAGGAAATTTACCTTTACAAGATTGGCTTGTGCCGGTGTTGTATCAGCAGGAACCCTATACGCCTTTTGTTCCTAAAAAGACAGCACCCAGTTTTGCCGATTTGATGGCGCAAACAGACAACACCCCAGAAAATAGTAAAGCTGTAGGTTTACCTGATGAAAGTGCTTATGGTTTTATTGGGCGAGATTATGAGATTTTGCGTTTAGAGAGAGCATTTCGGCAAAATCATGTTGTGTTAGTGCAGGGAATGGGCGGCGTTGGGAAGACTGAGTTAGTCGCAGGTTTCGCCCGGTGGTTAGATGATACCCAAGGACGTACAAGCGGTATGTTCTTCACCTCCTTTGAACAGGGCGCGGGGTTGAGTCAGGTAATTAACCAAATTGGTAGGGCGTTAGGAGGTGAGAGATTTTCCCAAATGATGCCAGATAAGCAAGAGGATGTGGTGCAGCAATATCTGCAAACTAATCCTTGCTTGTTGATTTGGGATAACTTTGAACCTGTCAACGGTTTCCCCACGGGGAATGAACCATTATTGAGTGGGGAAGAGAGAAACAAGCTGAAGCGGTTTCTTAAAGAATTGCGGGTTGGTAAAGCTTGGGTATTAATTACCAGTCGCCGCGAAGAACCTTGGTTAGATTGTGGGTATAGTTTAATCAACTTGCGGGGGTTGTCTGAAGCGGATGCCCAAGAGTTAGCCGCGAAGATTTTGCAAACGGTGGGCGTGGAGAGAAAAAACCTACCAGCAGAGTATTTGGAATTGTTGAAATTGTTGGGGGGACATCCGTTGTCTTTGCGGGTGGTGTTACCGCATTTGAAGACACAGACACCTGTGCAGTTAATTGAGGCACTGCGGCGGGGGTTGGATACTTTTAGGGGACAAGAGGAAGAAGGGAGAGAAAAATCTCTTACTGTGTCGTTGGATTATTCTTTTGCTAAGTTGTCGGAACGAACACGTCAGCATCTACCATTTTTGGCACTGTTTTCAGAACGGGTTGATGCAGGTTGGCTGTATAGTTTTTCAGAAAGTCCTGATAATGGATTTGGACAAGCTTATCAAGCGGTGTTTGGGGAGAACTTGCAAAAACCAGATTGGATGAGAATTTTTAATGAAGCCGCAGCCGCAGGTGTTTTGGAATATTTGGGTGAGACTATCTACAAAATTCACCCAGCACTACCTTGGTATTTGCGTCAGCAGTTAAACACAATTACTTCCCAGGAGGTGATTAACGAACTCGAAAAAAAGTTGCTGATTTTATACGCAGGGTTTGCTAATTATTACCGTGAGCAACTCATCAGCAATGCAGAACTGGCAACTTTTGTGCTGCGAGTTGAAGAACCAAATCTGTTGCAAAACTTACGCCTTGCCGAACATCAAAAGGAATGGGCTGAGGCACAATCGATTCTACAAGCTTTGGGAGAAGTGTATCAGCGTTTAGGGCGCAAACCTGAATTTAAAGCCCTGCAACAACGGGCGCTCAACCAAATTGGCATTCACTTGGCAGATGCAAAAGTAAAAGGTAAAGATGCTTTGGATTTCTGGATGTATCTGCGAGGATATGAAGCTAACGAAGCACTGCAAAGTGCTTCTTTGGAAGAAGCGAGAAAAGTTTATCAAGAAATTTTAGATGAATTGATAGCTATAAATGACTTTTCAGTGAATGACAAAATTGCTGTTTTTTATCACAACCTGGGCATAGTAGCCCAAGAGCAACGGCAGTTTGATGTGGCTGTTGATTACTACAACAAGGCGCTGAAGATATATGAAGATGCCGGGGATTTGTACAGTGCTGCTAGTGACTATCACCAACTGGGCAGGGTAGCCCAAGAGCAACGGCAGTTTGATGTGGCTGTTGATTACTACAACAAGGCGCTGAAGATAAAAGAAGATACCGGGGATTTGTACAGTGCTGCTAAAGAATATCACAACCTGGGCATAGTAGCCCAAGAGCAACGGCAGTTTGATGTGGCTGTTGATTACTACAACAAGGCGCTGAAGATATTTGAAGATGCCGAGGATTTGTACAGTGCTGCTAAAGAATATCACGAACTGGGCAATATTGCCCAAGAGCAACGGCAGTTTGATGTGGCTGTTGATTACTACAACAAGGCGCTGAAGATATTTGAAGATGCCGGGGATTTGTACAGTGCTGCTAAAGAATATCACCAACTGGGCAGGGTAGCCCAAGAGCAACGGCAGTTTGATGTGGCTGTTGATTACTACAACAAGGCGCTGAAGATATATGAAGATGCCGGGGATTTGTACAGTGCTGCTAGTGACTATCACCAACTGGGCAGGGTAGCCGAAGAGCAACGGCTGTTTGATGTGGCTGTTGATTATTATCAAAAAACCTGGGAAATTTATGAGCAATTCCGCGATTGGTATTTGGCTTCAGCAACATTGGGTAAGTGGGGAAGGGTTTTAGAAGCTCAAGAAAATTACGCTGAGGCTTTGCAAATTTACATTCGTGTTTTAGCCATTGACTTAGAGCATAATAGACTTGTCGGGAAATAAGAGAGAATAGACAGCAGTGGTAGGGAAGAATGATGCTGAATATTGAAGGTGCGCTGAAGCAAGACCGACTGTTGAGGGCATTAACTGGGTTGAACCGGAAAGCATTTGATGCCCTTTTGCCCACGTTTACCACGATGTACCTAGATACTCAACAGGCCAAGCCTCGTCAACGTGGCCTGGGTGGAGGACGCAAAGCCCGCTTACTTACAGCCCAAGACAAATTGTTTTTCATCCTTTTCTATTTCAAATGTTATCCGACCTTTGATGTGGCGGGACTGCTCTTTGATATGCATCGCTCCCAGGCACATGAGTGGATGCATCGATTGCAGCCAATATTAGAAGCGGCTTTGGGACAGAAGATGGCGCTGCCGGAACGCCATCTCGAAAGCATTGAAGCATTTTTGTCACGCTTTCCAGGAGTGCAACGAGTGATGATTGATGGGACAGAACGCCCAATTGCGCGACCTCAAGAAAGAGAACAACAACAACAGAATTACTCCGGTAAAAAGAAACGTCATACGCGTAAACACTTGGCGGCAGTTGATGAAACCAAACGGGTCTTGATCTTAAGCAAAGCACGAGAAGGCAAACTGCATGACAAACGTTTTCATGACGAAGATGACATTGCAGGTAGTGTGCCTGATGAAATTCCGATTGAAGTAGACTCGGGCTTTCAGGGATTACAGAAGCAGTATGACAATCTCCATCTTCCTCACAAAAAGCCCAAAGGGGGCAAGTTAAGTGACCTTCAAAAAACGGAGAATCGTCAATTGAGTCAATCCCGTGTAGTTTGCGAAAATGCCTTTGCTGGTGTGAAGCGCTACAACGCCGCCAGTGTCATTTATCGTAATCGGATTGAAAACTTTGATGACCATTTGATGCTGACCGCAGCAGGATTATGGAACTTCTACTTGATGGCTGCTTAAGAGAATCCCAATTACAAGACCAGCATTGCCTCACTTATCTTTTATTTCCCGACAACTCTAATGAAGATTGGATTGATTATCGTATTAATGATTTAGCCCGTATGCTCCAGCAGTTAGGCGAAAGTCAGTTTCAATTTATTTGGCGTGAGGCGACGGGTGAAGAGTGTGCGGGAGAGGTGCGCGAGGTAATTTGGACAGCGCGGGATGAGCTAGGTTGATTCAGAACCCCGACTTCTTCAACAAGTCGGGGTTCTGGCAGCACCTGAAATAAGTTTTGGTTAAGTATTGCAAGCGATCGCACAGATTACACTACCCTAAAGAGCGATCGCATAAGCTTTTGTCAAAAAGTTGTAATGTTAAGGCTTAATGTCGTAACCTTAAGCCTTAATCTTATAATGCTGGTGATTAATGTTGTAAGGTTAAGCCTTAAGGTTATAGCGTTAAGCCTTAATGTTGTAGCGTTAAGCCTTAATGTTATAAGGTTAAGCCTTAAAGTTATAGCGTTAAGACTTAATGTTGTAATGTTGGTGACGATAAGACATTCACTTATAACTGCTAACTGCGATCGTTGATTCAGGTACTATTTTGCAGCCAGTTCCATCCTTTGAGTCACAGCCAGAAAAGCCGAAGAGACAAACAAAAATCAAAGCTTTGCAAGGCTGGTTTGAAAAAACACAACCCACGCCTTCTGATTTTGACCCAGACCAAGCCAGATGGGAAGCTTTGAAGGAGAAACATAATCTGTAAAATTGCCTGAAATATTATTTAATTATATATAGATGAGGAAAACCAATATGCAAGCCTATAAGCTCAACGCCACAATTGATGAATCCGGTAATTTAATTATTCACGAACCTCTAAATATTGCTCCAGGGACGGTAGAAGTGATTATTTTGCAACCAGTTCCATCCTTGGAAAGTTCTAGAGAAAATCAAATTCAGTCCCAGCCTGAAAAGCAAAAAAGAATAGTGGAATGCTCTATACCTATTTTAAAAGAATGGTTGAAAAGTACAGAGCCGACTCCTTCAGATTTTGACCCTGACCAAGCCAAATGGGAATATTTGAGGGAGAAACATAATCTGTGAGAGTCTTATTAGACACTAATATAATTTTGGATTTTGCTCTTGAACGCCATTCCTTTTACAGCAATACTATACAAGTATTCTCATTTATTTATCAAAAACAAATAGAAGGTTATCTTTCTGCTTCTACTTTTAGTGACCTCTACTACATCATTCGAAAAGATAAAGGTCGAGCATCTGCTCTATCGCTTTTAAATAGAATTGTAACCTTCTGTCAAGTCGCAACAGTAGACAGTACCACAATCAACATTGCATTAACTGCTAATTTTAGAGATTTTGAAGACGCTATTCAATACAGCGCTGCGGTACTCAATCACTTGGATGCTATTATTACTCGCAACCCTAGAGATTTTCCAGTTGCTACTCCTAGAATTATCACACCTGAAGAGTTGATTCAGGAACTAACAAATACTCTATAAATAATGGCTCTTCCAGAGTAGTTATGTTAAAATAGTATAAATAAATTCAATATATCTCAATAGAATAGCAGTAATCGGTGGCAACAGCCTGTGCAGAGAAGGAAATACAGAAGCAATTGAGAATATAAAACACAAGAAATATTGAAAATAGAATTAATATTTTAATAAATATGCCTTCTAATCCCTTACTTCATTTTATTACTAAAGTTATTAATATTGAAGATATCAAAGTATTGAATTACGATTTTATCACTGATGATGAAATCGTAATTGAAATCCAAAATCAATCAAAAGTTGGTCAGTGTCCTCGGTGTGGAAAGACAACTAATAAAACTCATCAAAATCATTGGTATATAGTCAGAGATATACCCATGAGTGACTATCAAGTATTTTTAAAAGTAAATCGTCGGCAATTAAAGTGTACAGAATGCCAAAAAGTATTTAGTGAGAAACTATCTTTTGTAAAAAGTAGAAGAACCTATACAAAAAGATTAGCGAACAAAGTAATTAAGGAAGTGTTAGAAACTGATGTAGAGAATGCAGCCCGAAGAAATAGAATGAGTTCATCTGAGATAGAAACAATATTAAAAGAATTAGAATCAGAACTACTAAAAGAAAAACCTAACCAGATAAAAAAGTTAGGAATAGATGAAATCACGCAATTAAAAGGAGGAAAGAATTATGCAGCAGTATTAGTAGACTTAGAAACAAGAAGACCGATAGCATTGTTAGAGAAGAGAAATAAAGCGGTTATAGCAGAATACCTATCCAGTCTGGGTTCAGAGATATTAAATCAAATAGAAGAAGTCAGCATAGACTTATGGATACCCTATAAAAGTTTAATCCAAGAAATGCTACCGAATGCTCAAGTAGTAGCAGATAGATTCCATGTCATGAAACAAATAAATCAGGAGTTAGACGCAAGAAGAAAACAGGAAAAAAGAGCAGCCTTAAAAATTAAAAATCGCCAAGAAAGAGAAAAGAAATTAACTGGCTTAACTCACAGTAAATACCCTTTGTTAAAGAAAAAAGAATGCCTCAGTTTTCAGGAACAAGCTCAGATAGATTTACTCAAAAAAGTTGCTCCAGACTTAGGAGAAATGTATCGAAATAAAGAAGCCATTAGAGATATATTTGAAAGTCCCATAACCAGTGATGAAGCTTTAGATAAATTCCTGGAATGGACTCAAGGAGCTTATAAATTATTTCCCAAAAGTTGCCGAACTATAAGTAGATGGATAGATGAAATTCTTGCTTATTTTGATCGCCGAACTACTCAAGGTATTGTAGAAGGAATTAATCAGAAGATTAAGCTAATTAAATGCAGAGCTTATGGCTTAACTAACTTTAATAGTTTTAGAAGAAGGGTTTTACTAAATTGGTATTTCTTTTGTTAATTTTACATATCTAGTCTGTGAGAGCCTAAATAATTAAGTCAAATATATATGAATGCTCAATTAACCTCTGTCGAAATCCAAGAACTTCAGCAACTTCTGCCAAATGACACCCCAGCACAACATGCACTTACTACCCTGCAACAGCATAACGGCAACCTAGAAGCAAGTTTTGATACACTCTGGCAAGAGAAAGTCGGCAAAACAGATTATAGTAGGGGCAAAAAATCTCTTTTGCAGCTGACCCTTGACGAAATCCGCGCGGAAATCTGTGGTGATGATGGTTTAAGGGGCACAATCAAAGAATACACCAAGAATCCTGGTAGTTCTTCTCTGCTCAACAGTATCATTGGCTCCCTGGTTGCTGTTGCAGCAGTGCATGGCATTCCGATTGATGGTGCGATCGCCACAATTGTCGTATTATATATTCTAAAAATTGGGATAAATGTTTTCTGCAAATACACTGAGCCAGATAGCAAGCCAGAGTAAGGGTAAAAATAATATTGTACAGACGCGATTAATCGCGTCTCCCCTCACGTTCCCGCTAAATTACGCAATCGTTCATCCAAATGACTACGTTCTGCCAAAACCTTTACCAACGGTCCATGTGAAGAAAATTCTACAATACTCACCGAAGCCACAGGGCATCCCAAACGAAACCGGAAGCGTCCCACATCAATCCCCAAAAAACTACACAGAAGAATTCTGATGGTTGCCTTGTGAGAAACAACTAGAACATTGCCACTAGTGTAATTTTGCTTGATTTCTTCAATTACCTGCAAAGCGCGAGAAGCAATTGTAACAGCCATTTCTCCACCAGTCGGAGCATTCCAAGCCGGATCTGCTGACCAGCGAATATAATCATCATGATATTCACGACTAATTACTTCTGGTGTTTTTCCTTCCCACTTACCATAGTTGATTTCCTTTAAACCATCTCTGAGTTGTGGTTCTATATTTATTGCTTCACATAAGGGTTTTGCTGTCAATACAGTTCGCCGCATAGGACTACAAAATATTGCTGTCCAATCCTTAGAAGTATATGCGTCAGCAAAAGCCTTTGCCATATCCAACCCTTCAGGAGTAAGTTCTGAGTCTATGGAACCGCAAAAGGAATTATTGCGGCTGCATTCTGTCTGTCCGTGACGGAGGAAATAAAGAGTTAGGCTCACGGTATATTCTCATTGATTGTAAATTTAAGAGCGCTAACAATCAGATGTAGCTGAAGATAGTTAATGCCTGTAGCATATTACTACAGTTTTTTGATATTTGGAATGATTTTGAGGGCAAAGTTACAGCAACTAGGCTCGTGGTAGATATTGCCATTTAGCGATCGCTTATCTGGCTCATTTTAATAAGCAAAAAATAAAGGTGGGTAATAACCCACCTAATCTCTTACTCATCCTCCAAACTTAAAATTCAGAAGTTACTTGCGACCACCCAACCACTTAGCGGCCGCAATTCCGAGAATGCCAGCTACTACAGGATTACTGAGAAACTTGATAATCCCTGGTTGCTCTGCCAGCACTTCGCGGAAAATGTCGGGATGGTTATGATAGGCGAAGGACGCGAGTTTGCTAACATCATCAGCAGTCATGCGGCTGGCGTGGTGTGTAGAAAGCCCCAACTGTTGCTCTAGATGCTTCTCGTCTAGTTTTCTTTCTTTCAAGTGTTTGAAAAAGGCTCTTGCTACATCATCCCGTTCATTGGGTTTAATTTGTGCGATCGCATTTTGTAATTCTGGCTCCATTTGGCTGGTTGGAATCCGATCTGGATGTAAAGATCGACCAAATAATTGCCGACGCTGATCTGGTGTTGTCCGTTGAGCAAAATCATCAAAATTTTGATATTCCGCCGTTGATTCGGCTGTAGTATCATCTAAAGATTCAACATCACCCTGAGCCAAATCTTTCATGATTTGACGTTTATACTGTTCGCTACTTGCCACTTTACTTATCTCCCTTCTTTCGTCAAATTCTTTTAATGGCTGTATTTCCAAGCCATAATCCCAATTACTCAAACTTTCTTCAAGTTTTCATTGCAAACACAGCAATTAGCTATACTTAACTTGATTAGTCTGAGTGTCATATTCAGTAGTCAAAATCAGTTTTTTATCAGGTGCATAAACCAAAACCTTTAAGTCTTGATTGGGGAAATTCTTATGAAAACCTTGAACTAAGGATTTTGCTAATGGTCGCACTTCGTTAGGACGAACTTTAGAAGAAACAACAACACCAAGTTTGTTGTTATCACGAACATAAGCATCCTGAACCAATCCTTGAGATGTTTGCACAACCCAGGTACCAAAGGTTTGCCCGCCTGGGGTATTGCCTCGCTCTAACTCTGCATAAGTTACATCTCGGCCAATGGCTGACGGAGTTGTTGTGCGGTCAACTTGTGATACAGTAGCACCACCACAGGCGGTAGTTATCAACAGTACTCCGATTAAGAAGAAAGTCGCCAATATTTTGCGACTTTGCTGAAACAGAATCATCCTTTCCCTCCTGAAAAAACTTTAAACAACAGATAAAATAGGTTGTATTAAACTAATTGATTGAATTTATAAAGTTTAAAATTATAGAGGTTATTCCTTTAAGTTTATGATTTTTTTAATGTAGAGACGTGGCTAATTACGTCTCTACAAGATTTTTGCTAATTAAGCTAGTCCTTTATCTTTCAATGGTTGCTAAGAAAAGAATAAAGGGTTATAGCGTTGAATAGCCAACAATCCATACTGTTTTGCAAAAATGGAATCCACCCCATTTATATCCCTAGAGTTTTTGCAAAATTATTATGAATTATTAGCCAATGTTTTTCTTGACGTTATCTTTTACGTCTTCAATTCCATGACGTACTTCGCTTTCAGCTTGCTTTGCTTTACCTTTGGCTTTATCTTCTGGGTCGCCAGTAACATTTCCTAATGCTTCTTGGGCTTTACCTTCAACATTTTTAGCTGCTGCTTTTGCGCGATCTTCTATGCTCATTTTGAACTCCTGATTTAATCAAAAATTTATTTCAAGCCTGTAATGTCAGCTTTGAAATGCTTTGTTATTACCTTTACAGACTAACTTAAAGTTTTTACTAAAGCCTTCCACCACAAGGTATATTAAACAATTAAAAATTTAAAATTTAAAATTAAAAATGCAAGAAATTAGTTGTAGCAAGCGTTATGGCTGTTAGTTGAATACCAAATAAAGCAAGAAAAGCTTAGTTCTCTATGCTAAAAGGCATAGACAAATTGCAAATATTATAATATCTACTTTTGATTTCGTAGCTAAAAAAACCCAGTTCTTATACAGAACTGGGTCAATAAAGTTATGGGGATATTTGTTGTCTAATCTAGAAAACCCATCAGGCTTTCAGAATTGTCAATCTCATTTGATGCTATTGGACGGTTCCCAAATGTGGAATAGCTTTCAGAAATTATTAATGCACTTGAGGCAATTGGACGAATCCCAGAGAGGTTGATGCTTTCAACAACTTGGAATGTATTAGCACCAATTGGACGAATACCCATTGAGTCATAGGTTTCAACTACTTCCAAGGTACTGGTGCTAACGGGACGCACCCCAGCAATTGAAAGTTTTTCAGCAACTTCTAAGTCACTAGGGCCTATGGGACGAATTCCAGAAATAGCAAGTGTTCCAGAAGCCCCCACTGGCAGTTTTTCCTCGATTTTATCAGCATTCAAGCTCTGGTCTTGTTGGTTTTCAACTTCCTCTGTAGTTTCCCCTGAAGACTTGGCATTGTTTTGCCGAGAACTGATTGCTTTGCCAGTGCTGCTAATAGCCATAAACGAAGACCTCTGGTTTGTTAATTGAATTTTACAATAATTAAGGAAAGATGAAATTTTTTCCCATATATCTTAGAGTTTAACCTTAAAAAACCTCACATAGATATAAGAATCTTTAAAACTGATAGATAAGTAAACTTTAATTAATAAGTTTTGTAAAAACTTATTACCATTTATTTAGTATAATAAGCCAGCTACAATGGATACAGGGCGAAATCGTCACCATGAGATAGGGTATTTTCAGCAAAACTGTATGACAGAATTTTGTCTTCAAGCTCCCTTTAGTCCCACAGGCGATCAACCACAAGCGATCGCACAACTTACTGCTAGTATCCAGTCAGGCAATCGTTACCAAACTTTACTAGGAGCCACTGGAACTGGCAAGACATTTTCGGTAGCAGCAGTTATTGAGAAAATTGGTAAGCCTACCTTAGTTCTGGCGCATAACAAAACCTTGGCTGCACAGCTTTGTAACGAGTTGCGGGATTTCTTCCCCAACAACGCAGTGGAGTATTTTGTCAGCTACTACGATTACTATCAGCCAGAAGCGTATATTCCCGTTACGGATACTTATATTGAAAAAACGGCAGCAATTAATGATGAAATAGATATGTTGCGGCATTCAGCGACGCGATCGCTGTTTGAACGTCGTGATGTCATTGTCGTTGCTTCCATTAGCTGCATCTACGGTTTAGGAATGCCAGCAGAATATCTCAAAGCTGCCATCCCTCTCCAGATAGGTATGGAAGTAAATCAGCGCCAAATTTTACGGGATTTGGCAAATGTTCAATATAGCCGCAACGACATAGAAATGGGCCGGGGAAAATTTCGTGTCCGTGGTGATGTCTTAGAAATTGGCCCAGCTTATGAAGACCGAATTATTCGCGTCGAATTTTTTGGCGATGAAATAGACGCGATTCGCTACATTGACCCGGTGACAGGTGAAATTCTCAAGAGCTTGGAAGCAGTGAATATCTACCCGGCACGTCACTTTGTCACCCCAGAAGAACGGTTAGAAGTAGCTTGTCATGACATCGCCGCAGAATTAAAACAGCAAAAACTAGACTTAGAACAAGCTGGGAAACTATTAGAAGCGCAACGCATAGATCAACGTACACGCTATGACCTAGAAATGCTACGCGAAGTAGGTTACTGCAACGGCGTTGAAAACTATTCTCGTCATTTAGCAGGAAGGCAAGCTGGAGATCCACCCGAATGTTTAATTGATTATTTTCCTAAAGATTGGCTATTAATTATCGATGAATCTCACGTTACCGTACCCCAAATTCGAGGTATGTATAACGGCGATCAAGCGAGAAAAAAAGTTTTAATTGAACATGGATTTCGGCTTCCTAGCGCTGCTGATAACCGTCCTTTGAAAGCTGAAGAATTTTGGCAAAAGGTTAATCAGTGTATTTTTGTTTCCGCAACTCCCGGAACTTGGGAAATAGAAGTTTCTGAAGACCATGTAATTGAGCAAGTAATTCGGCCAACTGGGGTGGTTGATCCAGAAATTTCTGTGCGTCCTACAGAAGGACAAATTGATGATTTGTTAGGCGAAATTAAAGATAGAGCTGACCGCCATGAACGAGTGTTAATTACCACATTAACCAAACGGATGGCGGAAGATTTAACCGAATATTTACAAGACCGCAGTATAAGGGTACGGTATTTACATTCCGAGATTACTTCTATTGAGCGCATTGAGATTTTGCAGAACTTGCGCGAAGGGAAATTTGATGTATTAGTAGGTGTGAACTTGCTGCGGGAAGGCTTGGATTTACCCGAAGTTTCCTTAGTAGCAATTATGGATGCAGATAAAGAAGGTTTCCTGCGAACCGAACGTTCCTTAATTCAAACTATTGGTAGAGCCGCGCGTCACGTCCAAGGACAAGCGATTTTGTATGCCGATAATATGACAGGTAGCATGATTAAAGCTATTGATGAAACAGATAGACGGCGTGGTATTCAAACAGCACATAATCGACTGCATGGGATTACACCACAACCAATTGTCAAAAAATCAAGTAATGCGATTTTGGCTTTTTTAGATGTATCTCGGCGGTTAAATGCAACTGACTTGAAAGTTGTAGATGAACATATAGATGAACTGCCATTAGAACAGATTCCAGGGTTGATTACTCTGTTAGAAGCGCAGATGAAAGAGGCGGCGAAAAAACTGGAATTTGAAGAGGCGGGTAAATTGCGCGATCGCATTAAACATCTGCGGGATAAAATGCTAGGACGTTAACGTGAATCTTATGCTCACCAATATTCGCCTAATTAGTGTTCAAGAATATCACAAAATGGCGGAAATGGGGATTTTTCATCCTGAAGAACGCTTAGAATTAATCGCGGGACAAATCATCAGAATGTCAGCAAAAGGAACTGCTCACGAATCAGCAATTACCCGCACAGAAAGGTTATTACGTCAACGATTAGGGGACAAAGTTTTATTAAGAATCCAGTCACCAGTCCAACTTGATGATTACTCAGAACCAGAACCAGATATTTCAGTGGTGAACCTGAATCCATTAGATTATGAGGATCGCCATCCCAATGCTTCCGAAGTATTTTTACTGATTGAAATAGCTGATTCCAGTCTCAAATACGATCGAGAAGTAAAAGCGATTGCATACTCCAAGTCAGGTATTATTGAGTACTGGATTTTAGATGTGAATGGACGCAAGTTGTATATGTATCGTCTCCCAAGTCCAGACGGATATCACAGTGAGAGCATACTTGCAGAGGATGTGACAATTTCACCTTTAGCTTTTCCTGATTGTGCGATCGCTATTCGGGAATTGTTGCGAAAAATCTAGGAAGCGATCGCTTAATTTGCTACACATCTGAAAAGCATATACTACTTTTAACCAGCATCATCGCCTACAATAGCGATTCTGACACAGTGTGCGTAGGCGTAGTCCGTCGTAGACATCGCCAGAAAGCATCTGCGGGATTAAAATGCTAGGACGTTAACGTGAATCTCATGCTGACCAAATATTAGCCTAAATTAAAATAGCTGATTCCAGTCTCAAGTATGATCGAGAAGTAAAAGCGCTCGCATACTCTAAATACTTTTGTTGCTAGAGTTCTTTTCTTGAATACTCAGCAAATATAGTTATCTAACTAACTAAAGGAGAACCATCATGGCTGTATATTTAATTGCAGACGTTAAAGTTACCGATGATGCCTGGATTTCGGACTACGCAACAAATGTCCACGATATCGTACATAATCATGGAGGGAAATACCTTTCCCGCAGTGGCAATATTACGACTATTGAAGGCGAGGAATTAGGAACAACATTGCTTGCTTTGTTGGAATTTCCTTCTGCGGAAGCAGTGCAAGCGTTTGTTAACGATCCAGCCTATGCAAAATATCGTCAAGCTCGCCAGGCTGGTAGTATCAGCAGGTTCCATATAATCGACGACACCGATGCTGCCGGAACCATACCGTATTTACCAAAAGGTTAATATCGTCGATTGTCCGATTTGATCCAAAATATGCATCTAGATAAATATCCATTATGTTTACTTTGGATCGCCTTTTAGATACTCATACCTTTATCTGGCTACGCTATCCTAAATAAACTGAATCATTAAGAGATCGCGCCGATGGTTGCTTTACCCGATCGCATTTTGATGAGTGCAGAGGAATATCTGGTTTGGGAATCCACCCAAGAGGAACGTTACGAGTATTGGGATGGCGAAGTTGTGATGATGAGTGGTGCTACACGCAACCATAATCGGATTTCTGCAAATTTCTTTAAGCTTCTAGATGATGCCCTAGCCGATGTCTACGACGGGCTACGCCTACGCACCTGTGAAGTATACATTGTAGATGTGAAAGTGCAGTTAGAACCGGGGCAAAAGTATTTTTATCCAGATGTGGTGGTGACTTGCGATGAACGCGATCGCGATCCACAATTAGTACAATTTCCCTGCTTAATTATCGAAGTGCTATCACCTTCAACAGAAGCAGCCGATAGGGGGAAGAAGTTTGCTAAATATCGCCAATCTCCAACCTTGCAAGAATATGTCTTAGTACAAATAGCTCAACCGGGTGTAGAAGTGTTTCGGCGCAACGAACAGGGTAAATGGGTGCTGTCGGAGTATAATTTGGATGAAATATTGCGGCTAGAATCGGTGGATGTAGAAATAGCAATAATCGATTTGTACAGACAAGTGCAGTTTGAAAGCGAAGCCACTGAAAATTAAGATCAACACTTTACTATATCCATCCTCGCAGTATTTTATGTACCTGTGCTAAATACCACATATAATCATCGATCTTGTAATTATCAGCAGCTTTAACTATATATTCCTGAGCTAAACCAATATTATTCTCGACTTCATAATATAATCCCAAGTAAAGATGACTGTAAAAATTTCCCTTTATCCCTTCTGATTGACCAACAGTTAAAACATCATCTGGTGTACAATCTCCCGCATACAAATCATATACGCGCTGCATAATGCGTCGAGGGTCATTTTTCACAGTTAGTAAAGATTTACGTACCTCTTCAACACCTAACGAACGAGCTATGCAGAGATATCGCCATACTGTTTCTTCTACATCTTGAGCATTCACAGTCAAATCTATTTCAAATTGTTCAGTACCCTCAGCAAATCTTTCTGCATAATAATAGGATAACCCACGTTGCCAGAGGTAGGGTTTAATACGGCTATCCAGTTCCTCTGCTATATCAAAATCTTTAATAGATTCATCAATTTTCGCCAATTGAAAGTTAACCATACCCCGACGAATGTAAGCGTTAGGATTTTCTGGCTGATTGCGAATGGTTTCGTTCCAGCGCTGGAGTTGATTTTCCTGAGAATTTGAAAAAAACATGGGTTCGATCGGCTATTTAATTGGAATCAGATGCAGTAAATGGTTTAGGGATTGCGATCGCTTACATTACTATAAAAAGCGATCGCATTGGGCACTTACAAGATAAACTCTTAAATTGATACCTTGAAAATAAAAAATCCGCAAAATTACAAATGAGTGATGCCTACGGTGGGCTAAGTCTACGCTGGACACTGAGAGGAAAGAAAGCACTGATTACAGGTGCTACCAAAGGCATTGGACTAGCTGTTGCCAATGAGTTCTTATCTCTAGGTGCAGAAGTCATAATTGTGGCACGGAATTCTCAAGATGTTGACCAACAACTAATTATCTGGCGAGAATTAGGATTACCTGCTTATGGAATTACGGCAGATGTTGCAACTGCTGAGGGGCGACAAGCCATTTTTGAGCAGGTTGGCAAAACCTGGGATAAATTAGACATCCTGGTTAATAATGTGGGAACCAATATCAGCAAAAAAGTACTAGACTACACGGCTGCTGAATATCAGTTCATCATCCAGACGAACCAGATATCAATTTTTGAGATGTGCCGTCTGTTTTACCCTCTACTGCAAAATAGGGAAAATAGCAGCATTGTGAATATAAGTTCTGTGGCGGGTTTAGTCTCAAACCGTACAGGCGCTCCTTATGGTATGACTAAAGCGGCTATAAATCAATTGACGCGATCGCTATCAGTTGAATGGGCTTGCGATCAAATTAGGGTAAATACCGTAGCACCTTGGGCTATTCGCACTCCTCTAACCGAGTCTGTACTCGATAACCAAGATTTTCTCAAATTAGTTCTGTCCCAAACACCTATGGGAAGAGTTGGTCAACCAGAAGAAGTAGCGGGTTTAGTAGCATTTCTTTGTATGCCTGCGGCATCTTTCATCACTGGACAATGTATCACTGTCGATGGTGGTTTTTTGGCTTTCGGTTTTTAAGTCTCAAAGCCAGATCCATCCACGAGGTAGAAGAAACTACTTACAAAATTCCGTATTGTAGAATTGCTGTCTTAAAATCAGGAAAAAACGCTCGTGGTTCCAATTAGCGATAATAATCCCACAAAAATCACGCCTTATGTAACTTATGGGTTGATTGCTGCCAACGTCCTCGCTTTTCTTTATGAAGCAAGTCTTCCCCCACAAGCATTAAATGGATTTTTACACCTTGCGGCTGTAGTTCCACGAGAACTCACCCTAAGCTTTGGTGGTATCTCCATACATCAACCAGTACCAGAATGGGCAACTTTGATTACCTCGCAATTCTTGCATGGTGGTTTCTTGCACTTAGCAGGTAATATGCTGTTCCTCTGGATTTTTGGTAACAACGTTGAAGATAAATTAGGTCATGCCAAATATTTACTGTTTTATTTATCTTGCGGTGTTTTGGCAGCATTAACACAGTGGTTCTTCGCTCAAGATTCTAGCATTCCATCTTTGGGTGCGAGTGGTGCGATCGCAGGCATTCTAGGAGCATATATTCTCCGCTTTCCCAACGCCGAAGTTCTCGGCATAGTGCCTTTAGGAATTTTCTTCCCAACTTTCCGTGTCCCGGCATATTTCTTTTTGGGATTCTGGTTTCTCGAACAAGCTTTCTACGGGCTTGCTAGTCTCGAAACACGTACCAACATCGGTATGGAAAGCGGCGGTATTGCTTACTGGGCCCATGCCGGTGGGTTTATCTTTGGGGCAATTCTCGGCCCTCTGTTAGGTTTGTTTAACGATAAATCACAGGAAGAATCTTGGTATAAGTGATTTTGTTATTGGAACTATCAATCAGTCTGATTGATTTAATTAGGTGACATTACCTAAGCTTCGCAACTGCTTGCCTTACAAGCTATATTGCAATTAGCCAATAATTTAGGAAAAACACCTGTGTTTCCCCTCTACGACGAAAATCCGACGCGAATCACCCCGTATTTCACCTACGGGTTAATTGGCATAAATATTGTAGTTTTTCTTCACGAGGTGAGCCTGTCAAATGCACAATTGAGTCAGTTTTTAAGTCAATATGCGGTAGTACCTCAAGAGTTAACCACCAATTTGAATGGAGAGTGGATAACATTATTTACGTCGCAATTTTTACACGGTGGTTGGTGGCACTTAATCTCAAATATGTTGTTCCTCTGGGTTTTTGGCAACAATATTGAAGATCGATTAGGTCATGCCAAATATCTGATTTTTTATTTGGCATGTGGTGCTTTAGCTGCCTTGTGTCAATGGTTCATTGGTATGAATTCTGAGATTCCTTCCTTGGGGGCAAGTGGTGCAATTTCTGGGGTTTTGGGTGCGTACATCATCCGCTTTCCCCACGCTAAAGTCATGACTTTAGTTTTTTTGGGGATTTTCATCACCACCATCAGAATTCCAGCACTAGTGATAATTGGACTTTTCTTTGTGCAGAATGTTATATCTGGTCTTGCTACCTTACAAACAGCTGCTCACATGACTGTACAAACAGGTGGAGTTGCTTACTGGGCGCATATCGGGGGTTTTGTTTTTGGGGTAATTCTCGCTCCCGTGTTTGGGTTGTTTAGGCAGGACTAAATACAGCATTTTCTGTCTAAATTCATAGCGAAAAAATTGCTAGCTATCAAACCTCTGCGTTAACCTTTGCTTACTTACCCAGTAAGAAAGTGAAGCGCCTATACAACATTGAAATATTGAAATTTCCCTATTGGGATATCAGTTTTTGCTAGCACTTGCTGAAACTTCTTCTGATTTTTCTACCTCAGATGTAAATGTTGATGATTGTGCAACTTCTTCAGGTACAGAAACAATGATATCAGCACCATTAATAATTGCTCCTAACAATCCCAGTTCAGCTTCTACCAATTGATCAACAGCTTCACCTAACATATTCTCTTGTGTGTAGTGTGGCCGTGTCACTAATACGATCCCATCACTGTAAGGTTGGATTAACAGAGGATCGTTGGAAATACTGAGTGGACTAGTGTCTAAAATCACTAAATCAAAACGTTGGCGGACATCCTCAATCAGCCGTCGCATTTCGCTAGATTCCAGAATAGCAGCAGATTGGCGCACAGGGCCAGGGCTTGGAAGAATGTATAAATTTTCTACATCAGGAACTAAACGGATACATTCACTTAAGTTAGCGTAATAACGTAGGGGTTCAATTGTAGCATCGGGGTCAGGAATTACTTTCAGGGATGTTGAACGGGAAGGCGATCGCAAATCTGTTTCAATAATCAAGGTTCTTTTACCAGCACGGGCAGAAGCTATACCCAAGTTATAAGCACTTGCCGTTTTACCTTCTAAGCTACTGGTGCTAGTAATCAATACCACTTTTAAGTTTTTACCACCTATCCGGCGCAGATTACTGCGGAATTTCTCATAAAATTCTAAATAAGGAGAATCAGCAGAAATGACCACCGGTACTGCCTCTTTATCCAAATCATCCACTGGCATTAAAGGCAATTCTCCCAACACTGCCACTTCCCGTTGCTTGAGGCTCTCGCGAATATCCTCTCTGGTTTTGAAAGTCCCTTCCAGCGCTCCCAACAAAAATATCACCCCACCACCAATCACCACACCTAAGAAACCGCCCACAGCAAGAGTAATAGGTACACTCTTCGGGGGTTTAATATCAGCAGCCGCTGTGGGTCGTCTGGCAATGCTGAGGCTGCTAGTAGTTTCTGCCTCTGCGGTTTTAGCATCGGTTAGCTTCACCTGCATTTGGTCGTAGATAGATTTTTTGAGGGCAACCTCCTGTTCTAAACGCGATCGCTCTAATTGCTTATTGGGTATCAGAGAATACTCTTGCCGTAGTCGCGCTTCTTGTTGGATCTCTTGAATTAATTGTTGTTGCAGCGTCTCCCGTTGGGTTTGCAAAGCCACCATTTGGTTTGCCAATTGCTGGCGGGCTGGATCTAAGCTGCTTTGGGTACGAATACCTGCAACGCTACCCTGAAGCGGAGCCGCCGTCCCATCACCACCTAAGACCTCAGATGCACGTTGTTGCAGCAATTCTTCAGCAGCTTGCTTCTGACGCATTAGCTGAACCATCGTTGGATGTTCCGGTCGCAAATCCTTTTTGAGTACGGCGATTTGCGACTCACTTTGATAAATTTGCGCTCGTAAGTTCCCAATAATTGGATCGGCACTCAAAGCAGAAGAAACATAAGCCTGTCCGACTGTTAAGCCTAACTTATTTTGTAAACTGCGAATTTGACCATCAACCCCAGAAATAGTTAATTGCATCTGCCGTTGGAGATTTTGGCTAGCAGTAACAGCGCTTAACAAGCTGCCATTCTCGGCTGCTAATATTGCGGTTCGTTCGATGCGATCGTACTGTTCTAACTTCTTTTCAGCAACTTGCAACTCTCGTTTAGCTTGTGGTACGCGATCGTTAATCTTTTCAATAATTGCTTGTAATCGCCCAGTATTAATATCACTACTCAACTTGATCATTGCTTGCATCAATTCCGCCAAGACCTGTATACCTCGTTTGGGATCGGTATCTACATATTTCAATTCCAAAAGACTAGTTTCCAATTCTCCAGTCCTGGGGTTTTTTTTAGGAACAGAAAGGACGACACTGTTACCCAGCTTTGTCGGTTTGACACCGACTTTTTCGGCCACTCCTGCAATTATCTGGTTGGAGAGTAAAACTTCCTGATTCAGTTCTTTTCCTTGCTGTTGGATTTCAGTGCCAGTTGCAGAGAACGAAACTGGTGGACCACTATAGGTAAGTGCGCCAGATGCTATATAGCTAGTAGGTGGCTCTGGTTGCATAGCTACCAAAGTCGACCCTACTATAACTAGACCAAAACTAGCTAGTCCAATCCACTTGTACTTATCAAAAGCAATAAGATAGCGCTTAACAATTGGTGGGGTCATGGTCGCTTCGCTCCAATTAAAAATTCAAAATTCAAAATTTAGGAAGCACCAAACTAAAGATAGTGGTTTTGATACAAGAACGCTATCAACTTCATACTATATATTGGTTGATATGTTTAATATTTTTACATTAACGAATTCAAAGACCAGTTGAAGATGTGGCTTCCTACACTCCCAACTATTTCCAGATTGTATCCTTCTTTTAGAGTTACTAATTTGACCCGCCACCGAAGTTATCAAAAAACCGGAGAAAGGATTGAACATTGAAGAAAGGTTGGGTAATGGTAGTTAGGAAATTAGTAATTCTACCTATGAGGTTACGACCAACAACAATAACATCATTATCTTGAAGCGCCACATTTTGAGACGCATCGCCTCCTAGAGCTTTTTTAGCATCAAGTTTCTGGGTAACAGCTTTACCTTGTTCAGGATCAAAGCGAACCAGAGCGATATCTCGGAGATTAGCAGTATCAAGATTTACTCCTCCCAAAGCATCTACAAATGTACTGCCGTTAGGCAGTGCTTGAATAGAGAGACCTCCCGCAGCGTAGTTTAAAACCCGGACTCTAATCTGTGGTGTGGCTAAAGATGAACGTGCTACCAAATTGCGGTCATAACCGTCATCATTACCAACTTCACGACGGGGGACGAGTATCGCATCTCCGTCTTGTAAGCGTAAATTAGGGATTGAACCGCCATTTTGCAGTGCTGCATATAAGTCAATAGTTTGTGAAATCACAGAACCATCAATTAACTTGCGGCGTACTTGTATTTGTCGCAGGTCTGCATTTAACGTTGAACCCCCAGATATTAGCAAGGCATCAGCAACGCGGGGTGTTGCTGAATTAATCGGATAAATTCCTGGTCTGAATATTTCTCCGCTAACGGTAACTTGAACTGGTCGCGTCCCTGCCAAAGATACTACTACGATTGGATCTGGGAAAAAGCGACTTAAACCCAAGCGAATTTTTTCTTGAGCTTCTTCTAAAGTTAAACCTTGTAAAGAAACTGTTCCCACTTGTGGTACTACGATGTTGCCTTCGGGACTAATTACAGCTTGAAAACTTAAGTCTTGACGCTGCGCTGCTAAAGCTAAAACTATTACTGGATCGACAACATAACGATTTAAACCCAAGCGAATTTTTTCTTGAGCTTCTTCTAAAGTTAAACCTTGTAAAGAAACTGTTCCCAGTAGTGGCACTACAATGTTACCTTCTGGGTTGATTAAAGCTTGAAAACTCAAATCTGGAAAGCGCTGAACCGAAACGCTAATTCCATCTCCTATACCTAAGCGGTATGGGCCAGGAGGACGCTGAAGTACAACGCCAATTATATCTCCTGGACCCAAGAGGTAGCGGCTGAGTTGGCTGGAAGTTTCGTCATTTGTACCTGTAGGTATAACCTCAGTCTCAGTACCTGGCACAGGCGAGGGGGGTTGCCTTGGTGATTGTCCTTGAGATGGAAAAGGCTGGGCAAGGACAAGTTGGATAGGTGTTGTTAAAAAAACTCCTACTTGAAGACTAATAAAACAAAGGGCGCTGAATGCACGCATATAAGAAGTGGGATCTATGAACATCGGTGCAGAAAAAATGATATGAGAATTATTCGCGCCGAGTCGTTATTTTACTCTATTAATGTCCCCAATGTCTCTGGAGTCTGCAAGTATTGACTAGGAAAAAGAGAATAACTTTACTAAATTTAAATACTAGCTTCATATTATTAACATCTTTTGTCTAAGTTCTAGCCTGAATGCAATTTATAAAGATAAGTTGGTTGGCGCAATTAAAGCTAACTAGCAAGGACTGTCATTTGTCCTTTGTCATTGTTCATCAGTAAGGACTTTAAGACTATTTACGTTTCGTAACCTAATTTGGTTTATTTCTACCAACTTACTTACTTCTGATGAATCTCTGCACAAAGGCATTCATCAGAGACATTACAAAGGGCCTGCCATCAATGTACTTTGCACTGTTTTCCCCATAGACTTGGCTAAAGACCAAGATGTTTCTACCTGCCCTAAAGGTTCCATCGGGATCAGAATGCTCACGCTTACCCAGGGAATGCGTTGCTTGCGCCACTGGGCCAATTGATCTGCCAAGAACCAGTGAAAAGGTGATGGATTTCCGCCGTCTGGCATTGCGTACCATTGCAAGACAGCGAAGGTTTGCTGTGGTGTGGCGGCACGAAAGAACCTAGCTTCTACTTTACTTTCAACATTAGAAGCCAACTTGCCAGAGGGTTTCACAGTAAATACGGCAGAACGAGATTGCGCTATATCCCACTTTCCCCAGCGCGATCTTCCCCAGCCGTTAACATCTGTCCACTCTACCTCTGGTTGATCCATAGGCCCATTTTGCGGCAGCAAAAGCAGGATTGCCTGGGATTGGGAACCTTCTTTTTTAAGTACCTGCAAAGACCATTTATGTTCGCCAATTTCCTGTTCTGCTTGTTCAATAGTTTGCCAACCAGGAAGGGCTAACCCAGCGTTACGGATCTGTTTTAACTCGTGGAGGTTGGTAACAGGTAGCGGCTGTTTCCATTGCCAGTGTCCTGTCAGATATCCAGGAACCCCTCCTATTGCTAGCAGTAGTAGCAATAACAAAAGTGCTGCTACCTGATTGAACTGGTTTTCTTTGAAAAACTTGGAGAATGAAATCATCAGTAAAATTTGTGTTACTTAGGCAAAATTTTACTTTATAAAATCACACCGTGAGTTCAGTAATATTTATGAGTAGATAAGAAGCAGGGGAGCAGGAAAGGATTAGGGGACGAGGGGGACAAGGGGAAATTATTGAATAAGTCTCTTCCTTGTCTCTTCTCTATGCCCAATGCCCAATCCCCCCTACTCCTCTGCCTCTTCTGCTCAATGCCCAATAGTTCTAACTTTCTGTTTCTTGCTCAGTTTCTAGAGATGTTGAAAAATAGTTATTAATCCAATTCAGTAGGGGTACTAATGACACCAGCATACAAGCAGAGTATAAGTCACCACCCCAACCTTCATGTAGCCATTTAAAAGCCGCTTCTTGACCTGTACCGTGAAAGAAAGTTAGTAAAGTGTTACGAATGATATTGGCAATAGTACTAACGATCGCAGCAAGAGATAAAAACGATATGGTTGTGCGCCGTGAAGATAAAGCATCTGTCCAATAAAGCAGCATCAAGCCAACGTAGAGAGTCGTGAACAACATTTTCAACCCTGCACAATAGGGCGCAACTTCTACAATGCGTCCTCCCACGTAGAGATTGGTTTCATTTACTGTTACGTCCATACCAAATTGATTCAATATGAAACCTGCCGTACCAGCGATGAAGCTTTGCAGAGGCAAGGTATAGGGCGCAATGAGATAGGGTGCTGCCGTCGGGGTGGCCAAAAATACCAGTAGCAGAGGGAATCCTTGCGATCGCAAACCTGCTATTCCTTTAAACCACAAACATAATCCTGCCAGGATAACGGGCAAGGAAAGGTTAACCCACTCTGTAACACCACTAAGATAAAACACTGCCCCTAGTAACAATAAAACAGCGCTCAAAGGATGTATGGTCTCTGGTAAACGTGTCCACTTTTTCCGGTTCATCCAGGCCAAATAAGCCGCAAATGGTAAACCAATAATCCCGTGGCTGAAATATTCGTGTTCTGTACTGATATTTTTGTTCAGCCAACCATCTAACCAGTGTAGCAATATAGGCGCATAAAGCAGCAGCAAAACGCCTATAATAGCTAGATTCAATAAGTCTGAGGCGTTTCTTTTTTTAATCTGTTGCTGGAGTGCCATGATTTTTATTGGTCATTGGTCATTTGCAAAGGACAACTGACAAAGAACAAATGTCTAATTGTTGGATGCACATATTATAAGTATGAATTAACTTTAGGCTACCACGCTGTCAAGGTCAGCATTGGAGGTTTCATCTACCTTAGAAGTTGTTGAAACTGCATGAGCGATCGCAGCTACAACTTCTTTAACTTGGCTACTGCTCAAACCAGGATACATCGGTAATGATAATATTTGCTGTGACAGTTTTTCTGCTTGAGGGAAATCTCCAGGCTGATAGCCTAAGTTGCTGAACGCTGGCTGGAGATGACAAGGAATTGGATAGTGAATGCCAGTTTGAATTCCTACCGCTGTGAGTTTTTCCTGGAGTTGCTGGCGTTCTATTGGGCAAGAATCATCAACTTTAATGACGTAAAGATGATAAACGTGTCCTGTATCACTTTGGTTTTCTATAGGGATAATACCAGTAGTTGCCAAGGGTGCTAGTTCAAGATCGTACTGCTGGGCAATAGTCAAGCGATCGCGATTCCACTGTGGCAAATATGGTAATTTTTGGTGCAAAATAGCTGCTTGTAAAGTATCCAAGCGGCTATTTGTACCAGGTTCAGTATGAAAATACTTTTGCGATGCACCATAATTTCGCAAACGTCCCATCTTCTGGGCGACATCTGAATTTCGTGTCAGCAGCATTCCCCCATCCCCAAATGCTCCCAAATTTTTGCTGGGATAGAAACTAAAAGCTGCTGCTATGCCTACTGAGCCAGCGTGATATCCGTCTCTTTGGGCAAGGTGTGCTTGGGCGGCATCTTCAAAAATTAGTAGTTTGTAGGTATCAGCAAATTTGATGAGTTCACGTGGCGATACCATTTGACCATAGAGATGTACAGGAATAATTGCTTTAGTTTGAGGCGTAATTGCCTTTGCTGCGGCCTCTAAATCAATTAAAGCTGTTTGGCGATCGCAATCTACCAGAATTGGCTTCGCGCCAGCGCGGATAACCCCAATCAAGGTAGCAATGAAAGTGTTGGCTGGTAAAATTACCTCATCGCCAGCACCAATATTACAAGCTTGCAATCCGAGAGCGATCGCATCTGTTCCTGATGCAACACCAACACCATAAGCTGCCTCCGATACTGCCGCAAATGCTGCTTCAAAATCTGAGAGTGCTTGCCCTAAAATAAAATCTCCCTGTTCCAATACAGATTGGATTGCATATTGCAATTGCATTTGAATTGGTTCATGTTGCAACTTCAGGTCTACAAAAGGAACTCTAACAGCCATTTTATTCATTAGTAGTTGTCCTCAAAAAATATTTCCTCAAATGGAAAAAATAAAAAAGCCCACACAATTTTCAGTATGAAATTGTAATAGGTTCAATCTATTCGATCGAGACTTATATAAACTATCTAGGATTGTCAGCCATAAGTGCTAGCTGTTATAAGTAATAATTGCTATAAAAATTACTCAAATATAATTTCCGTAAGTTAATTTACTTAGAGTTTGCTAGTAAAAATTTTTCCTTCTGTACATAAATAATGACAGCTCCTTTGTATTGTATCCTTAGGGTTAGCTTACCCTGGCTGAATCCAAATCTAACGCAATCTGACTGTAAAATCCCAAGCAATAAAGACTACATCAGTACTAAATAAAGAATATCTAGCACCAGTAATTAGTAACTTGTGCATACCGCATCGCCGAGTTAATGGAAGGGAGAAAAAATTTTGCCCTAAATTTGTTTGTCAGAGGCAAAATTAGGGAATGCTTAAAAATAGCAATTGATAACCTAGAAATAGGACTTGGATCAATTACACGATAGAGAAATTATTAAGGTAGCAGTGGCAATGATAGAGCCTGAAAACAAATTATTTGCCCTAAAGGATGGTTGGGATTCTCATGAATCAAGAGAACAGCAACGCCTAAAAGCTTTGTCGGATTTAGGTTTGCGGCAACCAGAAACAATTCCGGTTTTTGAAGAAGCCACACAGACTGCTGCACACTTTTTGGAAGCACCAATTTCCATATTGGGATTTGTGGATCAAGAACGTCACTGGTTTAAGTCAGCAGTGGGCTTATCTAGGCTAGGGCTAATGAATCATTTGGCACAAAGCCGCCAACTGTCACGCAGGGAATCGTTCTGCACTCAGGTTGTAGAGAGTCTTCAAATATTTGTAATTAATGATACACATAAACTTACAGACCCAGTACTTGTTAGCAGCAAGCTGGTGCAGGATTATGGTATTCGTGCTTACTTAGGAGCGCCACTCATTGATGCTGAGGGACATTGTTTAGGTGCGTTGGCAGTGATGGATTTAGTGCCACGCAATTTTACAACCCGAGACATTGAGTTTTTACAAATCATAGCTCGTTGGAGCATGAGTGAATTTGAGCGTAACCGACTTTTGCAAGGCAAACTCGAATCAACCACTCTCAAGACCGCTCCTATATTTTCACTTAATGACGAACGTAACACTGAAATTAAAATCACCGCACCCACTCAAGATAACGACTCTGTTTCTACCAAGCAACTGAAATTGGAACTTTTGGGTCAGTTAACTCAGGAGTTACGCACGCCTTTAACATCTGTACTTGGTATGGCTAGTGTTTTAGGACGTGAAATTTATGGGCCTTTGACGACTAAGCAAAGAGAATATTTAGAAATTATCCAACATAGTGGTCGGTATTTACTTTCCCTAGTAAACGAAATTACCGAACTAGGAGCTATGGATGACAACTCAACTGTACTGAATTTAGCTCCTGTGGATATTGAAATGCTATGCCAACAAGCTATCAATACCCTTGAAGAAGTGGCTAATCGCCGCGAGCAAGACATTCGCCTCTCTATAGAACCGGGACGTAATCGCATTTGGCCTTTAGATAAAGACAAGGTGCGGCAAATGTTATATCACCTGGTTTTCAGTGTGATTCAACTTTCGGCTACAGGTAGCATTGTTCGCATTCATGTCTCTTACAAAGAAGATACGCTCAACATTACTATTTGGGTTTCTCATCCCTGGTTAGGGGACGGTATTACTGAGGTTGACCCCTACTTCCGTCTCAATTCTTTGTCGCTGCTAGAGTTAACAGGTGAGGTAGCAACTTACAATACTCATACAGAAGGACAACAGCAACTAGATACTTCATCAGTAGCAGTGGACAATTCAAAAAGCCTGAGTGATTCCCACTCCAATTTTCTTGCTGCGAGTTCCGGTCTAAATTTAGCTAAATTACATGGAAGTCTTTCTCGTGAAAGCTTGGGTCTATTGCTAAGTTGTCAATTGGCAGAGTTGCACGCTGGACAAATTTTGATTCAAGGTTCACCAGAATCAGGATATCGTTATGTGCTTTCTTTGCCACTGCAACTGGCAACTCCCTCACAAGCAATTAGTGATGTCTGATCGCAGCCTGTAGAGAACAGATTACAGGTGATAGGGAATAGAGAAAGGCAAATTCATACTTTTCTATGTAGTAAGTACATGAATTAAGAGCGTCATTACTAATTTACAAACTACGTTATTACCTTTTTATAGCCATAGGCATTATGATCAAATCCAAGTTCTGCGTCGGCAGGCTAATTGATCGCAATGTTTTTTATGAATTTAGTCTGGCAACTATTTACTTTATCATCTTTACCGCTCAAAGAATATCTTGCTACCAGTTACGTACACCGTTCTCTGGTGGGACTGTTAAGCTCTTGGCGGCAAACCAGCGTCTTGATTCAGTGGGGAGATGCGATAGCAGCTGTATTACTCAGCTCAATATATGCCCTTGCACCTTTTGCTTCGAGTACTTTGGTAGGTTTATTGCTGGTCGCTTGTGTGGGATTTTGGCTATTGTTGACTTTATCTGATGAAGTCACACCAGCAAATGTCTCGTCAGTCACTCCCATTCATCTACTGGTATTGCTCTACTGGGGAATTGCCGTAATCGCAACAGCATTATCACCAGTGAAAAAAGCGGCACTTAACGACTTGGGAACTTTGACCTTGTATTTGCTACTATTTGCCCTTTGTGCCAGGGTATTAAGGTCGCCTCGCCTCCGGTCTTGGATTCTCACCCTTTATCTGCACGTATCGTTAATTGTCAGTGTCTATGGATTGCGGCAATGGTTTTTTGGAGCCACAGCACTGGCAACTTGGGTTGATCCGGAATCTCCTCTGTCTAAGACTACAAGAGTCTACAGTTATTTAGGAAATCCCAACTTATTGGCTGGATACCTCTTACCAGCAGTAATTTTTAGCTTGGTGGCAATTTTTGCATGGCAAAGTTGGCTCAAAAAAGCCTTAGCATTAACAATGTTGATTGTCAATACTGCCTGCCTGATCCTGACTTTTAGTCGTGGCGGTTGGATTGGACTAGTGGTGGCAGTTTTGGCGGTGATGGCATTGCTAGTTTTTTGGAAGAGTGTGGAAATGCCTCCTTTTTGGCGTACTTGGTCGCTGCCCATTGTCTTAGGAGGTTTAATTGGGATATTACTGTTAGCAGTGATATTTGTAGAGCCAGTTCGCCTGCGGGTGTTCAGCATTTTTGCTGACCGTCAAGATAGTAGTAATAATTTTCGTCGAAATGTGTGGGATGCTGTCTTTGAGATGATTCGCGATCGCCCAATTTTCGGTATTGGCCCTGGTCACAACTCTTTTAATAAAGTTTATCCGCTCTACCAACACCCTCGGTACACTGCTTTAAGTGCTTATTCGATTTTGTTTGAAGTGACTGTAGAAACTGGGTTTGTTGGTTTAGCTTGCTTTCTCTGGCTAATAATCGTCACATTTAATACGGCGCTTTTGCAAGTACGACGATTGCGACGATTGAGAAGTGTAGAGGGATTTTGGTTAATTGGAGCGATCGCTATTTTGTTGGGTATGCTCGCTCACGGCACTGTAGATACTGTCTGGTATCGTCCTGAAGTCAATACCCTCTGGTGGCTCATCGTTGCTTTAATTGCCAGCTACTGGACACCTTTAACTCAAAACCAGACAAATCCATCTAACCCAGAACCAGCAGTAAACTAAAACAAGCAAATTGTCAGTTGTTTTTCTACTGAACAACTGACAAATGAATGAATCTTGAGTTGTCTAGTCCCTGTAAGTAGTGGCACCTGGGGCATTAGGGTCCCGATAAGCAGTCGGTTCGTTATCACGCTTTTTACCTGCCAAACCAGCTAGACCGAATAAACCAAGTAATCCTAGCCAACCCCAATCAAAATCGTTGCGATCGTAAGTGGTCGTTCTGGGAGCAGTATTGGCTCCGGGATCAGTTGTCGTCTGAGCTTGTGCGGATAGAGTTAAGGGTAAAATTCCCATACTCAAGGTGAGAATGCCTGCGCCAACAGCTGTAATGAAATTACTTTTCATAAGTTGTGACAATTCCTTATGCCATCCGAAGTTACTCACCACTGTATCGATTCCCAACCTTAATAAAATCAATCTGTGGCTATAAACTAGGGATTTTTATAAGTCACGCTGTGGACATACAACATGGTTTTTACAGCAATCGTTTCTCACTCTGGTGTGGTAGTGTGAACCACAATGACCCTTAATAACTTTTCATTGCGCGTTGAATGTCACGCTGATCTTGCCGTCGTTTCAGGTCTTCTCGCTTATCATGGAGCTTTTTACCTTTGCCAAGGGCTATACTCACTTTTACCCAGCCCCGTTTGAGATACATTTTCAAAGGGATTAAAGTTAGACCCTGCTGTTCTACTTTGCCAATTAACTTGCGAAGTTCTTGACGATGTAACAGCAGCTTTCGTGTCCGCCGTGGTTCATGATTAAAATATTGTCCACTGGCGTTGTAGGGCGAGATATGAATATTGATCAACCATGCTTCGCCATTGCGAAGCAAAGCATAGCCATCTTGGAGATTTACTTTACCCGCACGAATTGACTTAACCTCGGTTCCTGTCAACTCAATTCCGGCTTCGTAAGTTTCCAGAATTTCATACAAATAACGGGCTTGACGGTTGTCAGCAATAACTTTGTAACCTTCGTTCTTGTCGCTCATTGATAATTTTGTGCGTTTTAAATGTACCTAAAAAATTATTTGGATTGCCTTGCGAATTATAGGGTATTCATTATAACCGCTATAAATATTGAACTCTATATCACTAATTTAGCTTTTATAAGTTCACAATTAAGAGTTTTTAGGTAACTTAAAAGTTACCTGATATTGATTACATCTGCGGTTTATCCAGAACTTGGGGATTTTACCTCAAGTTTCACCAAGCTTGATTTTGTGCAGTTTCACAAAGACTTGGTAAGTAAATCGGCGTAAATAATTAAAGGTTTGTAGTATAGCTTGTTGGGTATCTTGTTACAAGACGCTACTCGTAGAGAGGGCTGAAGCCTTCTCTACAAACTTATTTCAATCATGGCTACTTAACTTATATTTTGGTAAATTACTGATAAAATTAATAATAATTTATACTATAATGGAAATCTGCTCTGTCTTATTAATGAGTTGTTACAAATTAAAAAGCTCTCTATGCTTCCTGAGCTGAGGGAGTTAAAAGTGAGTTGCACTTCGTTAACCTTATAAAAGATTTAAGATTTTCTTTATAAATCAACCCTGAAGGCAGTCATTACCTGGTAATCCTGTCATAGTATGAAACATAAGAACACTATTCTTGCCAGTGTTCACTTATGAAGCGCGTAGAAGCAAATTTCTGAGTAAAAAAAATGCTAGGGGTGTATTGTCCATGCCCTTGACGATCCTTGTAGTGGATGATGATTTGGGCACTCGTCTGTCTGTTAGCGACTATCTTGAACTGTCTGGCTACTCAGTGATCACGGCTAATGACGGTCAAGAGGCTTTGTTTATGGTGGATGAGTATAATCCTGATTTGATTGTCACGGATATCATCATGCCACAGATGAATGGCTACGAACTGGTGCGTAGGGTGCGTCAACAAGCAATGTTTCGGTTATTACCTGTAATTTTATTAACAGCCCGAACTAAGACCCAGGAAAGAATTCTGGGCTATCAGTCAGGGTGCGATTTATACTTACCCAAACCTTTTGAATTGGAAGAGTTAGCAGCAGCAATCCGCAATCTTTTGGAGCGATCGCAAATTATTCAATCGGAGTATCGCTTTTCTCATAAAGAAAGTTTGGGCATTTCCGGCTTAACAAAACCGGGGGATGCCCATAATTCTCTGTCTACTCAAATTCAGACATCCCACTTACACTCATCCCTAACTCATAGAGAACAAGAAGTCTTAGAGTTATTGACTCATGGTTTGTCTAATGCCGATATGGGTCATCAGCTACACCTGAGTCCCCGCACAGTGGAAAAGTACGTTAGCAGTTTATTGAGAAAAACTTCAACCAGCAACCGAGCAGAATTAGTGCGTTTTGCTATGAAGCATGGTTTAGTCGAATAAAAAAGTGAGGAGTTAGGAATTAAAACTCAGAACTCTTCACTTTTAACTTTTGTGAGCAGACCTTCACAAGCATCAATTAGTAAATCAATAACCTGATTAAATCCGTCTTGACCACCGTAGTAAGGATCTGGAACTTCCTTTAAGGTGTGTCGAGAGCAAAACTCACACATCAAACGCACTTTATGCTGATATTGCTCAGTGCGATCGAGAGTGAGGATATTCTCATAATTTTCTTGATCCATCGCCAAAATTAAATCAAAGTCTTGAAAGTCTGACTTTTGAAACTGGCGTGCTTGACCACGTAGTTTAATTCCCAACTTTGTAGCAGCCGCAGCACTCATGCGTCTGTCAGGTGGGCTACCCACGTGATAACTAGATGTACCAGCTGAATCACAGATGATGGCATCGCTCAAGCCTGCCTGCTCAATTAGATGATTCATTATGTTTTCTGCCGATGGCGATCGGCAGATGTTACCTAAGCAGACAAATAGCAACTTGTAAGGCATAGATGTTTTTTGTCCTTTGTCAATAGTCATTTGTCCTTTGTCTTTTGACAAATGACCATTCGGGTGACGCTCCTACGTTGCTACCGCTTCTCTACGAGACGCTACGCGAACGCTAACACCAGTTGCTCATGGGGGAAACCCCCTTCTCTACGAGACGCTCCGCGAAGGCGCTAGCCTCTCCCTTTCGGAGAAGACCGTACTGGCTCACCAATGACTAATGACCAATGACTAAAATCCAGGTAACTCCAACCCACTGGTTAATTCTTCCATACGTTCCCGCATTGTTGCTGTGGACTTGTTATAGGCTTCTTTCATTGCCACCGTCACGAGATCGGAAAGTACTTCTGCACCTTCTGCAAGAGCATCTGGAGAAATTTCTACCCGCTTGGGTTCTTGGTTCCCACTGACAATCACCTTCACCAGACCACCGCCAGATTCTCCTAGAATCTCCATTTGCTCCAATTCTTCTTGGAGTCGCTTTGCACCTTCTTGAACTTGCTGTGCTTTCTTAAAAGCATCGGCTAGTTCCTTCATTTTTCCTAAACCAAAACCAAATCCCTGTCCTTTTCCTGTCATAATTATTTGTACGCTTGTGCGTTGAATAACAAATCAAATTCAATTATAGATGCGGTAAGTAATTTGCCTCTTTTTTTACCAATAATTAATGCATCTGGGAATTGGGCACTGGGCATTGGTTATGACACATCTTTACTGATATGCCTAGTTCCCAATCCCCATCCCCGGAATTGAAAGTTTCAGCAAGCACCTTGAAACTCTCCGAGCATTTTGACTTCTGGCTCTAAATTAATAGACCAACGTTCTTGCACCTGATGTTGGATGTGGCGAATGAGACAGAAGATGTCACTAGCTTTGGCTCCACCACGGTTAACGATGAAATTAGCATGGAGTAGTGCTACTTGCGCTCCACCAATTTGGTAGCCTTTGAGGCCAGTTTGTTCAATTAACCAGCCAGCACTGTAAGGTTTGGGATTGCGGAACACACTCCCACAACTGGGGAAGTTATATGGTTGGGTGCTTAACCGATGCTTTTTGTGTTCTTTGGTGATTGCTACAACTTTTGCTGGGTCTGCACCTGGCGCGAGTTGTAAGGTGGCTTGGGTGACTATGCGATCGCCACCTTGCAATAATGAAGTCCGGTAGCTATAACCTAACTGTTCCGGGGTAAGAGTCTCCAGCGTCCCATCGGGTGAAAGAACCTCGGCACTCACTAACATATCTGCGATACAGCTATTATGTGCCCCTGCATTCATTACCACAGCACCTCCGGCTGTTCCAGGTATACCAACAGCCCACTCCAATCCTTGCCACCCTAATTCTGCTGCCGCCCATGCCAAGCTGGGAATTGATTCTCCAGCAGCAACGGTTAATTGACCGGTTTGGGGGTCAAAGTGGCTGAAGCGGAGATGACGAGTCGCGATGACTAAGCCTGATATACCACCATCGCTCACTAGCAAGTTAGAACCTGCTCCCAGGGTTGTAACCTTTAGATCGCCTTCTTTTGCGTATTTCAGACTGGCTTGCAGTGCTTCTAAGTTTCGGGGGGCAACGTACAAATCAGCTGCTCCCCCAACCCTATAGGAAGTAAACGCTGACAAACAAGCCTGGGACTTGATCGTACAATCAGTATTTGGTAAGTAAATTACTTCACTATCCACCGAATTAGTTGTTTGATGTTTCTTTGTATTCAAAGCAGAAACTGTGCAGACGTTTCCAGCTGCCTGGGAAATGGTCATTTTTACTTTATATGGGTAAAATTTTTACATTAATTTACCGCAAAGATACGGTAATAGAGTTCACAGATGGAACCGTTGCTAGACGGGCACTTTGTTCAGAAATGAAGTCTTTACAGGGTCTCCACTTAAGATGTGGCTTTAGCCGGTTCGCAAAATGCGGTAATTACTTCAGGAATCACCTGATTCAAGTTCCCAGCCCCCAAAAACAGCGCTAAGTCTCCTGGGCGTAGTGTTTGTAGCAAGTACTCACACACTGATGGTAAAGTTGGTTGATAAACTACCTGCGAATGCTGTTTAGCAATTTCTGCCGCTAGCTGTTCACCAGTAATTTGACCTAAATTGGGTTCGCCTGCACTGTAAATATCAGTCAGCACAACCAAATCAGCATGGGTAAAGGACTCGGCAAATTCTTCTAAAAAGGTCAGTGTCCGGCTATAGCGATGGGGTTGGAAGATAGCAACCACTCTTTGTCCTGGCCTTGCCTGTAAACGTGCGGCGGCGAGAGTAACGCGAATCTCGCTAGGATGATGAGCATAGTCATCAATGAAGGTAATACCATCAACCTCACCCCGGAGTTCAAAGCGTCGCCTTGCTCCTTCAAAGGTTGCAATACCTTTGGCAATCGCTCCAAATTCTAAGCCCAAGGCGCGACCAACAGCTACTGCTGCTAGAGCATTGCTGAGATTGTGCCGACTAAGCAGCCGCAACTTCAACACGCCCAAGGCTTTGCCTCTTTCCCAAACTAGAGCCGTGGTACCATCAGCACGATAATCAATATTAGTAACGGTGTAGTCAGCGTCGGTATCTGAGTGTAAGCTGTAGCTGATTGTGGGTTGTAAGCGATCGCGCACTGTTGCACAGTCAATACTACCTATTAAAGTTTTACAACCCTTAGCAAATGTCTGGAAGATGTCAATGACTTCTTCTAATGTATCGTAATGGTCAGGATGATCGAGTTCAATGTTGGTGATGATGCCAATTTCTGGAGCGTGTTTTACCAAGGAACCATCAGATTCATCTGCTTCGGCTACCAAATATTGGCTTTGTCCTAATCGAGCATTACCTTCCCAAGCATTGACTTCGCCACCTACTAAAATCGTTGGGTCGAGACCTGCTTCCAGAAGCATATAGCCAATCATACTACTGGTTGTAGTTTTGCCGTGTGTTCCTGCTACTGCAATACTGTAGTAATCGGCAATTAAGGCGGCTAGTACGTCTGAACGATGTAAAACTGGACAACCTAATTCCAACGCTGCTTTATATTCTAAATTATTCGTGTTAATTGCTGTTGAACAAATGACTTGAGGTAGTTTTGACTTAGTATCAGCAGCTAATTGTTCTTGTGAATTTAATACTTGAGGACGAAAGAATTCGAGATTACTTGCCTCTTGTCTACCAAAAATATGGGCACCGATAGATTCCAATTTGTGCGTAATGTGGTTTGGACGAAGATCCGAACCTGATACTGGAAATTGACGCTTGGCGAGAACGTATGCCAGAGCAGACATACCTATGCCACCGATACCAATAAAATGAAATGGTCTACCACTAAAATCTACAGAATTAGTCATTTATTGCTCCTTTTACACCACACCACACCATAATCACAAATGACACGCGTATCATAACAGGAATTTGATTTTTACCGTAACTACTCCTATATCGTATTTATGTTTAATGCCCAGATGTTGTTTCTAGTCTGGTTTTGCGTGTTCAGAATGATTTTACCTTGGTTGGAGGTTTTTACTATTTCTGAACTGTTGTTAAGATTATTCTGAAAATTTTGGCTACATCGGGAAAGAAATTCTTGTAATGTCAAATACATATTTTTGTCTACCTTACTGGAATTGGCTACATAATACATTGTTTAGTGAAACTGATTTGAAATTGCATCAAGTTTAGCCGTGAATTGACTACAATAGTACATTGGTAATGAAACTATTTTTCAATTGCATAAAACCCAGGCATAACTGGATGCAGCAACTAGCAATTTTTGGTGGCACATTTGATCCAATTCACTGGGGACACCTGCTCATAGCCGAGACAGCAATGCAAGAAGTATCTCTTGAAAAGGTAATTTGGGTGCCATCCCTAAATCCTCCTCATAAAGAAGCAGCTTTGTTTGAGCATCGCGTGGAAATGCTGCAATTAGCCATAAAAGATAACCCAGCGTTTACTGTCTCACTAGTGGAGGCAAATCGCTCTGGGACTTCATACGCCATTAACACTCTGATTGACTTATCTGCTTGTTACCCAAATACTCACTGGTACTGGATTGTGGGCTTGGATACTTTCCAAACCTTACCTCGTTGGTACCGTGGACACGAACTAGCACAAATGTGTGATTGGTTAATCGCACCCCGACTGCTAGGTGGTGAGACTATAACTCAAAGCAAATTAATCTGCAAGCAAGTGGAGCAACAAATGAGGGAGCAGTCATATACCATTTACTGGCAACTCCTGAATATACCTTTAGTAGGAGTTTCGTCAAGTCTAATTCGCAAATTGTGTCGCGAACGCCAGTCAATTCGTTATTTAGTACCGGAAGCGGTCAGATCATATATCACTAACAACAGTTTCTACTCGAACAAATCTGAATAAATTATGTGTTTTTTTATTGATCTAACACTTTATGGTTAAAAGTGCCCCCCCCCTTTGCGATATGATTGGGGTCAACGATATCAACATATAAGCATAAATACAGAGGGCAAGACACTGTGATTAGAGTTGCAATCAACGGTTTCGGGCGGATTGGACGTAACTTTGCGCGTTGCTGGGTGGGTAGAGAGAATAGTCAAATCGATCTTGTCGCTATTAATGACACATCAGATCCTAGAACCAATGCTCACCTGCTGAAGTATGACTCGATGCTAGGCAAGATCAAAGGTGCTGAGATTAGTGCCGATGATAACTCTATCATCGTTAACGGTAAGACCATTAAGTGCGTATCCGATCGCAACCCAGAAAAGTTGCCCTGGAGAGATTGGGGAATTGACCTAATTATCGAAGCAACAGGCGTATTTACTAGCAAAGAAGGAGCGCTAAAGCATGTGAATGCTGGAGCCAAGAAAGTTCTGATTACCGCTCCTGGTAAAAACGAGGATGGCACTTTTGTGGTTGGTGTGAATCATCATGATTATGACCACAACATACACAACATTATCAGTAACGCTAGCTGTACTACCAACTGCTTGGCACCAATTGCCAAGGTATTGAACGATAAGTTCGGCATCATCAAAGGTACGATGACCACCACCCACAGCTATACAGGCGACCAGCGTTTGCTAGACGCTTCTCACCGGGATTTGCGACGGGCGAGGGCCGCAGCGATAAACATTGTACCCACCTCCACTGGTGCAGCGAAAGCAGTGGCGCTGGTTATCCCAGACCTGAAAGGCAAGCTTAATGGCGTTGCCTTGCGTGTACCAACCCCGAACGTCTCAATGGTAGATTTCGTAGTTCAGGTTGAGAAGCGTACTATTACTGAAGAAGTTAACCAAGCTCTCAAAGATGCTGCTGAGGGCCCACTTAAAGGCATTTTGGACTATAGCGAACTAGAATTGGTATCTTCCGATTATCAAGGTAGTGATGCTTCTTCGATTGTCGATTCCAGCTTGACTTTGGTTATGGGCAATGACTTAGTAAAAGTTATGGCGTGGTATGACAACGAGTGGGGTTACAGCCAACGAGTTTTGGATTTGGCAGAATTGGTAGCTGAGAAGTGGCAATAATTTGTCATTGGTCATTAGTCATTGGTCATTAGTTTTTCACAAAAGACAAAGGACAAATGACAAAGTACTATTGACTAAAATGCTGAAATCCCTGGCTAAGGCTCAGAACTTGGTCAGGGAATTTTTTTTGTTCGTCGTGCAATAGTACTGTTGATCCGGGTGTAATGTTGCCTACGATCGCAGCATCTTGACCAAGATGTTGTACTAAGGCTAATGCTGACTTTTGTGGCAAGCAAAGCACTAATTCAAAGTCTTCGCCACCATATAGAGCATAAGCTAGCGCTTGCTCTTCTGTTAGCCAATGGTCAAAAGCTGCTGGCATGGAAATTTGTCTGCGTTCTAGGACAGCGCCAACGCCACTGGCGCGGCAGATTTGGATAATTGCATCGGCCAAACCATCGCTGCTATCCATACCGGCAATGGGTATGGGGGATGGGGATGCTAAAATTTTACACAGAATTGGTAAGACATCTAATCGTGGCTGTGGGCGCTGGTGTGCGCGCGTTAGAGCCATGCGCTCTACATCTTTGAGGCTTTGCCCTAATTGGGGATGTAAGAGCAGTTCTAAGCCAGCGTGGGAAGCTCCATGAACGCCTGTAACGACGATCGCATCTCCGATAACAGCAGCAGAACGGCGGATAATTCGATAAGGGGAAACTTGACCAAAAGCGGTAATTGCCAAAGTCGTCACAGGCGATCGCACCACATCACCTCCGACAATTGAGGTATTGTATTTTTGCAGGCATTCTGTTATTCCCTGGTACAGTCGCTCAACCCAACTCACCCTAACTTCACCAGGGAGTCCTAACCCGACGGTAATTCCCAATGGAGAAGCGCCCATTGCCGCTAAATCTGATAGATTGGCAGCAGCAGCTCGCCAACCAGCATCTTCTGGGGAAGTGGTGAGGTTGCTAAAATGTACGCCGTCAATCAGCACATCTGTAGTCACTACCAAAGATTGCTCTGGTGCAGTCACAAGTACTGCTGCATCATCTCCAATAATTTCTGACGGACAGAAGCGCTGTAATCTTTCTAAAAGACCTTGTTCACCAATATCTTGTACTTGTTGAGAAGAGAAATTACTGTTCACAATCGGTTTTCCGCGTTGCAAAATTACTAAGAAAACTGATGATTTGTTTTACTGTTTAATATAAGGGTATCGTCTAGGAGTCAGTTGGGATGGTAACAACACCAGTAACCAGCATCACATTTGAAGAGTACTTAACCTATGATGATGGTTGGCAAGCTAGAGCTAATGAATCCACCTACTATTGAACATTTTCTGATTGTCGATTCTTTGGATACTGCTTTCAAGGCAGAAATTAAACGTTGTAGCTCGCCTTGGCTGTGTTTTCGAGAAAGTGGGGTGAGAACGGGTAGAAATAAATCTAGGTTGACTGATTTGTGTGTAGTAACAGTGGAGCAAGCTAGAGAATTGTTGAATGCCTCAGCAGTATTTCAGTCACCGCCGTTACTAATTGTCGAGGTGGTCAGTCCAGAGTCGGTGAAACGGGACTATCGCCATAAGCGATCTGAATATGCGGCCTTAGAGGTTCCTGAATATTGGATTGTAGACCCATTGAAAGCAAAAGTTTCAGTTTTACTACTGGAAGATGGATTTTACGAAGAAACAGTTTTTACTGGTACTTAGGAAATTGTATCACGGACTTTTTCAGAATTAGCGATACCTTCGGCACACTTCGTGAACGCAGTTGATCAAGTATTCACCGCCGGGAATCTAAATCAGGGGAGTTAGAAGAGACGCGATTAATCGCGTCTGTACAGGAATTATTCTCCCCCTACTCTCTTCTTATGCTGCTTGCGGCTCAACCAGATTTTCTATTCCTTGAACGACTTTTGCCGATTCAATTTTGTCACCCGCCTTTAGTTTATCCAAAACTTCCTTGCCTTCGGTGAGATAGCCAAAAACGGCATAGCGACCATCTAATAGGTTGCGTCCAGCGGGGGTGAGTTCCGGTTCAAAGAGAAAGAAGAAAAATTGCGATGAACCACCATTTACTTCACTTTCGGGACGAGCCATGACTACTGCACCAAAAGCAGAGAAAGGCAGAACTGGCATATCAACGTAACGACCAGCTTCTTCTAGCGTAATACCATAAGTAGGTGTTTTATCACCCTGAACTAAAACTTCTAAGGGAATAGCGCGATATTCGCCCGTCTTGGGATCAATGAAACCTACATCTTTACCTGCAGGATCTCCAGTTTGCAGAAAGTAAGATTCTTCAGAACGGGTAAACTCTAAGCCATTGTAAAAACCCCTTTGTACTAAATCTACAAAATTACCAGCAGTGACAGGGGCACTATAACCATCCACTACGACAGTCAAATCGCCTTTGTTGGTTTTGAATTCTACAGTAGCGCGACCTTTAAGTTGTGGCAGATTACTGTATTGGGCAGGCACTTCAAAGGGGAATTCTTTTACCATTGACTCTTCTATCTGAGTCACAAGATTTAGAAGTTTGCCTCTCTCTTGCAGAATTTGTTCTTTATCTTTGTTGTTCGCCAATTCTTCTAATTTACCCACCCCAGATTTCAACTCGGTAATCCAAGCTTCTACTTGGGGTTGGCGTTCTGTGGGAACGCTTGTTAAGATTTGGGAGGGTTTATCGAGAATTCGGGATGCTTTGCTGATGTCCTTGGAAATAGCACCCCATCGCCGATTAGCCCGCAGTTGGGCAGAGATGTCCTCTAAACTGGCTTGTAGTTGCCGTACAGGTTTGTTATCTATCGGGAGTGCATACCGCAACAAAGCCTTGCCGTCGGTAATTGCGTTGCCGGCTGGCAGCGCGGCGCTACTGGAGGGAGTCCACCCAGCTGTAGTTATGCCTAAAAATATTGTTACCAGCAGTATTGCCATTAGGCTGTTCTTCAGCCAGGATTTTAATAAGTTAAGCATGGGATAACTCAAATGCAGCATTAAATTGTTGACTGGACGTAACCCATCAATAATCTTCCCACGTTAAGGGCGGAGGATAAATGACAAATACTTCGACTCCTTTCGACTTCGCTCAAGGCAAGTCGCTCAGTACAAGTGACTAATGACAAATGATAAATGACTAATGACAAATGCCCAATGACGACTCTAGAAGGGTACAATAAATGCCGATTGTCTTCCAAAATTTGAAAGTTTCATGATCTCCAGTAACGACTTTCGACCCGGTGTTTCGATTGTATTAGATGGGTCTGTATGGCGAGTGCTTGAATTCTTGCACGTCAAACCAGGCAAAGGTTCCGCCTTTGTCCGAACTAAGTTAAAAAATGTCCAGAGTGGGAGCGTGATGGAAAAAACGTTCCGAGCTGGGGAAACTGTGCCCCAAGCTACTCTAGAAAAAAGCACGATGCAACATACCTATAAAGAGGGCGATGAGTTCGTCTTTATGGATATGGAAACCTATGAAGAAGGCAGATTGACCCGCACACAAATTGGCGATCGCGTCAAATACCTGAAGGAAGGTATGGAAGCTGAAGTTATTAAGTGGGGCGATCAGGTGCTGGGAGTAGAATTGCCTAAATCTGTGGTTCTGGAAATTGTACAAACAGATCCAGGTTTAAAAGGTGACACTGCCACAGGTGGCTCAAAACCCGCAACTTTGGAAACTGGTGCAATTGTGATGGTTCCTTTGTTTATTTCCCAAGGAGAACGCATCAAAGTTGATACCCAGGAAGATAAATATATCAGCAGGGAATAACTTTCATCTCTACGGAGACGCAAGTCCCGCTTGAAATCCCTACATAGGGATTTAATCCCTGCCACACTTAAGATGCTAATTTACGGTTAGGTCGAGGTAATAAAAACTGTGCCATTGGACTTTAATGAAATCCGCCAACTATTGGCAACTATCGCACAAACAGATATTGCAGAAGTCACGCTCAAAAGCGATGATTTTGAACTAACAGTCCGTAAGGCTGTGAGCGTCAGCAATCAGATGTTGTCGGTAGGTCAAGCGACCTTCGGCGGTGTGGTAGGTTCTGGCCTGACATCGGGTTCATCTGGGGGAAACCAGGTGAACGCGAGTCAGGTAACGGAGGTGTCCACATCTCGCGTGTTTGAGAATACTGGTACTAGCACACAATTGCAGTTGTCAGTAAATCCTCCCTCAATCATCGATCAGAGATTAGTAGAAGTGCCTTCCCCAATGGTGGGAACGTTTTATCGCGCTCCTGCGCCCGGAGAAGCGGCATTTGTGGAAGTTGGCGATCGCGTCCGCAAGGGTCAAACAGTCTGTATCATTGAAGCCATGAAGCTGATGAATGAAATCGAAGCCGAAGTCTCTGGACAGGTGATGGAAATTCTTCTCCAAAATGGTGACGCTGTAGAATATGGTCAACCTTTGATGCGAATTAACCCTGATTAAGTATTAATCTATATATCAAATGAGTCATCTAAAATGAGTCATCGTTAAAACTTCAGTCCTTGCGGGTTAATCCTGATGAAACAAACGTTGCCTTTACCGCCAGAAGTGGTGCAACAAGTAGCTGAATACTTCAGCCTGTTAAGTGAGCCGATGCGCTTGCGGCTGCTCCACTTATTACGGGATGAAGAAAAATGCGTGCAAGAGTTGGTAGAGGCAACACAGACTTCTCAGGCAAATGTGTCAAAACACCTGAAGGTAATGTGGCAAGCAGGTATCCTTAGCCGCCGCAGTGAAGGAACTTGCGCCTATTACCGGGTGGAAGATGAAATGATTTTTGATTTGTGTAATCGGGTTTGCGATCGCCTGGCCACAAGGTTAGAGGAGCAAGCCCGTAATTTTCGTGTATTAAATAGCAAACGTTAGGTCAGTTGTCATTTGTCCTTTGTCCTTTACTAATGACTAATGACTAATGACTAATGACCAATAACTAAAGCTGATAATTTTTCTCAAAGCTTTCACGAGTTAATGGTTGTTGTAACTCTACGCCTTCACCACCTAAAACATCCAATGGTTTACCGTTCACGTCAATGTAAACCTTTGCTTTAGGATTTAAACTTGTCGCAGTATAAACAACTTGTCCGACACGACCCATCATTGATGTGCTACCACCACCACTGGTAAAATCTTCAGATAAATTAACGTGAACTTCGTCATTTTCTGATTTCAGTCCCAACAGCTTAGTTCCTTTGGGGATAGTTGTGGAATCTGTTCCTTCTGTCGGCCCTGCCAACAAACTTTGAAAAGCTGCTTCTAAAGGCTGGCTGGCTCGTATAGAAGCGACTTTAACAGGTTGGGGAACCAAAGCAACACTTTTGTCTTTTGGTCTGAGCCAATAAACATTAGGGCTTTGCTCATTAGCTGGCTGCCTAGTTGATGGCTGTGCTGGTTGAGCGATGGGTCCAGAGGGGTTTGATGGTGTGGGAGGATTGCTGGAGTGTGTAGTAAACCAAGCCACACCGCCACCCACCGCTACAACCACTGCTGAAACGGCTGCAATTGTGCCTGAAGAAATGCGATTAGATCCTTGTTGGTCTTTCATGTTCGAAACCTTCCTGACTGAGGGCTGATATGGTCGTTATGTGAGGAGCAGCCTGGTTAAAGACGATACTTACAAGTAGAGAGTTTCCCGAAACCTGGAGGAGACTTTATGCCTCAAAAGGCGATTATTTTTAATTCCGCAAGTCCCTTTATCAATTTTAGAATTTATATTTCTAATCCGTCACCTACCAAATTATGTAAATTTCATTCTTTTTGGAGATGATTAAATTTACAATTCAGTAGTAGATGTTTTTGCGGCTTGCCGCAGGCTGGAAAACGCAGAGGAACACAAAGTAAAGTATTTATTCCTCTGCGGAAGTTTTAGTGTTTAATTTTTTACATCAATTGCGGCGGTAATCCATTGTTGGAGTGTAGTGGTAACTTCATCAATGACTATTTCTTGAGATTTACGGGTGGCTCTTTCTACAACTTCGACTTTGCCATTAGCGATCGCTCGTCCGGTTACAATTCTATAAGGTATCCCAATCAAGTCAGCATCTTTAAATTTCACTCCCGCCCGTTCATCGCGGTCATCTAGTAGGGTTTCAATTCCTGCTTGATTGAGTTCTGTGTAGAGTTTTTGGGCGACTTCGACTTGTTGAGCATCCTTAATGTTAGGAATCGTCACAATCGCGTGGTAGGGTGCGATCGCAACTGGCCAAATAATCCCATCATTATCGTAAGATTGCTCTACGGCAGCTTGCGCTAATCGTGACACGCCCACACCAAAACAACCCATCAATAGTGGCTTTTCTTCACCCTGTTCATTGGTATAAGTTGCTCCCATTGCTTGGGAATATTTAGTGCCTAATTGGAAAATATGACCGGCTTCGATTCCACGGGCGCTTTGTAAGGTTTGTTCTGGGTTATGGATGGCACGATCGCCTGGTCTTGACTTACGAATATCTACTACTCGCTCTGGTAACTTAAATTGCTCATCCCAATTAGCACTAACTACGTGATAACCAGCTTCATTTGCGCCTGTAACAAAGTTTTTTAAATCAACTGCTGTTTGATCCACCAAGCGCAAAAACTTGGAATGGATCTGTTTATTAGCAGCAATATACTCATCTGCGATATCTGGCGCAATGTAGCCTAAAGGCAGAGATTTAGTTGTCCATGCTTGCTGGGCTTCTACATTTGGTACATTCAAACTAATAATAGTTTTAGCGCCATATTCAGAAGCTAATTTAGTCAGTTCATTTTGCAATTTGACCTCATTAACTTCCTGATCGCCTCGAATGCTTACCAAAACTAACACTGTTTTGCCATTATCATAAACTGTCTGATAAAGGACATTTTTCACCAATTGAGTAGGAGAACAGTTGAGGAGTTGACACACCTTTTCAATCGTTTCTGTTCCAGGTGTATCGCGTTTCTCGTAGGTTGTAAACCGTGAGGTTTCGGCATCAATTGGTAAAGAAACAGCCTTTTCTACGTTAGCGGCGTATTTACCATCCTCAGTGTAGAGAACTTCATCTTCACCAGCTTCCGCCAAAATCATAAATTCTGTGGAACCAGAACCACCAATTGCACCAGAATCGGCTTCCACTGCCCGAAAAGCTAAACCAGAACGTCGCAGAATATTGCTGTAGGCTTTATACATATCCTGGTAAGTTTCTTTGAGGCTGGCTTCATCGGTATGGAAGGAGTAGCCGTCCTTCATGATGAACTCGCGTCCGCGCATCAAACCAAAGCGGGGACGAATTTCATCGCGGAATTTAGTTTGAATTTGGTAGAGGTGTAGGGGTAACTGGCGATAAGAGCGAATCATATCACGAGCGATCGCTGTGATTACTTCTTCATGAGTTGGGCCTAATCCTAATTGTTGCTCACGGCGGTCAATTAGGGAAAACATAATCCCCTCAGCTTTGGTGTAAGTGTCCCAGCGTCCTGATTCCTTCCATAAATCAGCAGGTTGTAATTGTGGTAGGAGACATTCTTGTGCGCCTGTAGCGTTCATTTCTTCCCGCACAATCTGGGAAACTTTTTGCAATACCCGCCACATTAACGGCAAATAAGCATAAAGACCACTACCGATGCGACGAATGTAGCCTGCACGGAGTAATAATTTATGACTGGGAATCTCAGCATCAGCTGGATCGTCCCGGAGTGTAACGAATAACATTTGTGACAGTCGCATCGTTTATAGCCTTTCTTTGATCGCTAATTTCTATGTCAACTAAAGTATGAGGTATTAAGGATGAAGTACAAAGTACACAGCGTTATTTATTTTTCATTTTTATCTACAGGTTAGGGGCTAAGGGCTAAACAAGAAAGATTTTCATCCTTCTTTATGTAAGAAGTATATGGAGATTTACTTGAAAAAGTGCTGAGTAAAAAATACTAGTTCCCAATCCCCAGTCCCTACTCCCCAGTCCCCAGTCCCTTTAGGAGAAAACTACCTTGGCAGATGTAATTTATCAAGCACAGCCACCCTTAGAATTTATTCCTCCGGCGTTTAACCCCTTATTTCTACGATTTGTCCATCTGTTGCTACCCAGTTGGATAAACTGGCAAACACCTATTACCCAAATTGAAGCAGACAACGTAGAGGTGCTGGTGGATCTCTATCGCCAGTTTCAGGAGGGTAAGATCCGTTTTATGCTGGCATTTCGCCATCCGAAAACAGACGATCCGTTTTGTTTGGCTTACTTGTTATCTCAACTTGTACCAAAGATAGCGCGATCGCAAGGTACAACACTACAACTTCCGATTCACGCTCATTTTATCTACGATCGCGGCATTCCTCTCTGGGCAGGTTCCTACGTTGGCTGGATTGCTTCTCGTTTAGGGGGGACTCCGATTCAGCGAGGTAAGGCTGACTGGACAGGGTTACGTTCGGCGCGTGACTTGTTCGCCAATGGTAAATTCCCGATGGCGGCTGCGCCAGAGGGTGCAACCAATGGTTTATCAGAGAATATCAGCCCCTTAGAACCTGGTATCGCCCAATTAGGCTTTTGGTGTGCTGAAGACTTGCACAAAGCTGAACGCCCGGAACAGGTTCTAATTGTACCAGTTGGGATTAAATATAGTTACGTTGATGCTCCTTGGGATGCGATCGCAAATCTTTTAAGTGAATTGGAAGCGGCTAGTGGTTTACCTGTGAATTCAGCAGAAAATGCTTCTATAGAGTCGCTTTATCCCCGGTTGTTGGCTTTGGCAGAACATTTACTTTTGCTCATGGAGGAATTTTACACCCGGTTTTATCATCAGAAACTGCCAGATTCCAAGATTGTCAACGGGCAAATTCCAGATAGAAATGAAGCGTTAGCTGTTCGTCTACAAGCTTTATTAAATGCAGCGCTGTTAATCTCAGAACAGTATTTTAATTTGCAGTCAAAAGGTAGTTTGAGCGACCGTTGCCGGCGAGTAGAACAAGCGGGTTGGAATTATATATTTAGAGAAGAATTTAAGGATGTAAAAGGAGTATCTGCGGTTGAAAGAGCTTTAGGCGATCGCGTTGCTGAAGAAGCGAATGCACGTATGTGGCACATGCGTTTAGTAGAAAGTTTTGTGGCAGTTTCTGGTAATTATATTAGGGAAAATCCCACAGTAGAAAGGTTTGCTGAAACAACTTTAATTTTATGGCAAATGATTGCTAAAATAAAAGGCGATAAAGGTGTACAGCGTCCACAATTGGGTAAGCAAAAAGTTAAAATTACTGTGGGTGAACCTATATCTATTTCTGAGCATTACCCGGCGTATAAGGAAAATCGTTTGGGTGCTAGACAAGCTGTTGCTGATGTAACTAATGATTTGCAACACGCGTTAGAAGGATTGATTTGATTAGAAGGGTTGCATCTTTAGCTAAGAACCAGAATAAAGGTGTCAGTCGTCAGGAGGCTTATTGATTTCGACACCTGGCTTTTGACTCCCTTAACTAGCAAGGTGCAATGTCAATGCCCAATTGTTCATCCGAATCGGATATTACTTTCTAAAGTAGATCGATGCAGACAAAACACTTCTAGCGATCGCGGGTTTAGGTGTCCTGTACGGAGATGCTGGCAGGATATGGTTTATTAAGCTTACACAAACCCAAAAGCTTTTTCAAGCTATCTAATTCAATGGGTGCAGGAATCGTAGGCTACTAGGCCTACCTAGCTTTGTTACTATTTCACATTTAATACAATTACGTTAGATAAAAGCAATTCTTACTAAATATGTCATTTTTTATTTAAGTTTTATAAAATTACCGTTAAGTTATCCAAATTATATTTTCAGAAGAATCACGCTTCTCTGTTCTTGTAATTCAAATTACAAATAAAGAAGTCCAGTAAATTGTGATTCTCTAAATCAATCAAGTTATAAATAATGAAAACTCAAAGCTTATTCAATTTACTCAAAGTTGGCATTACCACTTTTGGAATCTTTTTTGTGGCTGGTCAAGGAGCGTATGCCTCCGACTTAAAGGGAACAGCATTTAGCATATCTTTGGAGTGTATGAATGACACTACTGGTCTTCTCATGGGTCAAAACTCTACCGATGCTAATAGCTGGCAGTATGCATTTGATTCAAACAAAGATGGGATGAACGGGAACTACTGGGTTGGTGCTGCCCCAGGGAAAGTAAATCCCTACGATATCTCTGGTATGGCTATCAAAGAAACTGCTACCAGCATCATTGTGGCAATCAATGGCAATATGAAGTTAACAGGAGAGGCTGAACAGGGTGCTGTCGGCGGTCAGATTGGATATGGTGATTTATTCTTCAATATGGCCGGTAAGACCTTTGACAATGCTATGAGCAGTGGGGATTTGTTTGGTATTCATTTCGCTTCAGCGAATGCTTCAGGAGTACAACAACTAGGTGTTTATAGTGGTGTTCAGGCAAAGACAGTTACTAATATCAAAGAGGGCTATACTGTTGCTACATATGGTGGTTTAGCAGGAGGAGGGAATTCTTACGAAAGTCAGGTAAAACAAGGTGGTGGTATTGTCGGTTATGGTGATTTGACCAGTAGTTATTTTACTAATAATGGCAAGGACAATACATTTAATCTTAATGTCATCGACTCTGGAAAATATCTGAGTGGAATCTCGTTCCTAGCACAGGGTAATGTAACGCAGCAGTTGTTAACCACTGGTTATGATGCCAGCAAATTTAATGGCACACAAACTATTGCATTTGAATTCAAGAAATCTGGTGTTGTCCAATCGACTCCTGAGCCTGCTAGTCTCGCTGGTTTAGGAATCGTCGGTCTGGCTTTGGCTGGTAGCAAGCGACGCAAGAAATTAGCATAGAAATTGTGTGGGGACTATTCGCAATACGGCTTGATTTATTTTCAGTGATTATAGACAAAATAAAAGGCTACTTTTTGTCAGAAAAAATAATGGCTGGAATCATGAGTTTTTGAATAAGTATTAAGCGAAAAGTATCCCAATCTATATAGATTTACTCATTAAACATTAAATAGGTAAACTTCAATGCCCTTAGTTTCTAGCAAGGGCATTTTTTTTAAGATAGTTACCAAATACAAAAACTAATCAGGCTATTCTCCAAATAATCTCGGTAACGCTTATAAAATTTGTCAAACACAAGTAGACGAACCACTAGTTATTCTGCAAGATCTTGGTAGATTACTCAAAATTTCAGCATATTGTTTTAAAGCATCACTTCCATCCTTAGCGCCAATTTTTGATCCAATAAATATTACATCTGTGCGTAAACCAGTTGAAATTTCAACTACAATATCAAATCTACTATCCTCCGTATGTCCTGACTTGTTGTTGAGTTGAAATCTTGATACTGGAATAATTATCATCACTAATGAGTGAATGATGTTTTAGCCAATTAATTAAAATATAGGACTCTGATTTGATTTATGGAAACAATACTTACAACAAATAGAGGTAAAATTTTTACCCCTACAAAGTTATGTATTATTTTAAGAATAGCTAGAGAAGATTATTACTCTGTTAAGTGACTTTCTAGCAAAGATGCGATCGCATCAGGATGAATATTCTTGTATTTCTTTTTACCAAGGTGTAAAACACAGTTGGGAGCGCTGTTACAGCATTTTTGGCAACTGGTATGTTCAATGGTAACTTTGTCTAACAAACCGCGATCGCACAAAGTTTTTTCTAAATCTGATAATAACCCTTTACCACCACGTTTCAGGCAACCGCCCTTTTGACATACCATAATCCTTGCTTTGATTTGAGGTGGTAAATCTTGCTTTGGACACCCATCAATTGGTGTCACCCGATAGGCTTTAATTTTTATTTTACTTGTGCGCGAATCTACCTTACTATGACCACAAATGCGAATGTGCTGGCCGGGAACCAAAGATAAACTTAGAGAACGGCGCAATTCTTTAGGCAGTTTAATTTCTACATTTCCAGATGGAACTGCCAATTGCAAGTATTTATATTTTCCTGGTTCACCACCAACAAAACCTAGTAACTGTCCCTCAAGGTTCAATTCTGATAACGTCAAATACTTATCACCCATGATTGATAAAAAGTTATTGGGAATTGGGAATTGGGAATTGGGAATTAGGAATTGGGGATTGGGGATTGGGAAAAGATTTATTCCCCAGTCCCCAATCCCCAGCCCCCTGCCTCTTTATGCGAGGCGTTTAGCTTCTACTGTTTGAGGTAAATTTGCTGTGTCTGGCAAATTACGAAATTCTAATTCCCAACCATTTGCTAAGGTGAGAATCTTGCCATCATTCCCATCGGTTTGTTTGACTACTTCTTCTTCAAGGTCTTTTTTAGCAACGTAGACTACTAAAGTACCGGCATCATTCATGCGTAGCATTACTTTCATGAGATTCCTCAACAGATTCTAGTTCTTTTTTCTTACAGCCGACGACGAATCCTGTTTCCAAAAAATGCACAGCATAAATATAGGAAGTCTGCAAATATGTTCCTATACTGGCTATGTAGCCGATATCTCCTTTGTTCACTAAAACTTGCCCAACTTCTTTACCAGGAAAAGTACCATCGTTCTTGAGCAGTTTCCGAACTCTGACTTTTTCACCAATTTCAAAAGCAGGTGGCAAGTTTAGCTCTAATTCATCGCGTTGCATGAGAGTACCTCTGTTCTCTGACCAAATTCAATAGTTCTTCTGTCGTCAGGCTGCGTTTTTTCTGTACCGATTGATGGCGCACTGCATCTAAAACAGATTGGGTTTCTTGGGAGTTCAAGAAAATTCCATGTTGTTCTAGCAAGTTTGAAACCAAATGCCGTCCAGAATGTTTACCTAATACTAGACGCCGTTCCCAACCCACCTCTTCGGGAGCAAATGGTTCGTAGGTAATGGGATTTTGCAATACCCCGTGAGCATGGATGCCAGATTCGTGAGCAAAGGTATTTTCGCCAACGATCGCTTTCCAAGGTGGTACGCTAGCTCCTGATGCGGCTGCAACTAGTTGAGATAGTTCCAGCAAACCGGGTGTGTCAATGCCCAAATCAACGCCATAGATGCGTTTGATTGCCATGACAACTTCTTCTAAAGCTGCGTTTCCCGCTCTTTCGCCTAATCCGTTAACTGTGGTATTCACTGATAAGGCTCCAGCTTTGATACCCGCAAGGGCGTTGGCTGTTGCCAGACCAAAATCGTTGTGGGTGTGGATTTCTAGAGGAATCATCAAAGCTGAAACCAGCCGTTTAACCTTGGTGTAGGTGGTGAAAGGGTCGAGAACTCCTACGGTGTCGCAGAAGCGGAACCGGGATGCACCCCATTCTTGAGCATAAAGCGCTACATCTAAAAGGAAGTTTTCGTCAGCCCTGGAAGAATCTTCTCCGCCGACTGCTACCCAAAGACCTTGATCGACGGCGAAGCTAATACAGTCTTTGAGTTTTTGCAAACTTACTCGCCATTGACCGTGGAATTTGGCGGCGATTTGGATACCAGAGACGGGAATGGCAATATGCACCCGGTTCAGACCGCAAGCGATAGAAGCCTTAATATCTGAGATGACAGCGCGGTTCCAGCCCAGGAGTTTTGCTTGTAAACCCAAGTCAGAAATTGCGGCGATCGCACGGGTTTCTTCGTCACCCATTGCTGGTATACCGACTTCTAATTCGGGAATACCAATAGAATCGAGAAACTTAGCGATCGCTACTTTTTCTTGTAGGGTAAAAGCAACACCTGCTGCCTGTTCGCCATCACGTAGTGTAGTGTCATTAATTATGATTTGATTCATTGCAAATATCCCTCTCTTGGAAGTATTCTTAATATCCTTTCTCTCTACAATCCCCAGCGATGGCAAATGCTAAAAATATCACAATTCATAATGTAGGATACATGATCCTTAATTATTGACTTATTAGCAGCATCACATCTGTATGACAGGGAACTAAAACAATGTATAATTTACTAATCGTTTTTACCGATGTCAGTTGAGTTTGGTTCGAGTAGCAATGAACTAATATAACTATTAGCAAATCCTGAACAAAGTAAAACACAGAATCCAGCAATTAAGGATGTAATCATCTTAGTAACCTCAGATTTTCTAGAGCATTGGTGTGTACTTTAGGCAGGTAATGGGACTGGGAGCTACAAGGTACAAATTCACTAACTGTGTTCGGCTAGCCAATCAAATATTTTTCCTAGCTGCTCCAAATCAACTAAACCATACTGCCAGAGAAGCATCGGTAGTGGCCCATTTTCTAATTCACGGTGTCGCAGAGCTACAGCAATATCGGCATTTGAAAGTTCAAGTTCGTTGTGCAAATAATTGAGGAGTTTTATATCTCTGTTCCGAGTCGCCATAAATGATTGAACTTTCAATTTCTTAATTTGGGAAAAACTTAAAAATCAGAAATTCCAATTTTTATTTGGGAATTCCGAATTTTTAATTGTTGCTATATGTCAGGAGAATTTCAGATTTAGCATAAGGAAAAAAATCTAAACCTTATCTAATCCATCTCAGTCTGCAATAAATTCTGCAAGCATACAGTAGCTTCAAACTCTAAAGCTATTTGAGCTTTGTGCATCCATGAACAAAAAGGATAAAGTTCAGTGATTGCGTCATGAATTCAAGATTAATTAGAAGATTCATGATTCATCGCTGTAATACCAGCAACGCTCTAGCCACTCTAATAATTCCTGGCGAGAAGCGAGAAATTGCATAACTGTACTGCGAATTAGAATTACTTCTAGCAAATTGTTCACTTGCACTCGTAAAGAACCATCGGGGGGACAAGAGCTATTTATTTTTAACTCTTGCAATCGGTGATAGATTCGCCAGCGATCGCTCAGAGGAATCTGCAAAACGTGATTTGTCATTTGTCCTTTGTCCTTTGTCAGTTGTCCTTTGTCCTTTGTCCTTTGCTAATGACCAATGACTAATGACTAATGACTCTTAACGCCTAGAGTTTGCAGTTGTTTTTCGAGTTGCTCAACGCGCGAGAGCAAAGAACGAATCACGGTTGCTTCCATATCGGGTAGCTTTCCATGTTCTAAAGGAGAAAGGCTGGCGTTTTCATTTCGGGAAATAATTCGACCGGGAATTCCCACAACTGTGCAATCGTTGGGTATATTCCGCAAGACAATCGAACCTGCACCAATGCGGACGCGATCGCCAATTTGCAGATTACCTAAAACTTTCGCACCCGCCCCGATCACTGCATTTTTGCCCACTGTGGGATGACGCTTACCAGTTTCTTTACCAGTTCCGCCAAGGGTAACGCCCTGGTAAATCAGTGTGTAGTCGCCCACGATCGCAGTTTCGCCAATGACAACACCCATTCCGTGGTCGATAAACACGCCCTGGCCAATCTCTGCACCTGGGTGAATTTCAATTCCCGTCAAAAATCTCCCCAAATGGGAAATGAAACGAGGGATAAAACCCACTCCTCGACCATGTAACCAGTGAGCAAGACGATGCAAACAGAGTGCGTGCAATCCGGGATAGCAAAACACCACCTCTAACCAATTACGTGCTGCGGGATCGCGCTCAAAGATAATGCGAAAATCACTCAATAATGGCTCAAAAAAAACGCCAGAGAGTAAATTTTTCAGCATGGATTTATGTGCAGAATCCTGCGTTTTGGTACTGGGGGGATCGCTAATACTGTCTAAAGACTGTTGCATCGGTAATGTCTATCTGGTAAAAGATTCATCTGCTATTTTTATGCTTATATCAGGTGACTTCCAACTCGATAGAAAACCCAATGCTGATTGGATTTATTGGATTGATTAAGGTTGTACTCAAACGCCGAAACCCCGACTTAACATAAAGTTAAAATTCGTCTGGGGTTAGGGGCGCTAGTATTTAACGATGGGGGTACTAGTATTTTTGGGGCAGGGGTTAAGAATTTCTGTTCACGCTACAAGAAACTTTACCCGTAAGCCTTTGCTAAGATTTCGTCAAGATATTTTGCAATATATTAAGTTGTACTCAGATGCACTCAAATATGATTTACATGAAGCTAGAAATTGATTTTTTGTATATGCTACTACTATTAGTATCCTATTATTGAGTTGAGCGAAAGACAGGTTTCTTTATTTTCTTTTAGGATTTGCTGTCTGTATGCAGATATACGTTTCAAAATATAGTTATAGCTCGTAGCGACTGTTTTCTTATTATATAGATGTACGAGAATAGCGATCGCCAAAATTTTATAAATCTCGTTTCCAGATTTAAATCTTATTTTTAGGTAGAACCTGAAAATCTGCTTCATTGCGGCTCTGCTGCAAATTTGGAAGGCGGAGCCTACCAATAGTCATTCCCAGCCATAGACTGGGAATGAGGTATCTAAAAATTCGTTAATGGAGTTCAAAGCCTCATTAATGGAGTTCAGAGACTCATTAATGAGTATCAAAGCCTCATTAATGGAGTTCAGAGACTCATTAATAGAGTTCAAAGGTTCATTAATGGGGTTCAAAGACTCATTAATGAGTATCAAAGCCTCATTAATGGAGTTCAGAGGCTCATTAATGGAGTTCAAAGGTTCATTAATGGGGTTCAAAGACTCATTAATGAGTATCAAAGCCTCAAGAACCGGACGCGGCTTTAGTTGGTCTACCTTTGATAGCTTTAAAACGTTCTCCCAACTGTTCAGCGACAGTTTTTAAGCCTGGAGTCTTTTTTGATGCAGTCTTCACGTAATCATAAACAGTCAAACTGCTAGTCATCGCTTCACTACCGACAGCCATTAGGGTATCATCTACCTGTTCGGTGAGTTGCTGCATTGAAGTTAAAAGTTCGGTAAGCGCAGCCGCTAATTGATAATCTTGAACCAGTTCCTCAACATCAAAAGTGGCTGGAAGAATTTCGCGGTTAGACTGAGCAGCAGTAATGCTATTATTCACAAAAGCTAGGCTTTTATCGCCCATTTTTACTAACTTCCGCCGTTCTTCAGTGCTGAGAGTAATCAGAAAGGGCATCTTTTTTTGGACTGTCTGTAGCGCGGCTTTAATTTCTTGGATATCTTGTGGCGAAAGGGTGGCTGCAATATTCTGATAAGCCATTATATATTTACCTTGGGAGTTCTAATGGTGAAGTAGCAATAGTTGCTAAGTATAGAATTCCCATTGATGGATGCGATCGCACATCATAACCTATTTATTTATCTGTTTTAGCGCTGATGCTGAGGGATACTGACCAGATGCAATCAAAGCTTGTCGTTCTACAATCCTTTCATCGCTGTTAAAATCTAGGATACGTGCGGTAACTTCACCGATATCTGTTTGATGCTGAATCACAGCCTCATCTAGTCGAAAATGATCGCCCCAAAAGTCTCTGCGTGGGTTAAAAAACCGCACAAGTTCGCCAGTTTGCCAATTAATTGAGCCTAAATCCGTCCCTTTTTGCAGGTTACAGAAAATACAGGCATAGCAGAGATTATCTGCTGTTGTAGCGCCGCCGTGTTTCACACTGATTATATGGTCAACTTGAAAACCTAAGCCGTCTAATTCTGGATATAAACAATACTCGCATAGATGGGCGGCGCGCTCGGCAACTAAACGCCGCAGTTCTGCATTAATATATAGACGAGGCATTTTGAATACTTACTTAGGGTTAATATACTGATGAGCTTTTGCTTTTGCCAACCTCATAATATGCTCTAGCGTGAGGAAATGATCTAACTCTCGCTGGTCACTTCCTGTAAGACCTTCAGTTTTTGCGCGGTAAACCAAATCCTCTAAACGGTCTTTGGCTGCATCCGAGAGTTTGAAATCGATAACACTTTGAGGAGTGGTTCCAGCAGCAATAAACTCTATAATTTCGTCGTAGACTTTGGCTGTATTTATAGATGTAGTCATGAGATTACCTATTTTTATTTAATTTTACTGATTTAGATGGGATAACCAGAAAGCCCTCATGTAGAGACGCGATTTATCGCGTCTGAAAAACTGGCACGTTAGATGCGATAAATCGCCATCTCTACAAGAATATTCTCGTCAATTATTGCTTAATTGTGCCAACTTCTTCTGAGCAAATTCCCGCACTTGCTCATCTGGGTCATTCTCTGCGCGATCGCGCAACAGTGGTAAAGTCTGGGGATGCTGAGGATATTGCTTGATAATTATCTCTAGTGCAATGCGCCGAGGGTTGGATATATAGGACTCATGGCTACCCTTAAAGGGGTCATTAACAGCGCACTGGTAGTAGATGTCAAATAAATCAGCGTCATCTTTGAAGTTCTTCGCTAATTCCTGGACTGCTGCACCTCGCACATCGTTGTCATCATCCTTGGTAGCAAGTTCTTTGAGGATGGATTTGGTTTCGGGGTCATCTTTGAAGTTCTTCGCTAGTTCGTGGGCTGCTGTACTTCGCACCAAGTAGTTATCATCTTGGGTAGCGCATTGTTTAAGCCAGGTTTTGGTGTCGGGGTCATCTTTAAAATTCTTCGCTAATTCTCGGATTGCTGCACTTCGCACAACTGAGTCATCATCGTAGTTAGCAAGTTGTTTGAGCCAGATTTTGGTGTCGGAGTCTTTAAAGTTCTTCACTAATTCTCGGATTGCTGCACTTCGCACAACCGAGTCATCATCTTGGGTAGCGCATTGTTTAAGCCAAGCTTTGGTGCCGGGGTCATCTTTGAAGTTCTTCGCTAATTCGTCGACTGCTGCACCTCGCACAAGTCTGTCATCATCGTGGTTAGCAATTTGTTTGAGCCAAGCTTTGGTGTCGGGGTCATCTTTGAAGTTCTTCGCTAATTCTCGGATTGCTGCACTTCGCACATACCAGTCATCATCCTGGATAGCGCGTTCTTTGAGGATGGATTTGGTGTCGGGGTCATCTTTGAAATTCTCTGCTAATCCTTCGACTGCTGCACTTCGCACATTTTCGTGATCATCTTGGGTAGCGTGTTCTTTGAGGATAGGTTTGGTGTCGGGGTCATCTTTGAAATTCTTCGCTAATCCTTCGACTGCTGCACATCGCACATCTTCGTGATCATCTTGGATAGCGTGTTCTTTGAGGATGGATTTGGTGTCGGGGTCATCTTTGAAATTCTCTGCTAATCCTTCGACTGCTGCACTTCGCACATTTTCGTGATCATCTTGGGTAGCGCGTTCTTTGAGGATGGATTTGGTGTCGGGGTCATCTTTGAAGTGATTCGCTAATTCTTCGACTGCTGCACGTCGCACATCGTTGTCATCATCCTGGGTAGCGCGTTCTTTGAGCCAGGATTTGGTGTCGGGGTCATCTTTGAAGTGATTCGCTAATTCTTCGACTGCTGCACGTCGCACATCGTTGTCATCATCCTGGGTAGCGCGTTCTTTGAGCCAGGTTTTGGTATTGAGAGATTCTTGCCAGGTCGTTGCAATTGCTGTGACTGCTTGAGTGCGAATTTCCTGAACTAGCTCCGTTTCTGCTCCATACAGCCGGGGGTCGTAATAGTACCAGAGATCATATTTAGTTAAGTCCTTTAACTGGTTAAGTAATTGAATAGCTATTGACGCGATCGCCGCGCGGTTTCTCACCTCTACAAGACACTTAGCCGCTAAAAACAGATTAACAAACTTCTCCTCTTCGCCATCTTGCACTATTAAATAATCAAGAATTTCACCAACAAATTTAGCCTCAATCATTCCCGTAATTAGCAGCAAGACTTCATGCCAACTTTCATCTTGCCAGTGTTTGCCAAAAACTTCATTCTTAAGTTCCTCAATAGTCAGCGTTTGCGTTTCTTTAAACTGCCAGACAAACTCCCAAGCACAGAAATATTCTAAAAATGTCCGATGCACAAAAGCATAATAATCCGCACCCAGGAAACATAACATAAAGTTACGAGTCCGCAGCTGATTAATCATCACCTTCGCAACTTCTCTGGGTTTATCAAATTCTATGGTTTTGAGATAATCAGTCAGAACTTTGACTAAATCATTTTCATTAATCAAATTCCCAGCCAAACCTTTATCACCAGTTTGCATAAGATAAGCAACCTGACGCAGCATCGCTTGCTTATCCTTATAATCAATCGTTTTGGGATCTAACCTCTTATCTTCAATCAAAACGCGTTCCACATCCCATTGATGTAGCAATACCCGTGATGCTTGATCGTAAAGTGTAGCTCTATCTCTTGGTAGCTCTTGATTCCGATTCAGAATTGCCATCATCGTCAACAGCAGAGGATTTCCCGCTAATTCTGCAATAGATTTGGAAGCTTCAATTCCTCTTTGTAGCCGTTCCTGTTTTCTCACTTTATCTACTGCATCGGTAAAAGTTAACTCATGCCAACGGTTGATAAAATCCTGAATTTGTTCTGAGTCTAAATCTTGTAAGATAAAGTGGCGAAACTCAGCATTAAGCAATCGTTGCGGTTTATAGCCAATAATCCGAGAAGTGACAATTACCTGCACATCAGGATAGTCATTAGTAAAGCGATGAATATCAGTAATTACATCCTCTCGCTTACCAGGCTCAAATACCTCATCCAAACCATCAAACATCACTAAGGCATTACCAGCTTTTAATTGTTTATCTACTTCAAGCTGATTGAGATGATGAACAGCACCACTACATTGATGAAAGAATTCTAGAAAATTATTGCACTCTTTATCTTCTCGTCGCCGCATATAAGTGCGTAATTCAATTAGCAAGGGAATTGGTAAAGATATAACATTATCCAGTGGTGACTCAGCCCAATTCAAAGCCAGAAATTGCAACAATGTAGACTTCCCGGAACCAGGATCGCCCAAAATGACAATATATTTATAATCTTGTTTTTTATTGACAACATCTAAAACTGAACGGATCGGCTGTTCAAAATAAACCCGTTTGTGGCGTTCTAATTCTTCTAATTCAACAGCTTCTACTTGCTCACTTTCTCGCAGTCGTCTCAGATGTTCTTTAGGCAGTTCGTGAACTTGTGGTAAAACTTGATGAGTTTCCCGGACATTTTGAGCAGTAAAAATCCGCCATAACTTCAGTTCGTTATAGGCATAGCCGCTAGTATCTAAGCTATCTAACTTGAGATTGCCATAACGTTCGCGGATTCCTTCTTGATATTTAACTAAATTAAAATCTACAATAACGCCAGCAATTTCTTTGGTATTTATTTCAATATCAGATAATTTTTGTAATTCTAGGATATGGTGTAATTCTTTTGAATCTAAAAGAAGTTCTTGGACTTGTGTAAAATACTGTTCTGTAATTGATTGCCAGTTAAACTTAGATGGCAGAGGTTTTAATTGCAGCCTGTTCCAACTATCTTCTAGCGTTTTAGCATCTAGAGATTCACAATTAATATCAAAAGCCTTACCAAGAAGTTCTGCAACTGACTTATCGCTGATAAATTTCTGGATGTCTGTGGTGTACTCTTTAATCTCAGTTTCAGCAAGTTTGCAACGAACCTTTAACTGCTGCTGCATGAGTTGCAAAAATTCCTTTAAGGCTTTACCAGCAGCAATTTCTATGTCTTCCTTCTTAAGTTTCTGCACAATCTTGCCAGGGATGCCTTTTAATAAATCTTTAGCCCAATCTTTAGCAGCATCCTTGGCTAAGTCTTCCAGAATGGGTTTAAAAATCAACCCGGCGGCCTGAGTTACACCCCAAATAGCTAACCAGTCCAGCATAATACTCGCTTCTGTTGAGATTTTGATTACGAGTATATCCACTAGCTGGAGTAATGTTTCCAGATTTCAGGGTTATTGCAGAAATATCACAGGTATCTGCCGCTAATTATACCAAGGGATATGTGCGCTCAATTACCAAACGGCTTTTACCAGGTTCAATCATTTCTTTGAGAAAAACCAAGTCTTGAATGCTTATGGTTTTTCAAATACCAATTTGGCTTATTGATAGGGAAATAACGCTGTAAGACTCTCTGTACAAGCTCTTGTGGCTAGGTACAATGGTGATAATTCCGTTGGTTTTGAGGACTTTTTTAGTTGGAAAGAGCGATCGCTATGCCTTTCTTTGCAACTTTTGGTTCACCCATTTTTTGATGAGTTAGGAAAGATAATAGTAAATGTACTACATAAAGATATTTAACGAAGTATTTTCAAAAACAAGTACCGTGGGTAATCTTTGTTTTGGCTCTCGGAAAAATCGGCTAGCCGAGGGCTACGTGTCAGATACATCACTACCAGGCTAGAGAAAAGTTAAGAATGGTTATGTTTTCCCTAAACCAAATACCAATGCTCAGACGCATATTATCTGCGTCACTACTTAGTTTGATCCCTTCAGTTGCTAGTTTAATAACCTTAGAGGTTTTTTCCCCCACAGCGTTGGGCCAACCGCCTGCTGCGTCTGTTGAAACCAAGCTGACAGTGCCTAGTAGCATGAACTATGCACCTTTCAATATTAACCGTTACTTGAAAGTACCCCCCAACTTCTCCATTGCTGTTTATGCTCGTATAAACAAAGCTCGCTTTATGGCAGTTGCTCCCAATGGGGATCTTCTAGTATCACAACCCAGTGCGAATAAAGTATTAATTGTCCGGGCAAATGGCAGCAAAGACCCAATTATTTCTGACTTTGTAACGGGTCTACGCAAGCCACATGACATTGTGTTTCATAAGATAAACAACACCACATACGTTTATATCTCTGAAACTCATCAAATTAACCGCTTTATCTACAACTCTGGAGACTTAACCGCAAAAAATCGTCAAATTGTTGTAACTGGCTTACCAGATAGCAGCACAGGAGAACTTAAAGGCGCTTATGGTCACGAACTGAAAAACATCGCACTTGATGCCAATCACAAACTGTATGTGTCCATAGCCTCTACCTGCAATGCCTGCAAGGAAGATACTATCAGTAACCCAGTGCGTGGTGCAGTTTACCAGTACAACGCAGATGGAAGCAATCGGCGGCTGTTTGCCCAAGGCTTACGTAATGCCGAAGGATTAGCATTCTTGCCTAACACAAATGACCTTTGGGTAGTTGTTAATAATCGAGATAACATCGCCTATCCCTTCAACGATGGCAGTGGCAATTACGGTAAGATTATCCCTTCCTACGTGGACGACCACCCACCAGAGGAGTTTACGCGAGTCCAAGATGGTGGTAACTACGGTTGGCCTTTTTGCAACCCCAATCCTGACACTTCAAATGGCGTGAACAATATGCCCTTTGACCGCGACTATGAGTTCAATGCCAATGGCAAGGTTAATTGCAATGCAATGGACAGGATTAGCAAGGGTATCCAAGCCCATTCCGCTCCCTTGGGACTAACATTCCTACAAAATACCAATTTTCCCAGCCTGTACTCAAATGGGGCAGTGGCGGGGCTGCATGGTTCATGGAATCGACAGAAGAAAACGGGCTACAAAATAGCTTACTTTCCCTGGAACAACAGCACAAAGGCTCCAGAGCAGGAGATGGATTTAGTCAACGGTTGGCTAGTTCCAGGAACACAAGAAATCTGGGGGCGACCCGTAGATATGGTAGTCGATCAACAAGGTAATTTGTTAATTTCGGATGATTATAGCGGCACCATCTACAAGCTCTCCTACACGCCGTCAGCAAAGGTGGTTAAGGCCTACAGAGATGCTAATTTTGCTGGTTCTTCCCAGTCTTTTCCTACAACTCCAGGAGTATACAAAGCCAACCAAGGTGACTTAAAGGTTGTGGGAAATGACGCTATTAGCTCGTTAAGTGTACCATCAGGTACCGTTGTACGTGTCTGCCAACATGAAACTGGTGGTCGATGCCGTGAGTTTAGCCCTGGTGATTATAAATCCGTTGGGGCTGACTTCGATAACATAATCTCGTTTATAGAGGTTAAGTAGCACCACTCGCCGGATTTGAAATTTTCCCCCTTCCCAACACGGGAAGGGGGTTTTTCGTTAAGGTTTGTAGTGAGCAATTCAGAAAATTCATTGCGATCGTTCAATCATGTTAGATTATAGTTTGTTGTTTCTCTTAAACACAAAATCTGAGAGTTTTCTACCCATCTCCTCATTGTGGGAATAAAAAAAAGGAGTTAAAAGTTAAGTTTTTTGAAAATTATGTGTAGCAAGACATCTATTTTCATTGCCTCATATCGCTTATCAGATAAGACTTAGAACCACAATTGAATATCATTGTTAACACTGAGCGTTCGCGTAGCGTCTCGTAGAGAAGTCGAAGGGTCAAAGCAAAAATTAAATAAATATGAATTGCATTTTTACCCTGAAAAAAATGATATGTTAGATACAGAATTGAATTTCGCACGTTTCTGGAGTAGAACGATGTAGACTACTCCAGTTTTTCACCCTCAAACCCTTGGCATTTATGGCTTTTGACGGAAATTGAGGGCAATCTGAGTACACATTTAAATAACCCAAACCTAGTTTCAATTTAGTTAAAGTTATTGCTAGGATTGGGTTTTGGCTGAGTACAAAGAAATCCTGAACCCCTGTCTATAAACACTAGAACCCCAACCAAAAAATACTAGAACCCCTACCCAAAAAAAACTTTTTTAATTCTTGTAATGCTTGAAGAATTAGGGTTTTTAGTATTTGAGTACAAAAGTAATAAATCCAATAAATTCTATCCTAGAGAGACGCAACATCTGGCTGGGAGACGGCTGCTATAAATCTTATATCGCCAATCACCTAACGCTCTGAAACAAAACAAAGCGAAGGGTGAGTGGAGGGATGACATAGCACCATGCCTGAAGTGAAGAGAAGTCGCGGCTGTAAGCACAAATTCTACCCAAGAACCGAACGTTGACACACACCAGCCGAACATCAGATATCTATCGCCTGCCTGACTTGAAAACAAGTCGCCCTCACCCAAGGGTTTGCAGGCAGTGTGGAAGACGCGACTTCAATTCTGGGCATGAAAGAGTAGCAACAGCATCTCCCACAGTGGCAGCCAAGTCCACCGACCTTTTGCGAAATTCAATGACATCACCGTCTACACGACTCCTCAACTCCAACGCTACGGAATCGCCAACCCAAGCAAAATCAGGTGGTTGCGGCTGCGATAGCACCACCAGCACCACCGTGGAAAGGGACGAAAAGCTCCAAGAACGCATTGCTAAACATCCCTGCTACAGCGAAGACGCTCATCACCACTACGCTCGGATGCACGTTGCAGTTGCACCAGCTTGCAACATTCAATGCAACTATTGCAACCGCAAATATGATTGCGCTAACGAAAGCCGTCCTGGAGTAGTTAGCGAATTGCTAACACCAGAAGAAGCCGCACACAAAGCTTTGGTCATTGGTGGCAAGATTCCCCAAATGACAGTTGTGGGAATTGCTGGCCCTGGCGACCCATTGGCGAACCCAGAAAAAACCTTCCGCACATTTGAGTTGATTGCAGCACAAGCACCAGACATCAAGCTGTGCTTATCAACCAATGGTTTAATGCTGCCTGATTACATCGATCGCATTAAACAATTAAATATAGATCACGTAACGATCACCATTAACATGGTAGATCCAGAGATCGGTGCTAAGATTTATCCTTGGGTTCACTACAGACGCAAGCGTTACAGAGGTCTTGAAGGTGCGAAAATCCTCCACGAAAGACAGATGGAAGGATTGCAAGCCCTGAAAGATGCTGACATCTTGTGCAAAGTCAATTCCGTGATGATTCCCGGAATTAATGACCATCACTTAGTCGAAGTGAATCGAGTCATTCGTGAGAAAGGTGCATTCTTGCACAACATCATGCCATTGATTTCTGCACCAGAACATGGCACACACTTTGGTTTAATCGGTCAACGCGGCCCCACACCCAAAGAACTCAAAGAAGTTCAAGACAACTGCTCTGGTAACATGAAAATGATGCGCCACTGTCGTCAGTGTCGTGCCGATGCAGTCGGATTGTTGGGAGAAGACCGCAGCCAAGAGTTTTCCAAAGAGAAATTCTTGGAAATGGCTCCCGAATATGACATGGAGCAACGCGCTACCGTTCACGAAGGAATTGAGAAGTTTAAAGAAGAACTTAAAGTAGCCAAAGATAAGGCGCTAGCTGGCAAGAAAATTGCCAATAGTCCGAAAGTTTTAGTTGCAGTAGCAACCAAAGGCGGCGGATTAGTTAACCAACACTTCGGTCATGCGAAAGAATTCCAAATTTACGAAGTGGGTGGAAACGAAGTTCGCTTTATCGGTCATCGCAAAATTGACCAATACTGCCAAGGTGGATACGGCGAAGAAGCTTCTTTTGAGCATATTATGAAAGCGATCGCAGATTGCAAAGCAGTTTTAGTTTCCAAGATTGGTAACTGTCCTCAAGAAAAATTGCAAGAAGCTGGAATCAAGACTGTTGAAGCTTACGACGTGATTGAAAAGGTTGCTTTAGAGTTTTACGAGCAATACGTTAAGGAATTAGGGAATAACGAATAGGGAATAGGTTACAGGGGACAGGGGAGAGATTATTACCTATCACCTGTCACCTGTAACCTCTCCCCTGACTCTAATGCCCCATTTCCCAAAAGGAGAATAAATCATGGCTTACAAAATTCTTACTAGCCAGTGTATTTCCTGCAATCTCTGTCTAACGGTATGTCCCACAAATGCAGTTAAAGTGGTTGACGGACAGCACTGGATTGACCCTGAACTTTGTACAAATTGTGTTGGTAGCATTCATACCGTACCTCAGTGTAAAGCTGGTTGTCCCACGTGCGATGGTTGCGTTAAGCAGCCTAGCGATTACTGGGAAGGCTGGTTTGCTAATTACAACCGCGTAGTCGCTAAATTAACAAATAAACAAGATTACTGGGAACGTTGGTTTCAAACCTATTCTCAGAAATACTCAGAGCAGTTGCAAAAGCGTCAATCCCAATCAGTGGGTTCTGAAGCTTAATTAAATAATTCCTAATTCTTAATTGAAGACAACAATGCAAAATAACTGCATCTATCTTGATAATAATGCTACCACTAAGGTAGACCCAGAAGTTATAGAGGTAATGCTACCTTACCTCACAGATTATTACGGCAATCCCTCCAGTATGCATACCTTTGGTGGGCAAGTCGGTAAAGCAGTGAGAACAGCAAGAGAACAACTTGCAGCCATCCTGGGAGCCGATGAGTCAGAAATTGTCTACACAAGTTGCGGTACTGAGGGAGATAACGCGGCGATTCGAGCCGCACTGTTAGCGCAACCTGAAAAGCGACACATCGTCACTACTCAAGTTGAACATCCAGCAGTACTCAATGTCTGCAAACAATTAGAAACCCAAGGTTATAGTGTTACCTATTTATCAGTAAATCATCAAGGGCAGTTGGATCTAGATGAACTAGAAGCTTCCTTGACGGGTAACACCGCCTTGGTGACAATTATGTATGCTAATAATGAAACCGGAACGATTTTCCCAATTGAGCAAATTGGGTTGCGTGTCAAAGAGTATGGCGCTATCTTCCATGTAGATGCGGTGCAAGCAGTGGGAAAAATCCCGTTGAATATGAAAACTAGCACCGTGGATATGTTAACCCTGTCTGGTCACAAGCTACACGGGCCAAAAGGAATTGGTGCTTTATATATTCGGCGCGGGGTTCGGTTCCGTCCCTTCATGATTGGGGGACACCAAGAACGCGGACGTAGGGCTGGAACAGAGAATGTTCCAGCAATTATCGCCTTGGGCAAAGCTGCGGAACTAGAACTGTTACACTTGGAAGAAGCCACTACAAGAGAAAGAAAGCTGCGCGATCGCCTCGAACAAACTTTACTCGCTAAAATTCCCGATTGTGTAGTTAATGGCGACGTTACGCAGAGATTGCCAAACACAACCAATATCGGTTTCAAGTACATCGAAGGTGAAGCAATTCTACTGTTATTGAACAAATACGGTATCTGTGCATCATCCGGTTCTGCTTGTACCTCCGGTTCTCTCGAACCCTCCCACGTCCTGCGGGCAATGGGCTTACCCTATACAACTTTGCACGGTTCAATTCGCTTCAGTCTTTGTCGCTACACCACCGAAGCCGAAATCGATCAAGTAATAGAGGTAATGCCCAGTATTGTAGAACGTCTACGCGCCCTCTCACCCTTCAAAAATGATGATGCAGGTTGGTTGCAAGGACAAGAACAAGCACTAGCGCATCGTTAATTAGGGAATAGGGAATAGGGAATTAACTATTCTCCACTCCCCACGGGCTAAACCTTAGCTATCCGCTAACAGCATTAAGCATTCACCACTCAGAACTTAATAATATGTGGGACTACACTGATAAAGTATTAGAACTGTTTTACGATCCCAAAAATCAGGGAGAAATTGAAGAAACGGGCGAAGCTGGAGTTAAGGTTGCAACGGGTGAAATCGGTAGCATTGCTTGCGGTGATGCTCTGAGATTGCACCTGAAAGTGGAAGTAGAATCTGATAAAATTCTAGATGCTCGCTTTCAAACCTTTGGTTGTACTAGTGCGATCGCATCTTCTAGTGCATTAACCGAAATGGTCAAAGGCTTAACCTTAGATGAAGCTTTGAAAGTGTCCAACAAAGACATTGCAGATTACCTTGGTGGTTTGCCAGAAGCAAAGATGCATTGCTCTGTGATGGGACAAGAAGCGCTAGAAGCCGCTATCTACAATTATCGTGGCATACCTCTAGCTACCCACGATGATGACGATGAAGGCGCGTTAATTTGCAGTTGCTTTGGCATCAGCGAATCTAAAATTCGCCGCGTGATTCTAGAAAATCATCTCACTGATGCTGAACAAGTAACAAATTATGTAAAAGCTGGTGGCGGATGCGGTTCCTGTCTAGCGAACATTGATGATATTATTAGATCAGTTCAACAGGAATACGCCTCACCTGCTCTCAACAATTACGGCGTACAAGTTGCCACAGAAATTGTTACGTCTAAAGAGCGATCGCTAACAAACGTGCAAAAGATTGCTCTAATTCAAAAGGTTCTTGATGAAGAAGTCAGACCCGTACTCATTGCAGACGGGGGAGATGTAGAACTATATGATGTAGAAGGCGATCGCGTTAAAGTTGTACTGCAAGGTGCTTGCGGTTCCTGTTCTAGTAGTACAGCAACTCTGAAAATTGCGATCGAAGCCAGATTACAAGATCGTGTCAGCAAGAGCCTTGTAGTCGAAGCAGTTTAGGAATTGCTGTAGGACTTAACGTAATCTACAAATACGCTCTAATATGCATTCAGCCAGGAATAGAAAGTAGGATTTGAACCATATAATTGTCTCCACATCAATGCTTCAATCCTACCGACAACCGATAGCTAAATTAGCTATGACGGCTAACAGCATATAGGCTTCATAGATTCAGTGCCTACTTGCTTTCTTTCATCATCCAACTCGCTTCAAAGGAACAGGATATGAGCACATTGTACGACAATATTGGTGGACAACCAGCTATTGAACAAGTAGTAGATGAACTCCACAAACGCATTGCTACAGACAGCCTCCTCAGTCCCATTTTTGCTGGTACAGATATGGCGAAGCAACGTAATCATCTAGTTGCTTTCTTAGGTCAAATATTTGAAGGGCCAAAGCAGTACGGCGGTCGTCCAATGGACAAAACCCACGCAGGATTGAATTTACAGCAACCACACTTCGATGCGATCGCCAAGCATCTCGGTGAAGCAATGGCTGTGCGTGGAGTGTCAGCAGAAAACACTAAAGCTGCACTAGATCGCGTCACAAATATGAAGGGCGCTATTTTGAACAAGTAATAGGACTTATGCATTGATTGTTGACAAATAACAACATCAAGTCCTATTGAATCTTGCAAGCTGAAACACATTATGACGTATTTGTAAATCGCGTAATTTTCTTTGTTCTTTGTCAAAACAAATGACAAAGGACAAAGGACAAAAACAAAAAGAAAAAAATTTTAACGAGGAAGATCGATGTACTTACTGTCAATAATTTTGGCTGTGGAGCGATCGCCCCCAGCAGGCATTTATGCCAACGCTACCAACGATGCTCTACACGCGCTCACTACTGTCGCTCAACTGGCGTGAACGCAACTGACAAACGCACAGACCCACCAACCAACCAATTGCAGGGAAACAAGAACCATGACAGACGAAAACATTAGACAGATAGCTTTCTACGGTAAGGGCGGTATCGGTAAATCTACCACCTCCCAAAACACCTTAGCAGCTATGGCAGAAATGGGTCAACGCATCCTCATCGTCGGTTGCGACCCTAAAGCTGACTCCACCCGTTTGATGCTGCACAGCAAGGCTCAAACAACCGTTCTTCACCTCGCCGCAGAACGTGGTGCAGTAGAAGATATCGAACTCGAAGAAGTAATGCTAACCGGTTTCCGTAACGTTCGTTGCGTAGAATCTGGTGGTCCAGAACCCGGTGTAGGTTGCGCCGGTCGTGGTATCATCACCGCCATCAACTTTTTAGAAGAAAACGGTGCTTACCAAGACCTAGACTTCGTATCTTACGACGTATTAGGTGACGTTGTGTGCGGTGGTTTCGCAATGCCTATCCGTGAAGGTAAAGCACAAGAAATCTACATCGTGACATCAGGTGAAATGATGGCGATGTATGCTGCTAACAACATTGCTCGTGGTGTTCTTAAGTATGCTCACACTGGTGGCGTGCGTTTGGGTGGTTTAATTTGTAACAGCCGTAACACTGACCGGGAAATCGAATTGATCGAAACCTTGGCAAAACGGTTGAACACCCAAATGATTCACTTCGTACCCCGTGACAACATCGTTCAACACGCAGAATTGCGCCGGATGACTGTTAACGAGTACGCACCAGAAAGCAACCAAGCTAACGAATACCGGACATTGGCTACCAAAATCATCGACAACAAAAATCTAGCTATTCCTACACCCATCGAAATGGAAGAACTAGAAGAATTGTTGATTGAATTCGGTATTCTCGAAAGCGACGAAAATACCGCAATGTTGGTTGGTAAGAGTGCTGCTGAAGCTCCTGTAGTATAAATCGCTGCTAAGAAATAACGCTTTAGCACAAGGAAAAAGGAAAAAGGAAGAATCTCACATTTGACCTTTGACCTTTGACCTTTCCCTCTAATCTCCCCCCTAATCTTAGAGGGGACTCCTAGTCCCCCTATGCCCCGATCCTTACGAGTCACAGAGGCTAAATATGACACCTCCAGAAAATCAAAACATCATCGAAGAAAGAAAAGAACTAATTAAAGAAGTTCTAGACGCTTACCCCGATAAAGCTAAGAAAAAACGGGAAAAGCACTTAAGTGTATACGAAGAAGGTAAGTCCGATTGCGGCGTTAAGTCTAACATCAAATCCCTTCCTGGGGTAATGACCGCTCGTGGTTGTGCTTATGCCGGTTCTAAAGGTGTGGTTTGGGGTCCTATTAAGGACATGATCCACATCAGCCACGGGCCTGTAGGTTGCGGTTACTGGTCTTGGTCTGGTCGTCGTAACTACTACATCGGCACCACAGGTATTGATACCTTTGGTACCATGCACTTCACCTCTGACTTCCAAGAAAGAGATATCGTGTTCGGTGGTGACAAGAAACTTGTCAAGCTCATCCAAGAACTAGATGTACTTTTCCCACTCAACCGTGGTGTTTCCATTCAATCAGAATGTCCCATCGGTCTAATTGGGGATGACATCGAAGCAGTTGCTCGGAAGACATCGAAAGAAATTGGCAAGCCAGTTGTACCTGTGCGTTGCGAAGGCTTCCGGGGTGTTTCCCAATCTTTGGGACACCACATTGCTAACGACATGGTTCGTGACTGGGTTTTCACCAGATCCGACCAAGCTAAGAAAGACGGTACACTCAAGTTTGAAGGTACTCCTTATGATGTAGCCATCATAGGTGACTACAACATCGGTGGAGATGCTTGGGCTAGCCGCATCCTGTTAGAAGAAATCGGCTTGCGCGTAGTCGCTCAGTGGTCAGGTGATGGCACCATCAACGAAATGTTGATGACCCCCAATGTGAAGATGAACCTCATCCACTGTTACCGGTCGATGAACTACATCAGCCGTCACATGGAAGAAGCTTATGGTATACCCTGGTTGGAATACAACTTCTTCGGCCCCACCAAGATTGCTGAATCTTTACGGGAAATCGCTTCCAAATTTGACGAAACAATCCAAGCAAACGCTGAGAAAGTTATCGCCAAGTATCAGCCCACAATGGATGCGGTAGTCGCTAAGTACCGCCCCCGCTTGGATGGTAAGACTGTAGCCATCATGGTTGGTGGTCTACGTCCTCGCCACGTTGTCCCAGCCTTCCAAGACTTGGGTATGAAGATGATTGGTACAGGTTATGAGTTCGCTCATAATGACGACTACAAACGTACCACTCACTACATCGAAAACGGCACCATCGTTTATGACGACGTTACCGCTTACGAATTCGAGGAATTTATCAAAGCGCTGAAGCCTGATTTGGTAGCTTCTGGTGTGAAAGAGAAGTACGTCTTCCAAAAGATGGGTCTACCTTTCCGTCAAATGCACTCTTGGGATTACTCCGAACCTAGCGATCGCTCCTCAACATCATATAATGCAAGGTTTTTTCGCGACGAGATAAAAAAGAGCTTATTTCTAGCCTAAACGCGAGTTGCAGGGTTATATAGTAACAATCTATTTTGATGCTTCAGACAGTATAACTCTTATGGAATCTGGTTTTTAGGATTTGCTGGCATTTTGCTCAAAGAAAAACTGTAAAATGAAAGACTATTTTTAATGACGATTTTTTAGATTAAATGGTGCGAGCAGTTTTATTTGCAACAAGGTAGACGATCGTGTGATACGGGATGCGATCAGCAAAAGTAGGAATAAATCTACATACAGAATGTGTTGGTCACAAGAAAACTAGGAAACCACTCTAACCAAAAGATTTGGTTAGAGTGGTTTGAAATAAGAAAACATTTCAGACCTTCTCATAGTATGTTCTTTAACTCAAAACTCATTTTCTAAAGAAAACTCTTCAGTGTTACGTATCTTCTCCTCAAGAAGTGAATCTTCCTCTATCTCTTCCTGTTTAGTAACGGTAACTGAAATCGTTTTAAAAGCCTGGGTTAGACGGTCAGTAATGATTATTTTCCTTTTTCGACCAACTCTCTGCTTAAACTCCTGAGAGAGCCAGTCATTTAAAATCAGTTCTTTATTGTAATTGACACCATAATCTGTATCCCTAGTCACAAGTATTATATCCTTTTCTGTATTTTCGGCACAGTGGATAATCCATTCCCAATTGATAGCATCTCCTATAGATGTATCTTTATCCTTACGTGGCGGATAACCTAAAATAAAACGTTTCCATGCCAAACCTCGAATCTTAAATCGAATTTTCTTTTCTCTTGAAAGATTAAAGTCGCTCTTGCTTCTGAACAACCTTTGTAAAATTTTGAAAACAGGATCATTTGTAGAGGGATTTTTAAGAATGGCCTCAATTCTCTTCTTAAGTTTATTTTGTTGAGAAGATATTTCTGATTTACTTTTCGTAATGGCAATTGCTGGTTGTGCATCTGAAAGGAATGCTGGAGGAGTCAAACCACCCCAATCTGGAGTTTTGAATTTATTTAAGGACTCAAGAATAACTATCTGACGGTTTTTCTTATACTCCATCTCTACCTGAGCAGTAGTAATAATTCTGTCATGATGATCGTCAACTCGCTTGAGGAGATTAAGTTTCTGCTCACCACCTCGAACTCGGTAGAAATCTAGAAAGATGTTTGTATCTATAAAAATAAGAGCGTTCATTCTGAAACTAATTAGGGTTGAAGATATTACTTAGCAAAGTGCTTCCCATATAGTTGTAATCGGACTTTACGTTTAATGCCAAAAAATAGTCCCAAATCTATATACAGAATGACTTTGACATCGCTTTTCTTAGTTTATTGATATAAATTTGGGTTTCAGCTATTTTTGAGCATTTGGTGTATTTAGCTTATCCTGCATGGGTTTAAGGCTTGTTTCTCACTCAAAAATGTTTAAGTCCCGGTATTTAGAAATTGTGTGTGAGATGCACAAGAAGTAACCTATTGTAGCGATCGCATGATAAAGATTATCTGTGAGATGCATAAAAATTAGACTGTTGGAGCGATCGCATTCTTCGACAACCAGCTTGCGATCGCGTGATGAGGGGATGCGATCGCATTAAACTGTTACTACCTCAATTAACAATCCGGGTAATTTGCCCAAATCCCGATGATTGCGTGTTAATAAAACTGATTTACGAGATAGTGCGACACCGAATAGCCCGTCGTAGACATCGCAGTAAAAGAAGTAGACTGTTGTTGTGATCGCTCTCACTCAACAATAAACTAGGCGATCGCATTAAACCGTCCAATCCTCAATTAACAATCCGGGTACTTTGCCTAAATCCCGATGATTGCGCGTTAATAAAACTAATTTACGAGATAGTGCGATCGCGCTAAATAATCCTCGGTTTTGTACAGCAAGTTGAACTACGTAGGCGTAGCCCGTCGTAGACATCGCCCCAACTCGACAACACGCTACTCTATATATTTAGAGATTTTATGTGAGATGCACAAAAAGTAGCCCCTTGGAGCGATCGCCCCAACTCTACAACACGCTACTCTATATTTAGAGATTGTGTGTGAGATGCACAAGAAGTACCCCATCGTACACATCTCGTACACATCTCTCTGAATGGCGAATACGCTCATAACATATTCTGAACCTGTATTATCAAGCAACTTGATTAGAAACTAACCTACGAACTCACCTCCTGTAATGCTACTGTGCAAAAACAGGAAGACCAGCCATCGACATGATTCGAGATATATTATTGATGTATTCCTGTGTTTTTTAACCCTAGAAGGAGACTTATGGCAAAAATAAAAAACAATGCACAGCTAAGTTTCAACCAAGTTGAAGTGGAAGAACTCTCTGATGCAGAGATGAAATGGGTTATGGGAGGGGCATCCTTGCCTCCAATGCTACAGTTCCAAGTGCCGCAGTTCCAAGTGCCGCAGTTCCAAGTGCCGCAGTTCCAAATGCCGCAGTTCCAAGTGCCGCAGTTCCAAATGCCGCAATTCCAAGTGCCGCAGTTCCAAATGCCGCAATTCCAAGTGTCGCAGTTCCAAATGCCCGAATTTAATTAGTCTCTGTTTCAATTGCCTGCACTTTAATTTCAGCAATTTGTTATGAACTTTCATGGTTGGGGCTAAATCGTACTTTCAACAGCATCAAAATCACAAGACTCGATAAACTTCAATAAACTTCTGTCACTTCCGGCGTTCTGTACTTGATATTGTTTTCAAAGCAATTGCTCCCAAGGTAATATAATTGACTAACTTCCGACAGCACTACCCAGAATCCAAATTGGCTCACAGAGGAGTCACAGGCGATGTCTACGACGGGCTACGCCTACGCAACACCTATAGATAACGTTTGCCATATTCAATTATTGACGAGAAGTTGTAGCTCAATACACTTGAGGGACAAAGAACTGCTCATTGCGGGGAGCGCGAACATAATCCTCAGCCACAGGTCTAGAGGGAAGCTCTAAGGGAGGAGGTGTCATATCCTCGTAAGGAACTTTGCTCAACAAATGATGAATGCAGTTGAGCCGCGCACGTCTTTTATCATCTGCTTCAATCGTAAACCAGGGGGCTTCTGGAATATTCGTGTAAGCAAACATGGTATCTTTTGCTTTGGAATATTCTACCCAGCGATCGCGTGATTCTAAATCCATTGGGCTGAGTTTCCAGCGCCTGGCTGGATCGTGACTGCGAGAAAGAAAACGTTCCTCTTGTTCTTCATCGCTGACGGAGAAACAGTACTTGATTAAAACAATGCCCGATCGCACCAGCATTCGTTCAAATTCCGGGCAAGATTGTATGAATTCTTGATATTCTGCTTCGGTGCAAAAACCCATCACCCGTTCAACTCCGGCTCGGTTGTACCAACTGCGATCGCAAAGGACAATTTCACCTGCTGTCGGAAAGCGACTCCATTGCTTAACTTTATTCATTGAAATAAATCCTCTAATCTCAATAGCTATCCTAAGTAGTATATGGTGCGATCGCTTGACTTTTAAGACAGTCACTACATAACATAATTGGTGTCATCACTGCGGATTCATCCGAATTAAGTCTGTTAAGATACTATCCAAGCTACCGTTAACTTGAATGCGATCGATCTTCTCTGCAATCCGCTCTAATACTTCGAGTTCCTTCAAACGCAATGCAACGGGGTTGTCCTCCATCACTTTGGCAGTGTTTAACATACTGCGAGTAGCAGCAGTTTCTTCTCTACGTCTGACTACGTTGGCTTGAGCAGCTTTTTCTGCCTCGACTACTTTGCTCAAGATAGTCTTAATCTCACCAGGTAAAATAATATCTTTGACACCTACAGAATCTACTTCAATTCCATATTCTGCGGCTTTCTGGCGAATGTATTCAGAGATACTTCTATCAATTGCACCTTTATCTTCTAACAAAGCATCTAAGTTGCGTTCGCCGACTGCACCACGCAAAGCAAACTGTAATTCTTTGTATAAGAACCCAGAAATATCTGATAACCCGTTTTTTGCCCTCAATGGGTCTTGGATACGGTAGCCAGCCGTCAAATTTAACCGCAGAGGTACTTTATCTTTAGAGAGGATGTCTTGACCGGATACTTCCATGTTTTGGAGTCGCAAGTCAATGGTTTCGGTTTGAAAAGAGCGGCCAAATAACCACCAAGCATGTACCCCTGGCGATCGCTGCCCTTGAAACTCTTGATTAATGTATACTAATCCAATGTGTTGAGCGGGAACTTGGCAAATATGCAAACAGTTGCGACTGAGCAATTTCACTTCTGTTGAACCCTCAACCAATTCAGCCACTAAGCTAGGCTGTAACTGAGCATCAGCGATGATATCGAGAATTTCCACTGCAACACCCTGCCAAAATAACTTCCGGGTGGTGGGTGGCAAAATAGAAATCACTTTTCCTCGATAACGCACAATTGCAACTTGCGAAGTCTGTAATTGCACGACTTCACAGTAAGCAGCTATAAAGTCAGGATGTTTTTCAATGAGTACATCTTCGAGGGGAAAGTCTGGGTTAGGGATAATTCGGCTGAGAGTTCTGACTGTAACATCTCTATCTACTGACCAAAAAGCATACTCTCCTGGTTCTAGAGGTCGCACAAAATTGTTTTGCAGATATAGTAAACCAATCTCCGATTCTGAGATTTGGAACTTCTTCACTCCATTCAACGCAACTGAGCGCAATTGCTGTACAAAGGAATTAGGTAATTCTAAGCTTTCTTCTAAGTTGAAGAGATAAGACTCTACTTCAATAAAACCACGCCAAAAAGCAATCAATTTATTTGGTGCAACGCTTACCCAATTCTGACCGTAGCGGACTAACGCAACTTGGTTGAATGCGGTTCTGATAATTAATAAATCTTGTTGCAATTCGGCTTCGTGATTTCGCAACAACAGTTCTAGGTTTTCAATCTGAGCTAGTGGCTGATTGAGGTCATAAATTTTTACTTGCCAATGCCAACCTAAATATGTGTGTGTACCGGGCTGCAAAATTTTCTTAAAGTCACTGCGATGATATAAGATACCGATTTCGTTAGGTTTGATATAAAACGTTTCCCACATAGTGATTTGCATAAATAATTTGTGTGATAGCTTAAGTAAGCTAGGCGATTACAACTAGCTAAAAAAATTAGAACAACACATTTATAACCTTGCTTGAACTCAAATACCACCTGTGTATCACAGCTTAACTACTGGAGTAGACAGAATTAATTTTGAGGTTCTTAGGCTTTACAACCCTTTAAACAAAAGCTAAAACTAATTTTTTAGCAGTTTGTAATACTATATAATACAAAAGATTTATTTACTCTGCCAGTGCAGGTTTTTACAGTTCCGGTGCGGGCAAAAGCTTCTCCAAAGCTGGATTAAGATTGGTGTTACTTTTCTCAAATTGCTCAATGGCAATCTAAAAAAAGAGAGCCACGCCCAAATATGCCGTTCGCTTTGCCAATCCAGAATCCTCAAAAGAAAACCAGATGTAGGAAAAGGAAGGAACATACTCAAGTTAGGGAGAGATACAGTTGCGCTAGCTCTTTTACTGTTATAAATACCTGCATGACAGAGTAGAAAAAACGAGAAGTTTTTTTGATTGGGGTTTTTTGAACACCCAATACATTTGTGTAGCCATAAGGCTGCCTTGTCCCTAACAAGGTGCCCGTACCCAGGGCGAGGGTTTTGGTGAAAGTATAGGAATCGAACCTACAAGTAATCGGCGATACACCGACCGCTCTACCAAATGAGCTAACTTTCATGGTGAAATAGTTGAAAGTACTGGGCGGTATACACTATTACCAGAGGTTAGCGTACCAGTTGGGTATACAGAACCCAAACTACAGCTTTGTGACTTTGTTACTATCCCGGTTCAAATCTAGCACAGGAAAAAAGTTAAAAGGGTGAATTCCATTCGCGCTGGCTATTATTGGCTGAGGTACACCTAAATAAGTTTTTTCTAGCTAAATAAGCAGCTTTAAAAACGTACTTCATCAGTTTGAGAGCCACCATATTTCTGCTTGATACGTTCCACGCTTGATTTAAATTCTGCACCTTTGTCCGGGTTAATCATTGCTACATAATTTGCAAACCCAGTAATCGCAGCAATTAAATTAGTTGATTTTCCCCAACTTTTTCCTGATAAACCTTCTTGTTCAATTTGATATAGAGTTGCACGAAAGGCTTTTAATGTCTTTTTAGATATATTTAATTGCGTATTTACAATAACACCTGTTACTTCTTGCTGCACTGATTTACTGGAAATCTTGGTTTTATTATCATTAACGGTAAAATTTTCACCATGAATAATAAATTTAGTGTTTTTAATCAAATTAGATATTTTGGACGATGCATCCTCTGAAGTAGAAAATGTTAAATCGTCAGCGTAGCGCGTATAGCAAAACCCAAGATTTTCAGCGATCGCAGCAAGACGAATATCGAGATTACGGCAAACTAGATTAGAAATAGCAGGACTTGCAGGCGAACCTTGAGGTAAATGGCGGTTTTCTGAAGCTGTATGGTTAATTTGTCCATTTATTGCTATTTCAGCAGTCGTACAAATCAACCCGAAAATCGTCGCCGTAGATTCTGAATAACCAAATCCAGAAAATAATTCTTTGATACGTTTGTAAGAAATTGACTGAAAAAAATTCTGTAAATCAATATTGACTATTACATTTGCACCAACATGGGGTTTAGCATTGGTGACTATCGAACGATTTTTACAAAAGCCGTGCGCTGCATTATGAACTTCTAGTTTCTCTAAAATATTCTCTAGAATCCACCTTTGAGCAGCTTTAAGTTCGGGCTTTGGTGCAGAAATTATTCTTTTTCCACCTGTCTTTTTTGAAATTTTGAAAGGGAGGTAATGTCTAGTTAGGGATGTACTAGTTGTTAAAAAGTGCAGTTTTTCAAGGCTTATTACCATTGCAAAGGCTATTTCTTCGGCAGTATTGTATTCAGCTAAACCATGCGATCGCAAAAGCGCTAAATTATCAGTTTCCAACCTTTCTAGATTACTTTCAGTCGCTAATGGGATAGTGGTTAGATTTTGGCTATACATACTACAAAATATTTTTTAACTCTGCAAATGCAAGTGTTTACAGTTTAGGCGTGGGCAAAAGCTTCTCCAAAACTGGATTAAGATTGCTGTTGCTTTTCTTCGACTGCTCAATGGCAATCTACAAAAAGAGAACTGCGCTCAAATATGCCGTTCGGTTGCCAATCTAGAATCTCTAAGAAAAACTAGATGTAGAAAACGAAGGAACATACTCAAGTTAGGAAGAAATGCAGTTGCGCTTACTCCTAGACTGTGGCTACCGAACATTACCCTTACGAGTGATGACCGATAGCAGAAAACTTGCACCGCAGAGTTGAGAAAATGAGGGGTCTGGAATCTGTTAAGATCCGTACCATATTGGCTACCGTGACAGGGTAGTGTCTTTTGACCCGGACAGGGTTGGGTGAAAGTATAGGAATCGAACCTACAACACATCGATTATGAGTCGATTGCTCTACCAGTGAGCTAACTTCCTGGGGTTTGATACAGGAGTCGAACCTGTGACCCTTCGATTATGAGTCGATCGCTCTACCAACTGAGCTAATCAAACGATGGTATAGTTTAAAGCACTCGGCGGTATACGCTTCTAACAGAAGTTGGCGCACCAGTTAGGCATATAGAACCTAAACCATAGCTTTGTAACTTTGTTACTATCCCGCTCCAAATTTAGCATATTGGAAATTGTAGGTGTAGCCTTAAATATTGTCTGACTTAAGTCGCAACATATCGCGCATAAAAATTACCAGTCTTAGATAGGTTTGATGAAATTGCTTTTCGTTGTTGAAATGGTGGCTTTCATAAAAAACATTGTTACCAGTTGAGATTTCAAGAATATCCATCTCACAAGCTCCTGACTCCCAAACTGTTACTCTACCGAGATGTAATAAACTCTCAAAGTCAAGACACATAGCTGGATTATCACTAGGTTTACAGTAAGTAAGTGTATATTTCAGGTGATAAGCAGCGAAACGCGATCTTAATCCTGATTGAAATCGGTCAAAACCTCGTTCTGAAATTAACTGTGTTAGTGGATTTAGACTCATTCCTTATATTGTTGAAAGCAGGAGTATTATTAATGTGACCCAACTCGACAAAAAATAAGTAGCTCATCGTAGACTTTGAGCTACACGCCTCAATTTAATAGATGCTCACGATTTATTCTTGTGGCTTAGTCTGGGAAAGCTAGACCAGTCATAGGGTCACGGATATATAATCCTAGTGTCAGACTACGCATCGCTTCATCCCAAACAGGTATTAATTGTTCTGCTTGATCTGCCCAATAATCGAATGTAATTAAGCATTGAACATTCGACCCTAAACCAATGCAAGTCCGCGAAAAAGCTTCCCGTGGTTCTTCTTGAACATCAATGAACTTCATCTCTGTCCAGACAATTCTGGCAGTTTGGCGCTTGATGGTAACAATTTCTCCTTTGGAAATGATGTTACGACTGTCGTCTTCCAGGACTTTCTTCAATGTGGATTTTAATGGAAACTGACTCCAGTCGTTGGGTGGTAGACGATTGAAAGATACTTCTAGACAGCAATCATCGTTAGGTGGTTTTTTATCGAGGAATTTGAAAGATTTGTCTTGTGGCTCTAAAACCCAACTTTGGGGAACATTGAAGCGAACAGCGCCTCGATCTGCTACAAATATTTTGTAACCTGATGGAGATTCCCAACGATGGTCAGGTTTTAATTCAAGCGTCTCTTTTATCCACTGAAGATTGCTTTTTTTACGCTTTGCCATAGTGTTTCTGCATTTTATGCTGAACAGGGCGATGTGGAATAGCCCATCGTAGACATTGCCCTTTTTATTAATGTTATCAAATTGTCAGGATTTTGAATAACTACTATATTAAACCAAGTAAAACTTTAGGAATTTTATCTCAATAAATCCAAGGTAACTGTAACGTTGTGATTAAAGTTTCAGCTTTTAGCATTAAAATCTTAGCTGCAGTATTCATGGTTATGGATCATGTGTGCTATTTGCTAATGCCTGAGTTCAGAATTTTGCACTTTATTGGACGATTGAGTTTTCCCCTGTTTGCATGGCTTTTGGCTAAAGGTGAAAAACATACCCAAAATGTATACCGCTATGGGAGCAGACTATTAATTACAGCAATTATATCTCAGCCTATCTATAGTGTTGTTTTCCAGAGTTTATCACTTAATATTCTCTACACGCTTGTTCTTGGACTTGTGATGTTACGCTTAGTAAGGCATTATTCACAATTATGGCAGCAATTAATAATTACTGGATTGAGTGCAGCAGTTGCCGAGAGTTTGGGTGTTGAATATGGAGCTTATGGGATTGGAGTAATTTTCTTGATGTCTCTAACTGACAAACTCAAGCCTAGGGTATGGTTGCTCTGCTGGTGCATTTTTAACTTTATTTTAGTAACTCTATTTATAGGTAATATATTTCAACATTGGGCAATTCTTGCAGGATTCATTGTTTTTCAATTCAATGGTAAACAAGGCCAACGAGCTAGATGGTTTTATCTGTTTTACCCGGCTCATTTAATTATTTTAGGCATAATAAATTATTTAATACATTCCAGATATAGCAATCCGCTTTGATTTTTGTATCCCTCACGGGAGCGTAGCCATAATTATTTGCGTAGAAGGCAAGAGGCAATAGTCAAGAAACCCCTTTGATCTGTACTTAATTTGTTCGTTCAAATATTAAATATATGTCATGTGTCCCTTGCGCGTCTTCCCTTCTCCCATTCGTGAGAAGCTAGCGCCAAGGGAGAAGCAAGTGGCGTTTGAGGAACGAAACTCAACATTTATGGGGCTTTTTTGGGTTGCGCTTGGCTACTACAGTGGTGTAGAGAACGCAGAGAAAATAAAGAGGGATTTTCGCCAATGATTTAGGATTGCTATAGATGCTATAGCAATCTTAAATCATTAATATCTTACTTTAGAGGGAGATACTTTCCTCAAAAAAAATATAAACCTATAAATTTAAAAAATAATAGTATATACATTTAATTCAATGATATTCATTAGATAAATCTTAGTATTTTGTTAACGTTTACCAGCTATGATGCCAGAGTAATGAATCATAATAATTTGGATTTAGATATCTAGGGATAATTATGTCATTCAAAAAAAAGCCCTAGATTTATCTTCCAAGCTACAAAATGTAGCCGAAAGTAACTATTCAACAGGTAAATCTTTAAGGTAACAAGCATGAATTATACTATCGAGTCTGCACGCAACATTTTCTCTAGCACTCAAGTGGCAGATGCTGTTCCAGCCACTACAGCAATGTTTGCTGAACTCAACATTGACGATCAATTGGCATTTCTCTGGTATGCCTACGCTGAACTAGGTCGTACAATTACTCCAGCTGCTCCCGGAAAAGCAAATCTCCAATTAATGGAAGGTATTTTCAACGAAATTAAGCAGATGTCTCATGAAGAACAAACGCAATTAATGAGAGATTTAGCGAGTAATGCTGATACTCCTATTAGTCGTTCTTATGCATATTTTGGTGTCAACGCCAAGCTAGGATTTTGGTGGCAGTTAGGAGAGTGGATGAAAGAGGGTATTGTCGCTCCGATGCCAGTTGGCTATCAAATGTCAACTCAAGTTAAAGCAGTGCTAGAAGCTGTTCAGAAAATCGATCAGAGTCAGCAAATTACTGTACTACGCAATACTGTAGTAAATATGGGGTTTGATCCATCTCTGGCTGATAAAAAGCAAGCACAAATAAACTTTAAGTTCCCACGTACATCTTTAAGTCCCCAATTTACTATTGAGGGAGTTACAGAACCAACAGTGCTGAAATACATTGAAGCTATGAATGCAGATAACTTTGAAGCTGCTGTTGCTTTATTTGCTAACAACGGTGCGCTGCAACCACCCTTCCAAAAACCAATTGTTGGCCGAGAAGCTATCACTGCCTACCTAAGAGATGAGGGACAAGGGTTAGTGATGAAACCAACCAAAGGTGTTTCGGAAACTATCGAAGATGGTTACACACAGCATAAAATTACTGGTACAGTCGAAACTCCTTGGTTTGGAGGTAATGTTGGGATGAACATCGCTTGGCGATTTTTACTCAATCCTCAAGGTCAAATTTATTTCGTGGCTATTGATTTACTTGCTTCTCCCAAAGAACTGCTTAATTTAACTCGCAAGTAAAATTCTTTTGCTTTCTTAAATTGCGCTATGGTTCTCAAGGTAGACGAGGTTTAAGAACTTTTCAAACATCCTCTAAGCGTCATGACGATCATCAAATAAAATTTCAATCCATGCTCGGTTCACCTAAAACCGAGCTTTAGCAATTTCTAGTAGTTGTTTGGATTGCTCCCTTTAGGGACTATGTTTTGCGATCGCACTACCATCACGATAATCATAACTGGTCATTGCAGCCCAAAAATATAGATAAAGTCAAATTTAGTTAGCAATGTAGAGAAGCAGTTTGTCGTAGACATCGCTCTTTAAAAAAGAGACGTAGCAGTGCTACATCTCTACCGCAAGCAGATTCTCTTAGATTTTCCATCAAGTACACTTTTATAGAGACTTTATTCGTTCTATTCCACCCCATATTTCAAAAAGCCGTTTAGTTTCAGCTTCTATTTCTGAAATTATTCTTGGCTGTCCATTCCCAGAGCCTGGAAAAACAACATAAACAATGCCCTTGGGAATTCCTTGTCTGACTCTTGAGCGCACTAATGGATCGTTTCCAAGAGCCTGAGACAAAGCTATTGAACCCTCCCCTATCTGGTTCTTAGGCCCAATATCAGCATAAATTGCAAAAGCGAGTTTTTCGTTATTAGTGTTGTAAACAACTGCAAAATCCCCTAATTTAATGCCTATAAGCTTTTTAAAATCACTATTTCCCGGAAGAACAATATATGGGATCTTGGTTGAATCAACATATCTGCGTGGATCTTGTTTAACAAATCCAGAATCGGATAATGCAGTTGTAGAAATATAGTATCCAGGATATGGATCTGTACTGCTTTGAATAAATGGATTACCATCTTTATTGACAACTATTGCCCACCAGTTACCTGGATTCCCAGCATTTGCCAAAAAATCAATTCCTGTATCTGCTGGGTGATAAGCATTAGGCGCACCATCAGCATTGATGCTCATACCTGCTTCATAAAAAATGGCAGATTCTCCATCTGCTTGTTGAATAGAAACTCCACCAATTTTCATAAGAGTATTAATAGAAAAGGTTGTGATTGGACTAATAAATTTTTGAGATACAAAACCTTCTAAAATTTTTCCTTCGAGAATAGTTGCAACCTTTAACCACTTGTTATCATCCAAATTTTCGATTTTAGATACAATTTGTGATTTTGGAAGAACCCCAATTCGATTGGTATCGTCAACAATAGGTGCTGAACGTATATTTAAACTATCTGATGTAACTTTGAATTGCTGCATATTTTAGTCCCAGTTTAAAAATTTAACTTATGGAACTACATTTTAAAAAGCAAATTTAGTAATGTCTACGATAGGTGTACTTAGATTATGGCGATTTTCATTTTAATCAGGATGAAGTACACGAGTTGTAAAGTTATATCAATCATGGGCATTAGAAAAATAAAGGCGATCGCATGGATTGATACGTTACATAATATTACATACAAAAAAATTCCCCAACTCCTTCTTTTTAAAGGGTGAGGGGGATTTAGGTTTCAAGTTTTTAGTGCGTAAGTCTTGTTTATACAGTTAAGCGATCGCGTTCTTAATTACGCTAAATGCACTGAACCTGTATATCCTTTGAGAACTCCCAAAGAACTACCCGATGAATTAATCAACGTGTCATGTCCTATCCGGGTAAAGCTAGCGTTTAAGCCGGTGACATCTAAGCGATCGTTGCAATCAAAGCCATAAATAGTTGCAAAGCCAATGCTTCCCAGAATTACTGTATCTCTTCCTTGACCCAAGTAAACTGTATCATTTCCCCCACCTATCACCTCAACAGATGAACCAAACAGGTTTGTATCCCTACTTAAAGGGTCAGGTAGAGAAACCGTTCCTCCTCGCAGATTTACTAAATCATTTCCATTTCCCACAAGGATAGTGTCATCACCTGAACCAGCAAAAATTAAATCATCACCTGAGCCAGACTTAATAGTGCTGTTCGTATCAATTGTAATAATTGTGTCATTGCCATTACCTGTAAAAATTTTTGTATCACTTGAGCCAGGGATTCCATAAGCAAGAATAAAATCCTCGCCGCAGCCGGTTTTAACTGTGGTTTCGCCATAGGGAGCAACAGCAATCTGATTGTCACCATCTCCAGCATTTATAGTTTGGTTATACAATGGCAAACCAGTGGCGAAAAAAATATAAGTTGCTATTGAAAGTTCACTGGTTATAATGTCATTTCCTGAGCCTGTTTTAATGTTGGCATCTCCGCTTCCCAAAAGAATTAAGTTGTTACCTTTTCCTGCATCAATGTTTCGGTTGGCAAATCCACCTAAATAGAAAATATCGTCACCTGCTCCGGCTGAGGCAATCACTTTTGGAATTGTCCCTAAGCCAATAATATTAGTACCATCAGCATCGAATAAATAGTTTCCACCGTAATCGTCTAAAAAGTTATTTCCACTGCCTAAATGAATTTTGTAATTGCCAGATCCCAAACTGACATAATCATCTCCTCCTCCAGTATCAACGTTCGCACTAATCCCATCAGGATTAGAGGATAGAGGACTAGTTTGCAATACCTCTCCATTAAAAGTAGTAGATAGATAGATTAAGTCTATTTCTCTTGCTAGTAAAACAACATCATTGCCATCTCGTGTATTCACAACATTGTTGTTGCCTTCTACAACAAACCAGTCTGGATTAGCAGTACCGCAAACTCTTTGATTACTCTCTTGAATGACTTGTTCAGTGTAGGTAATGCCGCGAAAAACTTGGGTTGTCATAAAAATTTATTTTATACCTCAATACAGTTCAGCGAAACCAACAAGTTACGTATATGAGCTATTTTTCTGGATAAATCAATATAATCCGGTTAATTACAAAATTTTTTATAATTGTGGTTTAAATAAATGAAAAAGCCTGTAAAAAACAAGCAATGTATAGGCATTATGCTTGTAACTGCGATCGCCAATCAAACTTGACTACTCTATCAACTGATCCAGCACGATATTTAGCCTTGAGATTGGGCTGGTGGTGAGGTTCAGCTTTTGTGAGAACTTTGGGATATTTGATATTATAGTGGGTTGCGCTTTGTGACAACATACTCTAGAGCTACCTTTGACTAGACTAAAAAACTAAACAAAGGTGAGTATGTGGACATATTGGGAACTATAGAAGCAAATCAAATTAGCATAACTTTCAGCTTCCAGCAATGAAGACTCACAACAACAAAGGTAAAGCGTTCCCATTACAGATTGTTCTTGTTGTTCCCTTCCTGATCCAAATTTTTGGAGCGGTCAGTCTAGTGGGTTATTTGTCGTTTAAAAATGGACAAAGAACAGTGAACGACCTAGTAGAACAGTTGATAGATCGCACGAGCGAGGTAGTGGATGAACATTTGAAGTCTTATCTTTCCATTCCGCAAACCCTTAATCAGATCAATGCAGATGCTATTCATAGGGGAATATTAGATGTACGCGATCGCCAAACCGTTGGCAAGTATTTCTGGGATCAGATGCACGCCTCTGACCTGACTTATATTGGTATTGGGCTAACGACAGGTGAGGGTCTTGGAGCCGCTCGTTATGACGGTAAGACGATCACCATTGATGATTGGACTGCCAAGCTTCCCAATAATATTTCCACATACGCCACAGATAATCAAGGAAATCGAACTCAGGTTAATGCTCGGTGGGATTGGAACAATTTTAAGGAATCTTGGTATACTCAACCCATCGCTGCTGGTAAACCTATTTGGGCAAAGATTGTAACTGGAAATTTTCCTACTGGCCCTTACATAGCTGCTTCTGCCAGTCGTCCCATTTATGACTCGCAAAATCGTTTACTAGGCATGATTGCCTGCGATATCCATCTGTTAAAACTCAGCGATTTTTTACGCAATTTGGATATTAGTAAGTCTGGCCAGGTATTCCTTTTAGAACGGGATGGCACATTAATTGCCAGTTCCGGCACAGAAAAGCCTTTTGTCCTCGTCAATCAAGATATCCGGCGATTACGAGCGATCGACAGTTCTGACCCAGTAATACAGAACATTGGCAAACACCTCCAAACCTCTGGGTTTGGATCTATCACCCAAGACACAGACTTTCAACTTGAGGTGCAAGGAAAACGGTATTTTGTTGATGTTGCACCTTGGCGTGACAAGTACGGCTTGAATTGGCTGATGGTAGTGAGTGTGCCCGAAAACACATTTATGGCGGAAATTAACGCCAACACGCGCACCACGATCGCACTTTGTTTTGGTGCATTAGTCGTTGCCTCTGTGATGGGCGTATTTACCTCCCATTGGATTGTACGCCCGATTCTGCGCCTAAATTGGGCAAGTAAAGCAATGGCATCCGGCAATTTAGCTCAGACAGTAGAAACTAGCGTTATTCAAGAACTTAATACCCTGTCTAACTCTTTCAATTACATGGCAGAGCAACTATATGAATCGTTTACTGCTTTAGAGAAAAGTAAAGAAAAACTAGAAGATCGAGTAGAAGAACGTACTACTGAACTCAAAAATGCATTAGGGGAATTGCAACGCACTCAATCTCAAGTTATTCAAAGTGAAAAAATGTCTAGTCTGGGACAACTAGTTGCTGGAGTTGCACACGAAATTAATAATCCAGTCAACTTTATTCATGGCAACCTCGTCCATGTGCAAGAATATACCCAGGATTTATTAGCGTTTGTGCAATTATATCAGCAGCACGATCCCAAACCTGCGGCTGAAATTCAAACCTTTACTGAAGACATCGATTTAGAATTTTTGCAGGAAGACTTACCAAAAATGTTGTCTTCGATGAGAGTAGGCACTGAGCGTATTCGCCAAATTGTACTGTCACTGCGAAACTTCTCGCGCATCGATGAAGCAGAATTCAAAAGTGTTGATATTCATGAAGGCATCGACAGTACCTTGATGATTTTGCAGCACCGCCTCAAAGCTAAACCAGAACAACCCGAAATTGAAGTGATTAAAGACTACGGCACTATACCCCTAGTCGAATGCTATGCCGGACAACTCAACCAGGTGTTTATGAATATTTTAGTAAATGCGATTGATGCGTTGGAAGAAAATAATACTAAGCATACCTATCAGGAGATTGAGGAAAATCCCAGCCGAATTAAGATTCGCACTTCTGTAATTAATTCAACGTGGTTAGAAATAGCGATCGCTGATAATGGAGTCGGTATTTCTAAAGAATTTCAGCAACGCATATTCGATCCTTTTTTCACCACCAAACCCATTGGCAAAGGCACCGGAATGGGTATGTCTATCAGCTACCAAATCATCACAGAAAAACATGGCGGCAAACTAGAGTGCTTCTCAACTTCTGGAAAAGGAACTGAGTTTATCATTCAGATTCCTCTCCAGCTAAACGTTAATCAAGTGGTTTAACACTAAGTTTGGAATCGCCAAGTTATCTACTGGTTATTACGGTAGACAAGCTTATGCTTAAAATTTATTATACATTACATAGAAAATGAAAATCAGTAGTTTTATTTGTTAAAGAACCTATGCAGATTAATCAGGTGATTGAAACCTACGATCGCGGGGCGGCAGATTATGATGCGATTATGAAGCGTTACTGGCACATTGAGCGCGAACCGTTAATTGCTTCCTTGCAGCTTCAGCCAGGACAAATCGTGCTAGATGCTGCGGTAGGAACAGGTCTTAATCTTTCAGCTTACCCGGAAGGGGTAAATGTTGTGGGTATCGATTTTTCTGAAAAGATGCTGAATGAAGCACGTAAAAAGCACGTATCCGCAGACATCACTTTCAATATCTCGGATCTCTGCAATCTTGATTTTCCTGATAATAGCTTTGATGCAGCAGCATCAGGATTTACCCTCTGTGTCGTTGAAGATCCAGTTCTTGCTCTTAAAGAAATCCTACGAGTTACTAAACCTGGTGCATTGATTGCCATTCTCGATTACTGCAAATCGCAAGATCCAGAGATTCAAAAATGGCAAGAGTTAATAGCTGATGGTAGTTCACAGCTAGGCTTCCCCACTGGCAAAATTAAGTGGGATGCATTGATGGATTATGACGAATTGATTTACAACAGCAAGCTGACTATTGAAGTGTTGGCGGACGATCGCACAGACAGTCCAAACCCATTTTTATGTGGTTGTCAATTCCTGCTTAAAAACTCAAAAGGTTAAAGACAACAGTATTGCAGTCTTGTAATTTTATTTTGTAGTAAACCTTAAACTGTAGGGTGCGTTATAGCAATGCTTAACGCACCAACATATTTAGTGTGTTACGGCTAATCATGACTTTCTCAAACTCTCAAATCCTTGCATAGACGTAACAAACTCTACTTAATATTTACTTTCTCAATAGACTGTCAACAATGTAGGACTACATCATTTAGTTTTACAAGTGATTTTGAAACAGTTCGATAACATGTTGCCAAGCATCAGGAGCAGCTTCAGGATTGTAACTTGGGTGTTGTTCCATAAATGGGTACTTGTCTTTGAAAAATCCGGCAAAGAATCCATGTCCGGCATCGTATCGAAATACACGATGATTGATTTGATGTTTCTTTAATTCTGCCTCAATTTGCTCGGTTTCCTCCTAGGAAATTAATGTATCTCTTGTGCCAAAAAATGCATAAATAGTACCTTTAATTTCCGAGGTGCGATTAATAGTTGGAATCTCTTCGCCATAACTAGAAGTAGTAATTCCACCACCGTAAAAGGAAGCTATTGCTTTGATATCAGGGAAAGTTGCAGCCATGTAAGCAACATGACCGCCAAAACAGAAACCAATGACACCGATCGCATCATCTTTGACATTGGGTAAAGTTTTAAGGTAAGTAATGGTAGCTTGAATATCACTTAAAATATCTTGATACTTTACTTGTTGATAGTATTCCAACCCCAGCCTATAGCTTTCTGGACTAAACCCAACATCTTCAGCGCTAAAATCAGCTTCAAAACCGGGAGCAATACGTTGATACATCGCAGGGGCTATTGCTACATAACCTTGTTTAGCGATTAGTTCGGTGATATCTCGAATATTACTATTGATTCCAAAAATTTCTGGAAAAACTATAACCGCTCCAAAAGTTCCGTTTTGTGCTGGTTGAGCTAAGTAAGCATCGATTTCTAAATCACCGTTGGGTACTTTGACTTTTGCACTATTAATTTCGATGTTTGTTGTTTCTACCATATTTGTTTCGGCTGCTTTTATACCAACTCATTTATTTTGACTGGTTTTCGACACAGACGGGCACAAACATCAGAAGTATTGCTCTCCTCACCTCAACCATGACTTTACAGCTATGAGCAGATCAAAGAAATTTCTAACTTTTGAATAGATACCATCTCAAACTTCTGGAAGATTCCAAGGGTTTTTGATTTGTGCGACCTTACATAAAGTAAGCATAAAGACTCAAAAATAATAACCACAAGAAAAAACAATGCCCGATCAAAGTTTTAGAACAAATATTCCAGAAGTTGACCCAACGGAGATTGAAGATACTCGAACTGCGATCGCTGATGAACATCACTCTTTTCTTGAAAAGGTCATGGTTCGAAGCGGCTTTGCAGATTTGTATGACGCAAGAGACTTTACCGAAGTTGTGTATCGCGTCATGCGCGACTTAATGACCAAAGACACAATTGAGCGCGTGGAAGGAGAACTGCACACAGAGGCTGTACCTACAGATGAGAAAGCACTCCAGTTTGAAGTGGCTGAACTCTGGAAAGACACCAATCCAATTGTGAGATTTTTAAGCAAAATCCGTCAACCTTTAAGAGGCCCGGCTCCAATTGGAATTGATTCCAAGCTATTTCTAACGCGGGTTGCTAATGAAGGAGGGGTTCCAGGATCAGTCGATGCAGAACAAGCAGTTAAAGCTGTATTTTCTGCCACCAAAGACGAACTTTCCCAAGAGCGGATTCAGGAAATTGCTGGCGCGCTCCCTGATTATGTTCGTCAGCTTTGGGATCAAGCTTAATTAGAAGTATAAAAAAGTTAAGTCTGTTTGTGGGTAGCGATCGCAAACAGGCTTTTTAAATAGGTTTAGCCTACAGCAAACTCTGTATACTGCCTTACATGAGGTGCATGATATGCGATCGCAATATCTTGCTTAGGCACTCCCTCGCTCACAAGTTGATCTGCGATGTCTACATTTTAGAGAATATTTATTAGTCGAGCAGGATGAACCTTTTGTGGAACGCTACAGTAAACAAGCTGAAGGTTGGTTGCTCAGTGATTTTAGCAGCTTAGAGGTATCGATTTCTTTAGATTCAGTTGCGATCGCATTATCGATGGCAGAAATTTATCGTGGCGTTGTTTTTGACTAAATCAAGTTTGTAACGATGTATGCATTGGAAGGGGTGCGATCGTACTACCCGAATCCTTTTGTTTTTTTCGGTTGTGCTAAAAAGGTTGAGTGATCGCAGTACATGATATATCTACCTTCACCAGGAACCTCTGGATAGTCAAGACGTGGTATCTGTCGCAAGTCAATCATTATTTCGCAGGTTTCATCTAAGTATTTAACTTGGTTTTGGGGGATCTTTGGTAAATTTATTGGAAACGAAGTTGGCTGGTTCCAAACCACCCAAAAAGCCAGCGGAAAAAACTTGAGCAAGCAGCTACCAGAAACGAATCCCTCTCCGAGAGATGATCCAATTGCAAGTGAATTAATAACTATTTGTTTATTTGATGGATAAATCCAATAGTAGATATCAAGATTATCTGGTATGTTGCTAGACTGATCCAAAAAATAGTTTCTCAAAGTATCTGGAAAAGGTGCAGATATAGGAGGCTTTCCTGTAATTGGCAACTTTCCAGCTAAAATATGACCAATGACAGATCTAATTAATTTTTGAGGTTTTACACTTAAATTTATTTTTTCTGGCAAAGATAGTCCCAGTTCTTGCTGAATCCTCACCATTCCAGCCACATTTTTAGATAGCTCAATCAATTCTGGATCATATTGTGCCCCAAGCAAGTTATTGTTACAGTCACCGCAAATAGAGAGTATATTTAGACCACTTTGAGAATCGGTTGAATTTTTACTTGATACCGAAATATGTTGTGTTAGAGTTCTTAACTCAACAAGTGTTGGTTTGACACAGCCTTGTGGAGGAATATGATCTCGTGTCAGTTGAGAATATTTGCCACAAATATTACAGTACCCTTTTTTGTCACCCTTAAATTTTATTTTGTGAGTATTCATGATTTTGTTCAGCAAAAGATTTACCCATTAGATTGGGGTGGTAATGGTCAGGTTCAGCTTTGATCGGATATTTGGGATATTCGAGATCATGTTGCATTGCACTTTGTGACAATGCACCCTATATTGAGGATGCTCTTATTATTGAATTGCATTGTTATGTGGGCGATCCAAGTGTTGTACACACCCTTCTATAAGGTACTCCCAGATTAGACCAGACTTGTACTGCTTACGCTGAAACCCTATGGTCGGTAACTCCAGAACAATATTCCCAAATCCCGACCAATATCCTCTCCATAAACTGTCTATGTCTTGAAGTGCTGATACACGATACGCATGGCGCAACAATGAAACATGCTCCATGTTTACGCTTACAACTCTATTTAGAGGGTTGTCGATCAGCCGAAACCGCTTCACAGAATCGAGAGGCCAGCCGTATTTTGTATTTACTGCTTGGCAAGACTCAATGTTCCCAAACGCGTAGATTGCAGAAAAACGTGAGGGGAAGAACTGGTAGTAGTGCTTCCGAAATATTTCAGCATCGTACTCAAGGCGATAGTCATTGATCGCAGTCAGAAAGTAAGGGGAGAGAGCCATGCTATCCATATCGCAAGGCTCATAGGGAAGGTAGTTAGCACTACCTTTTTGGTACTTATAAAAAAACTCTGGGTTCATATCCAGGCTTCCAAAAGCTCCCGATGAGAAGACACCTGTGAAATTGAAATTGTGATATGTTAAGGGATTTAATTCATTGACGAAGATATAGAACTGGTTCGGCACATTTTCGTCAGCGTTCATCAGTTTGGTCATACACCGATATATCTAAATATATGGAAGCTTATTATACACAAAATTCCCATATAATTACTTGTTAGAATTTATTGTGCTAAGTTATAAGTACAAATAGGCTGTGTTGTTAAATAGCGCAACGTACTACATCAATTTCAGTAGAAAATATTATAAGTGAGTCTGCATTATGAGTGACTATTAGGGTTTTCAATCATTAATCCCTCACTTCCAACTGCTGCATTCAACTCATTATCTGCGGAGACAAAAGTAATAGAAGGTAATCCATTAGCAATACAAATGCTGTTGACTGCACGACCTACTGCTAGTTGGATAGCATCATAACCTCTTAAACCATAAGTTTCAGACAATACTATTCCAGAATTAATAACATTTTCTGTGATTTCAACAATTTGATAGTCTTTCTGTAAATCACGTTTGAACTGATTGCGTGTTATTGTCGCATCTGTAATGCTGATACTTCCACCACGCGATCGCCTGGTAATTGCCGCTATAATTTCTACACTGGTTATTGCAGCAATAAATACCTCATTATTGAGAGTTGGATCAAATAGCTCCAAAACCCAAGCTGACCCAGTTTCACTAATATAACGCTTGACCAATGCACTACTGTCTATGAAGTAGATTGCCATCTAACGGCGTTCCTCAATGATAGTTTCAGAAATAGGCTTTCCCTCGACATTAATTAGCCGTCGCTCAGTTATTGGTTCATAAGCAGGATGTTTAATCTGCTTTACTAAGCCAGAAGAGATTAGAGCTTGGTGAAATGCTGCTTGCTTGACTGTTTCTTCTTTATCAGCTAAATACTTTTGAATCGTCTGATTAAGCTGTTGAAGTTCTTCTATTTCAAGTGTCTCAAGCTGCTTAATGATTTGTTGGAGAGTTACTAGCGCCATAATTTTCTATCTCAATAATTTCATCCATAGATTATACCAAATTATCTAAAATTGGTATTAATTCTGAGTATAACTCCGCTTATAAACTAACTCCATCCTCAATTTCTCAACCTCCAACTTCAACTTATCATTCTCCATCCTAAACTTAGCATTCTCCTCCCTAATCAACTCAACTTCATTTCTCTTACTCAAAGCCTGATTAATTGCCAACTTTCGCATATCCAGCGAAAACCAGCGTTGATAAGTTTGCGTGTGAACTTGCACACTATGTCCCAAATTATCCGCCGCCGCTTTGATTGGTATCCCTAAAATATGCGCCCGAATTGCCCAAGCGTGACGTAAATCATACGGTTTAAAATCCAATCCTATTTTACGAAACCACCAACTAACTCGCTGTGTTAACGCTGTTATCTCAGCATGATTTGTGTTATCTTTTTTAGCGATCGCCCCCTTCAACATCTCCAAATATTTAGGATTTCTCAAATCAAAATCCTCAATCCATTGACGATGTAATGGTAATGCTTCTCTCTCACCAGTTTTACAATCTTTATGAACTTTCCATGTCAAATCAGTGTTTTCTTGACTCAACCACCAATCAATATCAGGATTAATAAAAAGTTCCCGTGGACGTAAACCAAAAACTGCTAACATTCCATAAGTCCAGCGCCAAAGTTGCCAACTATCTTGAAGATTTTGATTAACTTGATTGCCTCTGTTATGCAGATAATCTTCAAACTTGAGAATTCCATCATATATTTCTGCATCTGTAGGTATATTGCGGGAATTATTCTCCGGCATTTTGGAATATTTAGATAAATTAATTTCGATATTGAATGTTACGCAAAATGCTGCGATCGCTCTAGCTGCATTATACTTAGCCCATTCTTTATCTATTTGCTCAAGTGAACTGATCAGATTTTCAGCGATCGCTAAATCTTTAGGATTCGTAAATCGTTTAGTTCGGGAAAAGTAATAAAAAAAAGTATGTTCGCTTTTAGTAGTTCGTTTATGAGTTTTAAAATACTCATTTTCAAATTGTTCGAGTAATTCTCCTATAGTCTTAAATTCTTTTTTAATTGCCTCATTACCTAAATATTTATCATTCCATTCAAAAGTTTTACGAGCGATTAATTTACCTAATTCATAGGCTTCTTCCTCAGCCGTTTTGAGTCCATCTAAGTTAGAGGGAATATTTAAACTGATATTGTATTGTTTTCTGCCAGTACCATTGCTATCTTTGTCTCCCGGCTTAATTGGTAACGTCGCCCGTAATTGCAGACTTCCATTCGATTCTCTAATAGTCACCTTTGCCTTTGCAGACTTCAAACGCAGATTAACTTTCTCTAATTCTAGTAGTACTTTCGTTCTCATGTGTTCTTTTTGCTGCTGTGCTTGCAGACTTGAGCCAAGAAAACTGCCATCGGTAGATGAAGCAGGCTCTAAGTCTGCAAAAGCTTGTTGATACTTGTCTTGACCCTGATTATGCATCGCTGTATTTTTAGCCTATATTTAGCCTAAAAATAAATGTGTTATCAGCGAACAATGTTTAGAACAGACACTGTTTACTGCAAACATTAGGCTATTGAAAAGAATTAAACCACAAAAAGGATTACTCCGGTCCTTATCACGGTTATGACGGCTTCGCCATCTTCGCACGTGACATGGACTTGGCACTCAACAGCCCAACCTGGGGATTAATTGGCGCTCCTTGGAATGAAAAAGCTCAGGCTAAGAAGGCTGAAGCTAAAGCTAAGGCTGCCGTTTAGGGAAATGGGAGAGTGAGATAAGTAAGGATAACCTGGGGCTAAAACCCCAGGGGGGAGTTGGGAATACAAAATTCAAAATTGAAAGATTAAAAATTTATTTTGATTTTTGCATTTTGAATTTTGAATCATATTTCCACCTCCCTTGTACAGACGCGTAGACGCTCGAAGAGCGGCTTCTCGCAGAGTATAATCGCGTCTCTATCCGACTCGCACCTCAATTAGTAAAGAATTCAGTAACCTTGGAGTCCAGAAGAAATGCCTCAGAATCCAGAAAAAATTCAAGATCACGTCGAGTTATTCCACCAGCCTGAGTACCAACAGCTATTTGAAAACAAAAAGCAGTTTGAAAACGGTCACGATCCCGAAGAAGTAAAACGGGTTTCAGAGTGGACAAAGGGTTGGGATTATCGTGAAAAGAACTTCGCTCGTGAAGCTTTAACCGTTAACCCTGCTAAAGGCTGCCAACCACTAGGAGCAATCTTTGCTGCTGTTGGTTTTGAAGGTACTCTACCTTTCGTTCAAGGTTCTCAAGGTTGCGTTGCTTACTTTCGCACCCACTTAACCCGTCACTACAAAGAACCATTCTCTGGTGTATCTTCTTCAATGACTGAAGATGCAGCCGTGTTTGGTGGTCTGCAAAACATGATTGACGGCTTGGCGAACTCTTACCAACTGTACAAACCTAAGATGATCGCTGTCTGCACCACCTGTATGGCAGAAGTAATTGGTGATGACTTACAAGCCTTCATCAACAACTCTAAGCAAGCTGGTTCAGTTCCTCAAGATTTCCCAGTACCTTACGCTCACACCCCTAGCTTTGTCGGTTCCCATATCACTGGTTACGACAACATGATGAAGGGAATTCTTTCTAACTTGACCGCAGGTCATAAGAAAGAAACCAGCAATGGTAAAATCAACTTTATCCCAGGTTTTGACACCTACGTAGGCAATAACCGCGAAATCAAGCGGATTGCTTCTTTGTTCGGCTTTGACTACACAATTCTAGCCGACAACAGCGACTACCTAGATTCACCTAACACAGGTGAGTTCGATATGTACCCAGGTGGAACAAAGCTAGAAGATGCAGCAGATTCAATCAATGCGAAAGCTACGATCGCTCTGCAAGCACACTCTACACCCAAAACCCGCGAGTACATCGAAAAAGAATGGAAGCAACCAACCTCAGTTTCCCGTCCTTGGGGTATTAAGGGTACTGATGAGTTCTTGATGAAACTCAGCGAATTGAGCGGTATCCCCATTCCTGAAGAATTGGAAATCGAACGCGGTCGTGCAGTTGATGCCATGACTGATTCTCACTCATGGATTCACGGCAAGCGCTTCGCCATCTACGGCGAACCAGATTTAGTATACAGCGTAGTTGGCTTTATGCTAGAAATGGGTGCTGAACCTGTGCATATCTTGGTTCACAACAGCAACGAAGTATTTGAAGCAGAAATGAAAGAACTGCTTGCTTCTAGCCCCTTCGGTCAACATGCAACTGTTTGGCCTGGTAAGGACTTGTGGCACATGCGTTCATTGTTGTTCACCGAACCAGTAGACTTCCTGGTTGGTAACACCTACGGTAAGTACCTGTGGCGCGACACCAAGATTCCCCTCGTGAGAATCGGCTACCCCATCATGGATCGCCACCACCTACACCGCTATGCCACCATTGGTTATCAAGGTGTGATCAACCTCCTCAACTGGACTGTAAACACCCTGTTTGAAGAAATCGATCGCAACACCAACATTCCTTCTAAGACAGATATTTCCTACGACTTGATTCGTTAGAAATTGCGTAGAAACACAACGTGTTAATTAAAGGGTAAAGAAGGGGAGTAGGGAATAGGGAATAGGGAATAGGGAAATATCCAAACCCAATGCCCAATCCCCAATTCCCATCCCCAACTCCCCTTTTTCTTGATAGCATTTACCCAAGGAATTGATAAATGGAAACCATCAATCACACTCACGAACACACTCATACTCATCCTCATCCTAATTACCATCCACCTAACCAGAAAAAACCAGGATGGTTCCACAATCTTCTTAATCCGTTGCGGCGTGTAGTGGATGGAATTCAGGTTAAAAATAATCGCATCGCTCATCTAATTTGCCAAACAATTCCTTGTTGTTGTCCCTTTGAGCGACAAATTAAATTATTTGGGAAGTGTATTGATATTCCACCACTATGTAAACTCAATCCTTTATATGACGAATTTGTAGGATTGCGTTTCCGCGCTCTATCTTACCTGACCGATGTATGTGGAGAGGATGTCACAAAATACATTTGTTAATTATTGGGCATGGGGCAATCAATTTTGGATTTTAGATTGCCAATTTTAGATTTTTCTTTCAATCCAAAATCCAAAATCCAAAATCCAAAATCCAAAATTGGCATAATTCAATACGAGAAGAGAGATGAAAAGCACCCAAGGCAAAATCAACGAGCTGCTGACTGAGACAGGATGCGAACATAATCAGCACAAACAAGCGGAAAAGAAAAACAAATCATGCGCTCAACAGGCACAACCTGGCGCGGCTCAAGGGGGCTGTGCCTTTGATGGTGCAATGATTGCTCTAGTGCCGATCGCAGATGCTGCTCATTTAGTCCACGGGCCGATAGCCTGTGCTGGTAATTCCTGGGGCAGTCGTGGTAGTCTGTCGTCTGGCCCTCAACTCTACAAAATGGGCTTTACCACAGACTTGGGTGAAAATGATGTCATCTTCGGTGGCGAAAAGAAGCTCTACAAAGCGATTCTGGAACTCAAAGAGCGCTACCAACCAGCAGCAGTATTTGTCTATGCCACTTGCGTTACAGCCTTAATTGGCGATGATATGGATGCTGTCTGCAAAGCTGCGGCTGAGAAAATTGGTATTCCTGTTGTTCCTGTCATTGCCCCAGGATTCATTGGCAGTAAAAATCTCGGCAACCGTTTCGGTGGTGAAGCTTTGTTAGAATATGTTGTCGGAACAGCAGAACCGGAACATACAACGCCCTATGATATTAACTTAATCGGTGAATACAATATCGCCGGGGAAATGTGGGGAGTAACACCACTGCTAGAAAAATTAGGCATCCGTATTTTGTCTAAAATTACGGGCGATGCTCGCTACAATGAAATTCGCTACGCCCACCGCGCCAAGCTCAACGTCATGATCTGCTCACGAGCGCTGCTGAATATGGCGAGAAAGATGGAGGAGCGTTACAACATCCCTTACATTGAAGAGTCTTTCTACGGCATCGATGATATGAATCGCTGTCTGCGAAACATCGCCGCTAAATTAGGCGATCCTGATTTACAAGAGCGGACAGAAAAGCTAATTGCAGAAGAAACGGCTGCTTTAGATTTGGCATTGGCTCCTTATCGCGCTCGACTCAAAGGTAAGCGGGTTGTTTTATATACTGGTGGTGTTAAGAGTTGGTCGATTATCTCGGCTGCTAGAGACTTGGGTATTGAAGTTGTCGCTACCAGTACTCGAAAAAGTACTGAAGAAGATAAAGCCAAAATCAAGAAGTTGATTGGCAACGATGGCATCATGCTGGAGAAAGGCAATGCTCAAGAATTGCTACAACTGGTTAAAGACACTCGCGCAGATATGCTGATTGCTGGTGGACGTAACCAATACACAGCTTTGAAAGCTCGAATTCCTTTCCTTGATATCAACCAAGAACGCCACCATCCTTATGCAGGTTATGTGGGAATGATTGAGATGGCGCGGGAACTGTACGAAGCTTTGTATAGCCCGATTTGGGAACAAATACGCAAACCCGCTCCTTGGGAAGAAGAGGAGGAAGTTTAATGGCGATCGTTACCGCTTCTAACAAAGCACTGACAGTTAATCCCCTCAAGCAAAGTCAAGCTTTGGGCGCAACCTTAGCCTTTTTGGGATTGAAAGGGACAATGCCCTTATTCCACGGTTCTCAAGGTTGTACTGCTTTCGCCAAAGTTGTCCTAGTGCGGCATTTCCGGGAAGCGATTCCCCTAGCTACCACAGCGATGACGGAAGTCACTACTATCTTGGGTGGTGAAGAGAATGTGGAGCAAGCAATTCTCACTCTGGTAGAAAAAGCTAATCCAGAAATTATTGGTTTATGTAGTACTGGGTTAACGGAAACTAGAGGCGATGACATTGAAGGTTTTCTGAAGGAAATCCGCGATCGCCATCCCGAATTGAATGATTTAGCGATCGTTTTTGCACCTACCCCAGATTTTAAAGGTGCGTTACAAGATGGCTTTGCTGTTGCTGTCGAAAGCATAGTTAAGGAAATTCCTCGCGCGGGTGGACTCAGAACTGAACAAGTCACGATTTTGGCGGGTTCTGCTTTCACACCTGGGGATGTACAGGAAATCAAAGAGATAGTCACGTCTTTTGGATTAGTGCCGATCTTTGTACCTGACCTTGGCGCTTCTCTAGATGGACATTTAGAGGATAATTATAGTGCGGTTACAGTCAGTGGAACTACCTTAAAACAGCTACGAGAAGTAGGTAGTTCTGCCTTTACCCTGGCATTGGGTGAAAGTATGCGCGGTGCTGCAAAGATTCTAGAAGAACGCTTTGGCACACCTTACGAAGTGTTTGGCGAACTGACGGGATTAGAACCAGTAGATGAGTTTATCCAAGCATTGGCGATTCTGAGCGGTAACAGCGTACCCGAAAAATACCGCCGCCAACGTCGTCAGTTGCAAGATGCAATGTTGGACACTCATTTTTACTTCGGTGCAAAACGAGTTTCCTTAGCGCTGGAACCAGACTTGTTGTGGTCAACAGTGCATTTCTTGCAATCGATGGGTAGTCAAATTCATGCTGTGGTAACAACCACGCGATCGCACCTCTTAGAAAAACTCCCGGTTAAAAGCATCACCATCGGCGACTTGGAAGACTTTGAGAGTCTAGCAGGCGGTTCTGATTTGCTAATTGGTAACTCGAATGTCGGTGCGATCGCAAAACGCCTCTCGATTCCTCTTTATCGTTTAGGATTGCCCATTTATGACCGCTTAGGTAATGGTCAATTTACCAAAGTTGGCTATCGAGGCACGATGGAACTTTTGTTTGGCATCGGCAACCTGTTTTTAGAGGCAGAAGAAGCGAGAGTTAAGCAGTTCCAAGAGTTCGGAATTGTGAGCGCTGAGTTTTGAATTCACACTTGAAATTCAAAACAGTTCAGTTAAAAGTCGATCCTCTTTAAGGCGTGTATACACAAGTCGAATTCCCCCCCTTAATCCCCCCTTATAAAAGGGGGAAACAATAAATCAAATCTAGTTCTCTCCCTTTATAAGGGGAGGGTTAGGGTGGGGTAAAACCTTGGGTTTTTCAGCTATTTCAGACTTGTGTATCGTAGCTTTTTAAGGGGGATCTTCCAAGGCTAAATATTACTAACTGAACCGTATTGCTTCAAAATTCAAAACTTTAGAGAGGAGAATTACAATGAAAATAGCCTTCACGACGAGCGACCGAGTTCATATTAATGCTCACTTTGGATGGGCAAAAATGATTGATGTTTACGAAATTACTGATGAGGGATATCACTTCGTAGAAACCCTCACCTTTGAAGGCGAACTCAAAGAAGATGGTAACGAAGACAAAATCACCCCAAAACTTGAAGCAATAGGTGACTGTACGATTGTTTACGTAACAGCAATTGGTGGTAGCGCCGCCGCTCGGTTAATCAAGAAAGGTGTCACCCCAGTGAAGGCGCGATCGGAAGAAGAAGAAATTAGTGAAGTGCTAAATAAGCTAGTGAAAACCCTCAAAGGTAATCCTCCACCTTGGTTGCGTAAAGCTTTACAGCCAAAAACCACAAACTTTGCCGATGAAATTGAAGACGAAGCAACAGTATGACCACAAATAATAGTGTTAACGGAACTGCTACAACTGAAGTCTTGAACTCACCTTTCCTGAAGGTATTAATTAAACAAATCCGTGGTCAAGACAGTTATGGAGTTTATCGTAGTTGGTCGGATGAATTAATTCTCAAACCTTTTATTGTCACCAAACAAAAGAAACGAGAAATCTCCGTTGAGGGAGAAGTTGATCCGATCACACAAGCACGAATTATGGCATTTTTTCGGGCTGTAGCTGCTGGAATTGAACAAGAAACAGGTTTGATATCCCAGGTTGTAGTTGATTTGAGCCATGAAGGATTTGGCTGGGCGCTAGTTTTTTCTGGCCGTCTTTTGCTAGCTGTAAAAACCTTGCGAGATGCTCATCGCTTTGGCTTTGACTCAGTAGAGAAATTAGCAGAAGAAGGAGAAAACTACGTCAAAAAAGGTCTTGATTTGGCAAAACGCTTTCCTGAAGTTGGCAAAATTTAATTAGTCATTAGTCATTGGTCACTTGTACTGAGCGAAGCCGTTCGCGTAGCGTCTCGCAGAGAAGTATTGGTCATTAGTAAAAGACAAATGACTAATGACAAAAGACGAAGGACAAAAGACAAATGACAATTGAGGAACTACAAGGACAAATCAGACGGCTGAACAGTAAAGCAGGTCAAATGAAAATGGATCTGCATGATTTAGCTGAAGGTCTGCCAACAGATTACAACCAACTTATGGATGTTGCAGCTGCAACTTATGAAATCTATCGCAAGTTAGATGAACTGAAGCAACAGCTGAAAAAATTGGAGAGTGCTAAATGACTGGAACTATTGATGAATTCAAAAAGCTCGTAGATGCAGAAGAATTTTTCCAATTCTTTAATATGTCCTACGACTTAGAAGTTGTGAATGTACATCGTCTACATATTCTGAAAAAGTTTTCTCAATATATGCACGAAATTGATGAAAATTCTCCTGACTTGAGTCAAGAAGAGAAACTAAATCAATATTCTTTGGCTTTGCAAAAAGCTTATCAGGTCTTTATCGAATCAACAGCTTACGAACAAAAGCTGTTCAAAGTGTTTAACGATAAGCCGAAAAATGTAGTCACACTGACAGAAATCACTTCTGATTAGGAGGTATAAATTGGTTAACCTAACGCCTACCGAATTAGAACGCTATCGTCGCCAAATGATGCTTCCGAACTTTGGCGAAACAGCACAGAAACGCCTGAAGTCAGCGACAGTTCTGGTTACAGGTGTGGGGGGATTAGGCGGTACGGCGGCGCTTTACTTAGCAGTAGCGGGCGTTGGGCGGCTAATCCTAGTCCGGGGTGGTGACTTGCGGCTAGATGATATGAATCGTCAGGTTCTCATGACTGATGATTGGGTAGGTAAGCCAAGGGTATTCAAAGCTAAAGAAACTCTGGATGCGATTAATCCTGATGTCCAAGTGGAAATTGTTCATGATTACATCACCCCGGAACATGTAGACTCGTTAGTGCAGTCGGCTGATATGGCTCTTGATTGCGCCCACAATTTTACAGAGCGCAATTTGTTAAATGAAGCCTGTGTGCGATCGCGTAAGCCAATGGTGGAAGCTGCAATGAATGGGATGGAAGCTTACCTGACGACGATTATTCCTGGTGTGACTCCTTGTTTATCTTGTCTGTTTCCAGAAAAGCCTGAGTGGGATCAGCGCGGCTTTTCAGTTCTAGGCGCTGTTTCTGGAACCCTAGCTTGTTTAACAGCACTGGAAGCTATCAAGCTGATCACCGGGTTTAGTCAGCCTCTATTGTCGCAATTGCTGACAATCGACCTAAATCGGATGGAATTTGCTAAACGCCGTTCTCACCGTGATCGCTCTTGTCCAGTATGCGGTAATAGTGCGCCTTGGAGACACGCGCAATCCAATTCGATGGAACCTACAGCCACGGGTATTGCACAAAATACTTAATTTTGTCATTAGTTATTGGTCACTTGTACTGAGCGACTTGCCTTGAGCGAAGTCGAAAGGAGCCGAAGTATTAGTCATTAGTGAATAACAAAGGACAAATGACGAAGGACAAATGACAACCTACACCTGAAATCAGAACAACTAATCGCTACAAATCAGGAGACTTAATGGCCGTTATTTTATCAGAAAAAGCAGAATTTCATCTGCGAGCATTCCTCAAAGGTTCAGCACCCGACGCTGATGGCGCAACTAAAGGTGTCCGCATCTCTGTAAAAGATGGTGGTTGCAGTGGCTATGAATATGCGATCGATATCACCAGCAAACCTCAACCAGATGATTTGGTAAGTCACCAAGGCAAAGTGGTAGTTTACGTTGATGCCAAAAGTGCGCCGTTATTAGACGGAGTTATCGTTGATTTCGTTGAGGGAGTGATGGAAAGCGGTTTTAAATTCATCAACCCTAACGCAACTGATACCTGCGGTTGTGGAAAGTCTTTCAAAACAGACGACGGTACGCCTACTGGTGTACCTTGCAGCTAACGAAATGATGTTAGGGCTAGGTCAATTGTAGAGACTTCCCGTAGACGCACTCCGCAGAGTTTCAATGCCTTTGAGGTAGCCTCTAGTTCGCTTTGCATTTCTCACCCTTATAGAGAAGCTGACTAATCTTAGCATCGCTGTAAGAAGAAAGGAAGCAAAAAGTAGGATAGGTTGCTCAAAAACTTCGGAAATTAGACCAACTGTATAACGTTTGAGGAGAATCTGAAAATGGCTACCTACCAAGTTAGATTAATCAACAAAAAAGAAGACATCGACACCACAATTGAGGTTGATGAAGAAACTACCATCTTAGAAGCAGCAGAAGAAAATGGTATTGAATTGCCTTTTTCATGTCATGCGGGATCTTGCTCTAGCTGTGTAGGCAAGGTTGTTGAAGGCGAAGTTAATCAAGAAGATCAAAACTTCCTGGATGACGATCAGGTTTCTAAAGGATACGCTCTACTTTGTGTAACTTATCCTCGTTCTAATTGCACAATCAAAACACATCAAGAAGCATATCTCGTATAAAGTATTACTTTGGTTGTTGTCTTTGCCAACCAAATAAAGCATGAAGGATGAAGGATGAAAATATACTTCCTTCTTCCCTTCAAAACTCTTAACTTAATTTATAATTTAGATGTTTACCCCCTTTAGTATTACTGGCTGTTCTTTAGAATTATTGAGAACAGGAGAGCAAGGAATAGTCACCTTCTGTAAAAGTCAGGATAAAATAATCTTAAATCAACTGATATCAATAGGGGTAACACTAGGAACGATTATTACTTTAGAGCAAAACTTTCCATCATTCATTATTAAAATAGAAAACATATCTTTAGCACTAGATACAAAAAGTATCCAAGCTATTTATGTCCGCATTATTGATAATTTAACTAATTAAAATATATAATAACTAATATCTTCTTTAACAAAAGTTTTTGATTTCGTAATTAAGACCATACATAGCAATTACGAATTAGGAATTACGAATTAAATTGACCTCACTTCTATATTACTTCAAAGAGTGAGGTCATTAAATTGAGAGATATAAATGCAATTCGATATTAGTGATAGAGCCGCTTGCAATCAAAGGCAACTTGCCTATTTTTACTCAACAGCAACTATCACATCTGATGATTTAATCACGGCATAAGCTTCCTTGCCTTCTGCAAGTCCCAGCTTTTCTGCTGATGATTTTGTGATTATTGACACTAACTCTACTCCTGGTGCAATTTCTAAAATTACCTCAGTGTTAACTGTACCAGGCACAACTTTTTTTACAGTACCTTTTAGAGAATTACGAGCGCTAATTTCCATGTTTTGCCTGTATTTTACTTATTTCTACTTAAAAAAGATAGCAAATTTAGCTTGAAAAAAGAAAATATTTTAAATTTCTTAATAAGTCACACATGTAGAAAGTAAATCTCAATATCATAATTCAAGTTTATTAAACACAATATTCAATGTAAATGTAGCATCAAACTTGAGCAAAACAATGTGCTTAAGACCATTGTTAAAGCTACGAAAACTTACATAATAATCTACTATTTACGCAAAAATTATATCTGCTATTAGTCTAGATAATGAAATTAGATTGTAAAAAAAACTGCATTTTAATTGTTTTTAAATATTTTTATCTAGATATATCTAGGGATCTTTATAAATGATTCATAATTCAAACTTATCATAGTGATAATATATAACTAAGCTAAATTGTTGCTAGTTAACTTAGTACTCAAGCAAACCAAAATCAAATTGCTGGGCGAGGGCGGGGAGTAGGTAGTGGGGAAAGATTTTTTTGTTTTACCAAACTTTTAAATACCTAGCAAAGTTGCTTTGGTAAACAACTAGACTTTAGCTACTCGTATAGAATTTTAAAATAATGGTGGGTAATGCCCACCATTAAGTTTTCCAAGCATAAAATTGCTTAGAAAATACTTAATCGTGTGACGTTGAAAGAATAATTATGAGTCAATTAAACAGACAAGATCTGAGTGAAGCAACAACTCAATGGCTAATAGCAAAAGGCTATAACCCTGGGGATTTAAATCAGCTAGGGGAAAATGGCGATACAGCTTTAATGAAAGCCACAAGAGAGGGAGTGTATGCAGTCGTCAAAGAACTAATTGATGCAGGTGGGGATATCAACGCTCAAAATAGCGATGCCTCCGGCGGGCTACGCCTACGCAACAATGCTTTGTGGTTTGCTTGCTTTGGTAATCACTACGATTTAATTAATTTACTGTTGGCTGCGAACATTAATATTAATAACCAAAATGATAACGGTGCAACAGTTTTAATGTTCGCAGCCTCAGCCGGAAAAACAGAAGTCGTTAAGTTACTTTTACAACATAACCCTAACTTATATTTGAAAAACTTAGACGACTATAAAGCAATTGATTTTGCCAGCAATGTAGAAGTTTTAAGGATACTTAAAAATGCCATCAAGTCAGATATCGGGTAAAGCTTATCATGAGGCTACCAAGCATTCTTATTTATCGGTACAACTCGATCCAAATTATGTAGATGCCTCAACACAGCCATCTGCATTTAAAGTTTATCCAAAGTTTTATCGGAGAGTGAAATTAAATCTCAATAATCCTGTTCACTCTTTTATCTCGCTAACCAGTACGATAACACTAGAAAAAGTATATAAAGATGGCCCTTATAAACTGCGGGTGAATCCATCAGCAGGCGCTCTGTATCCTACGGAAGTTTACGTACAGATTCGTGGGATTGAGGGAATGGTAGATGGTATATACCATCTAGAAGTTGAGAATAATTGTCTAACTCTGATCTATGAATTAATCGATGATGGGTTGGAGAATTATATTATACCGGGTAAAAGTATCAACGGATTCATCTTTTTAATTAGTTGTGTTTATTATAGGTCTAGCTGGAAATATCAAAATAGAAGCATAAGGTATTGCTTCTTAGATAGCGGACACCATTTAGGTGCAGTTGCAGCTTCAGCTTCTCTCTACAACCGAGATATACAACTAATTTTCGACTTTGATAAAATCGCTCTTAATTCGGATTTGGGATTTGAGAATAAAGAGTTTATTACTGCTTGTGCGGTGTCAGGAGAACTAGAAAACAAGAAAATCAGAAGCTTAAGGCTGAAAGTTCCTTTTGTCTCTGGTACTGATTATTTTGAATCAAATCAATTTATTGAAGATGCTTATCAAGCAACTACTCTACAAAAGAGCCGCCAGCATAAATTAGAGTATCCTCAATTTGATTTCGATCGGGATAAATTTTATCAAACAATTTGGAATAGACGTTCTATTAGACGTTTCCGGAAAGAGGCTATTTCTCAAGAAGATTATTTATATGTAGTGCAACAACTTCAGCAGTCAATACCGACAGAAAATTATGAGCAATTAGAAATTTACTCGGTCGTGCATCGAGTAGAGGGAATGACACCTGGGTTATATAAAGGTACGTATCTGGTTAAGACAGGTAATTTTAGTGAAAAGACAGGTTACTTATGTATTAATCAGGCTATTGCTAAAGATAGCGCTGTAACTTTATTTTTTGTGTCAGATTATTTAAACTATCAAACTGCTATGCAAATAGCTGGTTTTCTGGGACAAAGACTTTATTTAACTAGTAATTATATGGGAATTCAGTGTAGTGGGATTGGTGCTTATTATGATGATGAAACCCAGGAATTATTAGAGACAAATAAAGATGTACTTTATGGAATGGTGATTGGAAGATAAGTAGGAAGCTAAAGAGAGATGGCTAGAAATATGTATTACTTTAATAGTGATGACTCACATCCTATGCAACCAACATCGGCAGATATTATACTGCGACAGCAATTAGAGGATTCTATTAGTAGATACTTTTATGACGCTTGCGATCGCACCATTCAAAATCTTCTGTCTGATTGTCGGTGGTATGTCACAACCCACGCCAATGCTCTGACATTGGTAATTGAATGTCCCGATCAAGTTATTAATTGGCGTGTGCTGCAAAAAATTGTGCCAATGGGGACATTACTATATGGAATTGTTAACAGTGCTAAAATCCGTGTTTGTCCGCCAGAGAGTCAAGGCGTACCTTTTGAAATGAGGGTAGATGAACTTTCTGTTTATCGGGATTGGGCTTGATTCGATTTTGGATTATTAATTAAAAGTTGATATTCTGACTGATAAGTGCAGCTACCTCTTCAAAAACCAAATCAGCAGAATGTTTGACAATAGGACTTAACTCTAGTCCCAAACCAAGATTTGCCGCTTCAATTAAATAAACTGTCACATCATCGGGAAAGTCATTTTGAAAGATTTTCCGTCCGGCGGCTAAAGCATTATCCCAACGAAAATCGTGCAAGTTATAACTAGGTTCTGGCAAAGCTTCCAGTTCTTTTCCTGGAACTTTAAACACAGCACCCGGTTCAGAACCAGTTGAACTTGCATCAATAATTATTAATTGTTGACTACCTCTAGCTTGAAACATTACTTCCATCCCTGCGGTGCCACAGTCATATACTCGCACATAAGGATGAGGGTTTTCAGCTAGATATTTTTGTAAGTGTTGGGCAATGATTACACCTACTGCGTCGTCACTGCGATTGAGATTTCCGCAACCAATAATAGTTAGCATCGAATAATGACGATTACTTGTATGAACCAATGTATGAGTACTGGTATCGAGTAGGCTGTAGATCAGATAAACAGTAGTGACTGAAACAGAGGCTTTGACTAATAATACAGACAAAGCCTCTGAAAAATAATTTATCAGCAGAAAACTAGAACTCTACACCATGTTTTTTGGCAACTTCAGTTAGTTTTTCGTACTGATGTTGTGATGCTTGAGTTAATATCTCTTCAGCCTGTTCTTTAGTACTTCCCTCTTTAGGAATTAAATACTTGACATAAAGAGATACAAAATCAGCCGCGATCGCCAAACCAGATAAAGCGTGTTTGTCAGCTTCCTTACCTGCGATCGCAGCTACCAAACCGGCTTTAATTGGGTCTGGTTTAACTTTCATGAACTGCTCGACAAGTTTAGGAATGTAGTCTTCTGGTAACAAATTATCTAACTTACTTCTATCTGGAGTAAAGTTACATTCTGCGGCTTGAGCTTGCTCTAAAACACACCATTCTATGTATTCTTGCAATGCTGCATCGGGAACGCGAGGGAGATAATTATGTAGCGCTAAATCAGACACAAGCTTACCGTGTAAATTGCTGTTTATGCAAATGCATTAAGGCAAGCCTAACTCACTATTTCTATAAATTTTAGTGTGTTACGCTACGAGTTTTGAATATCAGACATTAGGAATAGTCCATTAGTTATCACTAGATTTTTACTAAGTTAAAAGAGTTGGTGGAGCGATGGCCGAAATAGCAAATGTAGTTGCCGAAGTAGTAAATACGTAGACATTAAGATTTGGCTGCCCAAAGTAGGGAAATGTCGTACTTATTAAACATTGAATCGGCACTCACAAGCGTCATTTCTTCTATCTGAGCCTGTGCAATCAACATTCTGTCAAAAGGATCTCGGTGGTGCAAAGGTAACGCAGCCGCTTGTAAAGCATGAGAAGCTGTAATTTCTAGCGATCGCATTGCCAATACCGTCATCCGACTAGAAATATAACTGTCTAGGGGATCTGCCAGAGGCAACTTCCCGATCGCAACTTTTATCCCCATTTCCCAAATGCTGGCAACTGAGAGCCACAATTCATTTGTTTCATCGGCAATATGGGCGATTGCTGATTCATTCAAAAGCTCTGGTTGGGTAAACCACCATAACCAGCATTGTGTATCTAGCAAAAGTTTCACTCCTCACCGCCCTCAAATGCTGCCAAAATTTCTTCTGGTAAAGGCGCGTTGAAGTCATCTGGCACTACAAAACGCCCTTTATCTTGCCCTAAACTATTGAGTCGATTTGATGAGGTGCGAAACGGAACCAACTTGGCGATCGGAACGCCTCGGTTGGAAATAATGATTTCTTCTCCAAGTTCTACGCGTGACAACAGCTTTGAGAGATTCGTTTTAGCTTGATGAATATTTACAGTTTCCATAAGATTAAACTAAGTCTGTAAACTAAGTTTAGTCTGGTTGTGATAGTGGTGCAAGGGCGATCGCTTCTTAGGTGGTATAGACAGTAACTATCATTCTTGGATAGAGGGAATGCTTTATTGGTTAATACTTATACTTTCCAACTTTATATGATGAATTACTTTAAGGTTATCTGTTAGATCCCCAAACTATATTAAGGGCTTATTCCTGGGTAAGTACACAGAAGCCTACTTAAATTCTCTGAAATAATTAATTACGTAATTGCGTAGTATAGTAAACACAGGTATAATTAAATAATGTCGGTACAAATTACACGTATAATATCAGTTTTTACTATATGTATCTCAAGACAGTCTTCATTCGTTTCTATAAGTCCTTCAACGACGATTTCATAAGAAAAAATAATAACAAAGTGAAGCCTAAACCTTGGGAAAAGATAGATAATGCTTTTTACCCGTATATTGAAGTTCCTCTTGATCCCAAAATTACAACAATCGTTGGTGCAAATGAATCTGGCAAATCTCACTTACTCAGTGCTATCGAAAAGGCTATATCTGGCAACAACATAGAACGTAGTGACTTTTGTCGTTATTCTCATTTTTTTACGGTTAAGCAGAATGAATTGAAATATCCTGACTTTGGTACTGAATGGTCTGATCTGTCAAAGTCTGAAGAGGTAAGCTTAAGAAAAATTATAGAAATTCCTGAGAATATTATTTTTGATAGATTTCTAGTATTCCGAAGAAATATTAGTAATATAATTGTATATTTGCCTGAAAAAGGAGACTACAGACCATACAGAATTGGCGAGAGACAAGTTAGCGAGTTGCAAAGTTTACTTCCTGAAATACTCAGAATTGAATCTGATGTTGCACTGCCGTCCAGTGTTCCCATTAAGAAATTAGTCCACTTAGGCCAAGAGAAGTATCTCGATAGCAGAAGATTTGAACTTTTGGATCGAGAACAAAGAAACAGAATTGTAGACGCGCTCGACGAATTTAGTGATAACCCAGAACTAGTTACTAAAGTTCGTCTTTTTTGGGGTGAAAACAAGGATGTTGTTGACCCCGATGCGATTGAGACAATGAAATCAATTATTTCAGCACTGGATGAAGCAGTATTCAGCCTTAATGAAAAAGAAAGAAGAGATAAAGAAACCAATTTAGCTTATAAATTGATTTGCAAGATTGCTCAAGTTGATACAAATGCTTTACTTGATTTAGCTGGGGCGATTAAAAAGGGAATGCAAGGTTATGCAAATGGAATCATCGAGAAGATCAACCGCCAATTATCTATTAATTTAAACTTTCCTAACTATTGGGTTCAAGACCGAAACTTCTGTTTGAAAGTTATGGCCAGAGACTATGACTTAGTATTTACTATAACAGATAGAACAGGAACTGAGTATTCATTTGAGGAGAGAAGCCAAGGATTACGATACTTTCTCAGCTATTACATTCAGTACCGATCTCATGAACCTCATCCAAATAAAACTGAAATCCTTTTAATGGATGAGCCAGATGCTTATTTATCTAGCCAAGCACAACAAGATTTACTTAAAGTATTTGACCTGTTTGCAATTCCGGCACAAGGTTCACATTTAACTCATCCTATCCAAGTAGTTTACGTAACCCACTCTCCCTTTTTAATTGATAAGAATCATGCTGAACGCATTCGAGTCTTGCGGAAAGGAAATGAGGATGAAGGAACGCGAGTAGTGAAAGATGCTGCTAAAAACCATTATGAACCTCTAAGGTCTTCAATTGGTGCTTATGTTGGCGAAACAGCTTTCATCGGCAATTGTAATTTAATGGTTGAAGGTATTTCCGACCAAATTCTCATTGCAGGAGCTACAACATATCTTCGAGCAAATGGCGCGCCTAATTTAGAAACTTTAGATTTAAACCAAATTACTATTGTTCAGTCAGGTTCAGCATCGCATATTCCTTATTTAGTCTATTTAGCCCGTGGACGAGATGTTGAACAGCCAGCAGTAATTGTTCTGCTGGACAGTGACAATAGTGGAAACGAAGCTAAAAAGCAATTATTAGGTAAAGGTGGTCAACATAGAAGACCTGTGCTTAAAGAGCAATTTATTCTTCAGCTTACTGATCTAAAAGAAGAATTCTCTTTAGTAACTGATCCTCTGACAGTAAAGATTGAAATAGAAGATATTATTCCCTTGTCTATTTGTATACAAGCAACGAAGTTTTATTTGAAAGAGTTTCTACAATTAGATGAAACAGAGTTTTGCTTTCTGACAGAAGATTTAGTTTTAAAAAAACTTGCTAATCAAACTATCCTTGATGCTATACAGGCAAGTCTTTTAGAGTTTCCTGACAAAGGCTTACAAATTAATAAGGTTGGCTTTGCGAGGAATGTTATTCAAGTTGTAAATGAGTGGAAACAGAAACGAGATTCACTGGATAAGCATCAATCTGACGCACTTCAAGTTTTTGAAAAAAACTTTAGAGTTTTGTTTAAGAAATTGAACATTATGCAGCGGCGTGCCCGGCAGAGATTAACAGACGAAAGGCTATCTCAAAAGATTGAGCGTTTAAAAAAGGATTTCATAGCACTTCATCCTATTTCAGCAAGGCGTGAAGATGGTGTTATCCTTCTTGATGAGATTGAGGTTATTTTAGAGAACAATATAGAGAATGAAGCAATTAAGGAAATTGAAGCAATTAAGAACGCACTCCAAAATCTGCGACGTGATTATAAGCTTGAGATTGATATGAGTAAAACGATTGATGACTACATTGGATTTCAGAAAGGCTTAGAAATAATTAAGTATGCAGGGCTTTTAGCTAGTCAAGAAGAAACTCCCGATGAACCTCAAGCAAAGAAGTCAGCTACATCAGAATCAGAAGAAGTGCCTGAGAAAGTACACATAGATAACCTTATTGTAGATGAACATCAACAAGTTATTATTGAACAAGTCCCTACTATCTCTGAAGTAAAAATTGCTGAAGTTTCTAATAACTCTACAAAGGCTAATCAAAGAAGAAAGTCTAGAATACGCTCATAGTAAAAAACCACTACACGTCTACACTAATTCATAAAAAATATCAGTTATCAGTTTCATCATTACCTGATAACTGATAACTAATTTAAGCAGTCCGAAAACGCGCCAACTCTTCACCAGTCTTCGCATCATGGGCGTGGACTGTACACACCAAACATGAATCAAACGATCGCGCCACATGACCAACTTCCACCGGATCGCTAGAATCGTAAATGGGTGTCCCAATTAACGCTTCTTCAATTGGGCCGCGGATTCCTTCGCCGTCACGAGGGCCGATATTCCAAGTACCTGGGGCAATAACTTGGTAGTTCTTAATCTTACCGCCCTCTATTTCCACCCAGTGAGATAAAGAACCCCGCGCTGCTTCCGTTGCACCCCAACCGCGTCCATCTTTTTCTTTGGGTTTAATATACCAAGGGTCGTTTAACTTAAATTCGCGCAAGCAGTGTTCGGCTTGACGATATAACTTGACAATTTCGTGAAGTCGTGCAAGCTGACGTACATGAATACTAGGGCCACCCATTTGTTTGAAGACATCGAGGATAAAGCCGTCGTAGTGTTGCCAAGATTCGCCATGTTGACCACCAGCTACTAATTGCCGCGCTAAAGGGCCGGTTTCCAAGCGTCCGAAGTCTTTGTGAAGGACTGCACTTGACCAAGAGTAGGCGTTATCGAAGTCTTTGGTATTGATTGCAGTGGGTTTAGTGGTGCGATCGCTAGGGTGAATATCCTCTGTCCCTTCATCGTACCAAGAGTGAGTTGTATTCTCGCGGGTAAATGACTGATCCATTAAAACGTGAGTGTCTGCGAAGCTGTCGTACACTCCACTTTTCATAATCATCGCCGCATTTCGTCCTTCGATAGTCGGCTTTTGGTATTTATCTTCATGGGCTAAATATCCCCAAGTCACATATTTACCAACACCAGCGCCATATCTATCTAAACCGATGTCTAAACCCATGCGCCAATAAAAACCTAAGTCGGAATCTCGATGATTTCGGTCTTCATCCAACCAATCTCTGAAGTCATCATAAGTTTGGATTTGTTCGTAGCGTTCTAATGAACAACCTAACCACACTGGTTCTAACCAATTGGTGCGGAAATATTCTAGAATCGCCCAAGCGCGAGTAATGTCTGTTAAAGTGGGGGCGCACATCACGCCACCAGGTACCATGTAGCTAGAATGAGGCCATTGTCCGCCCAACAGTGCATAAATTTCTACGGGTTTAGCAGAAATTGTTATGCCTAGTTCGTAAGATTTGCCAGTGAAGGCGGCAAAGCGTCTAACAGCTTCCTCATAATGGCGACTATTACGGTATTTTTTATTGGTTAAATCAATGGCAAACAAACCATAAAAATAGCGGGGAATGCTTTGAATTGTCTCGACAATTTGACCAAGATTTCTCGCTAAAATTGCATTGCGGGGAACTTCTGTTTCCCAAGCTGTATCTAATGCCCAAGATGCAGATGTCAGGTGAGAACCGCCGCAAATTCCGCAAATGCGAGGTGTGACAATTAATCCGGCTTGGGGGTCTTTACCGCGTAGGATAACTTCAAATCCACGAAATAATTCAGCGTGTGTCCAGGCGTTGACTACTCTTCCATGTTCAATATCAACTCGGACATCTAAATCGCCTTCAACTCTACCGACGGGCGAAATGTCTAATGATTGAATTGTCATTTGTCATTTGTCCTTTGTCATTTGTTATTTGTCCTTTGTCATTTGTTATTTGTCATTGGTAATTATTCACTTGCCCCCCTGTAAAATGGTTGAAATACTTGATTTCTCGTTGAGGGGTAGAGGGGAGTATGAAAGGTTATAGTCATTGGTCAAATCACAAAGGACAAATGACCAATGACCAATGACCAATGACTAAACTGTAAAAAAGTCTTCTTCTGCCCAAGGTGGTGCTGCATCTTTTGCAACCATTGTCAGTAAGGCGTAGTCTTTTTTGTTCACCCCTGGCGGTAATTCTTTAGGAACTCCCATCACTGTTTGGGTTTTAAATACGGTTCCTGGTTTGAGGTCAAAGAAGGGAAATTCTGGTTCTGTGCAACCTAAACAAGGCATTCCGGCGCGAGTTTTGGAAGAGACGCGGTTCCATAAGATGCGGTTGCAGGAAGAATGAGTCATGGGGCCGCGACAACCCAAGTCATAAAATAGGCAGCCTTTGCGCTGACCAAATTCGGCGGTTGAGGCTTTGTAGGCAAAGTGGACGTTGCGGGTACAACCTGTTTGGGTGTAGGTGTTGAAGAAGGTTTGGGGACGATTTAGTTCATCGAAAGCAATGTCTGCTATGCGTCCAGTAGCGATCGCAACTAATATCTGCGTAATCCAGTCGGGATGGGCGGGACATCCAGGTATATTAATTACGGGTAATCCGGCTTGCGATACGAAATCTTTACCTAAAAAGCCGCCTTCTTGACGTTTGAGAAATTGCAAACCTTCTGATTCGCTGGGGTTGGGTGACATGGCGGGAATTCCTCCCCAGGTTGCACAGTCTCCCACCGCTACAATAAATTTAGCAACTTTGGCAAGGTCTGCTAACCAGTCTTTCATGGCGCGATCGGCAAACCGATTCCATTCGCCAGTACCGTTGGGGGCGTTAACAACACTGCCTTCAAATACCAAGATATCCAAAGGAATTGTGCCAGAAATACAATTCCGTAGCAGTATTTGCAAATCGTTGCCTAGTTCCAGCCCCAAGGAAGGATGCCAAAGTATATTGATGCCAAAGTCGGCAATTAAATCGCAGACTGTCGGTTCTTCAGCGTTGAGAAATGACATGGTGTTGCCTGAACAAGCACCACCTTGTAGCCATAATACGTTAGTCATGGGCTAGGTGTTTTTGTATTGTTTGCCATACGTGAATTAGTAAATAATGCTTGTAGAGTCTCACGTATTTATCAATATTTATTCATTAATATTAGTGGATTTTCTAGTGAATTATCTTTTGTTAAATAAAAATTAATCATTGCTAATAATTTAAATCTACTTAAGATTGCTTACAAGGTTGTATCAAGAACATAATTTTTCACAAAAGCTTGAATAACAAACTAAGCACACTGATTTTAGATAGCTGTTTTAAATCATTTTGAGAGAGTTGTAATCTCAACTTTTCTATATAAATGGGCTAAGATTTTAAAGGTGAAGTCTTGTACGTTAAGAAATATCAGCACTAGCCAAAAAAAGTAAATAGTAAATAAATTTATTTTTAAGTTCAAAGCAAATAGTTATATTTTGATAACAAAGTTAGGTCTTAAATATATAAGATGTTATCAATTCAATATAGAAGAACTGCGTTGTGTCAGGTCATGATACAGAACACCTTATCAAAATGTAAGGTGTTTAAAGCTGACATTAATATTGGCAATTTCCCCCTAGAATTTTAGAAATAGAGTGTTTTATAGTAAAAAAATTAATTCACTCAATTTAGGGGATTGAGGATTAAGTATTAGGTATTGGGAAAAATTTTCCTAGTCCCTAGCATCATTAATCCCTAGCCTCTAGTTTCAGACAAAAGGGGAATTCCGCCTAAAGGACTCGAAGCCTGCGTAAATCGGTATGGCCCGTGATGAGATGCGTAAATGTGTCTCGTTCATTCATGGGTGTTGGACTCAATTCCCAATTGGCTAGAGTACGGCAGAGTTATGACCCCCAGCATTACAGATTCAGCAGTGAAGGCTGCGATCGCAGCTGTTGCATCGGAGTCAGCCACAGCAGAGGAAAAAATCCAAATGCTGATTGAGATAGCACAGGGTTTTCAAAAAAAGCCCAAAGCTGCCCAAGACTTGCGGAATGCAGTTGGCTTATATTACCGGGCCTACGAGATGTGTGGTGAGGAGTATCCCCTACTGAAAGCCAGGGCCAAAGTTGGCATGGCGGGGACGTTACAGGCAATACCGGATGCTGATTACCAACTGTTGATGCAAGCTAAAGTCGGTTATGAAGAGGCATTACCGATTTTACAACAATTAGCAACGCCCCAGGAAGTGGCAGAGACGCAGATGAATTTTGGGCTGGTGTTGCAGTCGCTAGTGCCATTCAATTTGGCGCGGATAACCGACAGCATCCAGGCTTATCATGAGGCGTTGCGGGTGTTTACTTGGGAGGATTACCCCCAAGAATACGCGATTTTGTATAACAATATTGCGATCGCTTACCTTTCTATGCCCCTAGCATCAGAACGGGAATACTTGCGTCAAGGGTTAGCTGTGCAATCATTTGAGGTGGCGCTAAAGCACATTAATTTGATTGACCATCCTAGAGAATATGCGATGTTGCAAAACAACTTAGGCAACGCTTTGCAATATTTAGTGAGTTCCCATCCTGTCGAGAATAACTTACGTGCGATCGCTGCTTATGACGAAGCGCTAAAAGTGCGTAATCCCAAAGATACACCTTTAGAGTACGCTAACACAATTTCCAACAAAGCCAACGCCCTATTCAACTTACCAGACGACCCTGAAAAACCAGAAGCTGGTAATCCTCAAAATCTTTTGCAAGCCCGTATCTACTATCAAAGTGCTTTAGAAATATTTACAGAATACCAACAAATTGCACAAGCAGAGGTAGTAGTCCAAGCATTACAAGATGTAGAAGCAGAAATGAAGGGTTAGGAGTTATGGATCTAAATTGACTCTTAACTCTTTACTTAAACAACGAGGAAAAAACAGCATGAGAGAGATTTTAACAACGCCAAATCTGATAAATTTTCTCACAAGTTTAGCAGATGGCGATCTTAACATAGCAACAGAATTGGTGTGGCTAATTATAGCAACAGCCTTGGCTATGGTTGGCGGTGCAATTGGTGGAATGCTATTAGCTGGTAAAGATATAGGATATCAGCTTTCAGCAATGCTTGGTGCATTATTTGCCCCTGCGGGTGTAATTCCTGCCATCTTCTTAGGGCTTATTGCTTTAAATTTCTTGACAAATTATTAGGAGAAAATATGTTAGAGCTAGGATGGTTATCTGCCAAGTTATTTTTTAAAGGAAAGCTAATACGCAATCCAATATTTTTTGTCACGCAAACTACTATTGGTATTGCCATAGGTTTCTTACTGCTAGTGTTACTTGCACAAGCCCCCATTCCCTTCTACTTACCAATCATATTATCTAGCTTAGTGACGGGCATGATTATGCCGTTTCTCTTCAAGGATTTTAAAACGAAGTGAATTGTCATTGATAAACAACCAATACCTAATATCCAATGACAAATGACAAGTGACAAATGACAAATCTTGAAGAATTAATTCAGGAAATTAATCGTTTTGAGGCAATTATATCCGAGTGGGATGAAAGCCAACGGTGTGTAGCAGTAGGTCTAAAAAGAGCAATTGAAGCTTTGCATAAAGCTGCATTGACTAATTTGATTAAAAACCTCAAACAAGAATCAATGCCAGCTTTGCGTCATGCTGTTGCAGATGAATTAGTGTATGCAGTGCTACTGTATCACGAGTTAGTCAAACCACCAAAACCACCATTAGCACAGCGAATTGAAACAGCCCTTGAAGAAGTTCGCCCAGGTTTAAAAAGCCATGATGGGGATGTAGAATTAGTGGCAATTAAGTCACCAGATACAGTAGAAGTTAGATTAATCGGAACTTGCAGCAGTTGTCCGGCTTCTACTTTAACTTTATCCCAGGGAGTAGAACAGGCAATAAAAAACCATTGTCCTGAAATTACTAAAGTTGTTGCAGTCAATAATAGCCCTGCTGTTAACAACGCTAATTCTGGTTTAATCAGTCCATTCTCTTCAAAAATAACTTGTACTTGGATGAAAGTAGCGACCCTTGATGAAGTTCCTGAATTTAGTGTAGTGGTAGTACAACTTGCTGGTACTTCACTAATTTTACATCGTCAAGGCGTTACAGTTAAATGTTACCGTAATGCTTGTACTCATTTAGGATCTCCCTTAGAAAAGGGTAAAGTTGAAAATGGTATTATTACCTGTCCTGCCCACGGATTCCAGTACAAATTAGAGACAGGTAAATGCTTAACCGTGCCTGATGTTTCGCTTCAGTCGTATCCAGTCAAGGTTAAAGACGATAAGGTTTTTGTAAAACTACAAAAATGATCATGCAAAAGTAAGATTTCAGCAAATATACTTGGCGATTAGTCAATCACGGCTAATTTGCTTTTTCATTTCAGTAGTTCGCGCATTCATTTTAGTGTTTTGTGCAAGCACAATGCCTGAATGCTTTCTCAATATCTCTGAATTCATTCTCATTTGTGAAATTCAGGTATTGATTTTAGTGTTTTGAGAAAGTAAAAAGGCATATTACTTTCTCAAAAGGTCATTTGACTTATTCAAACCCCAGTTTGCTTATTCATTTTAGTGTTTTCCGCAAGCAAAATAAGCTTTGACTTATTCAAACTCCAGTTTGCTTACTCATTTTGGTGTTTTCCGCAAGCAAAAGCAGCTTTTACTTACTCATTTTAGTGTTTTCCGCAAGCAAAAGCAGCTTTTACTTATTCAAACCCCAGTTTGCTTTCTCATTTCACTACATTGCGCACTTATGCCAAAGATTCGCTCTGTAGCAAAAGTTACCAAAGGTAAGCTGAAGTTTTTTAAGCTTGATTAATACAGAAGTTAATTAGAGGTTTTAATTGAATTTGAAAAAAGTATAATGCCAAACCGTTACTGTTGTTACATGCTAATCAACATTAATGTTTTTAAATAATTATCAGCCTCTATCTGCGGTTCATGGATATCCCAATCATAATTAATCCCATATCACAATTACCGCTAGAAGCAACAGAAAATACTCAATATTTACCTCTATTATCTCAAGGTGCGGAGGTAATTTTAGGCAACATTATTGAACTTGAACAATTAGTTATACCTGTAGTACCCAATGCCACAACAATGTTTGGGCCTCGTGGTGCTTGCTTGTTATCAGAAACTGGCCCATTATGGGTATCAGATACAGGACATCATCGATTATTAGGATGGAAGAATTTACCCACAAGAGATAGTCAACCGGCTGATTGGGTAATTGGACAGCCTGACTTTTATCATGAAGGACAAAATGCTAAAACTACACCGGGAAAGGCAACCTTAAGTGTACCAACAGGCATTTGTGCTTGCGGCGAAGGGTTAGCTGTCGCAGATGCTTGGAATCATCGGGTTTTGATTTGGAAAAACTTACCAGAAGATAATAATGTTCCAGCAGATTTGGTGTTAGGGCAAGTTAATTTTACCGATAATAAACCAAATCGAGGAAATCAACAAGCATCTGCTAGTACAATGCACTGGCCTTATAGTATTTTCTATCATCAAGGACGGCTATTTATTGCTGACACTGGTAATCGAAGACTATTAATTTGGCATCAGTTACCAACAGAAAATGGTCAACCTGCTGATTTAGTTTTAGGACAACCAGATATGATATCTCGCAATGAAAACGGTGGTGATTCTCCAACCGCAGCTAGTATGCGTTGGTGTCACGACATCGCTTTTTGGGGAGAAAATTTGGTTGTCAGCGATGCAGGTAATCACCGAGTGATGATTTGGCAGGGAATGCCAACAGAAAATAATGCTTCTTGTGCTGTGGTTTTAGGACAAAAAAGCTTTGATTTTGTGGAAATGAATCAAGGAGTTTATTATCCTAGCGCTAGTAGTTTAAGTATGCCTTATGGTGTGGCGGTGGCTGGCGATTGGTTAGTAGTTGCAGATACAGCTAATTCTCGTTTGTTGGGATGGAAAAAGCCAGAATCAATCTTATCATTGCAAGGTGTAATGGCAGATGGGTTGGCAGGACAAATAAATTTTCAAAGTAAAGGTGAAAATCGTAATTTCGGACTACCTAAACGAGATAGTTTAAATTGGTGTTATGGAATAAAAATTTGTGGCAATACGGCGGTAATAGCTGATTCTGGAAATAATCGAATATTGCTATGGCAGTTTAATAATTTGTAATATGATAAACGAACCGCAAAGTACGCATAGACACGTTCGCGGAGCGTCTCGTAGAGAAGTGGCTTCCCGCAGGGTAGGACGCAAAGAAAGAAATAAGAAGCCAAGGAAATTTGGCGTAGCCTCATTTCGTAATTTTTGAAAGTCAGATTTATATGGCGACTGAAGAAATTAGAGTTCGCGGTACTGTTCAGGGAGTAGGATTTCGTCCTACTGTATATCGTCTTGCTAAAGCTTGCGGTTTGTATGGAGATGTTTGTAATGATGGGCAAGGTGTATTAATTCGGATATCTGGTAGTGAGGAAGCATTAACAGAATTTGTTGCCAGATTGCAAACAGAATGTCCACCATTAGCAAAAATTAATCAGCTAACTAGAATTCCTTACGAAGGTGAATTTAACTTTAATAATTTTGTGATTTCTAATAGCGTTAATAATGCCATTAAAACAGAAATTGTCCCTGATGCAGCTACTTGTCCACAGTGTCAACAAGAAATATTTGACCCCTTTAGCCGCTTTTATCGTTACCCCTTTACCAACTGCACTCATTGCGGTCCTCGCCTGAGTATTATTCGTGCGATTCCTTATGACAGATGCAATACCAGTATGTCTGCGTTTGTTATATGTCCCGAATGTGCAAAGGAATACCACGATGTTGAAAATCGCCGTTTTCACGCCCAACCTGTAGCTTGTCATGTTTGTGGCCCTACAGCTTGGTTAGAACGCGCTGATGGGAAAGCGGTGACTGCTTCCATGTTCTCCATGCTGGATGATGTTGATGCCGTTTGTACCTTGTTGCAAAAGGGTGAGATTGTCGCAATTAAAGGCTTAAGTGGTATTCATTTAGCTTGCGATGCAACTCAGGAAACCGTTGTACAAAAACTGCGTCAGCGCAAAAAGCGCTATCACAAACCATTTGCTTTAATGGCGCGAGATATTGAAATAATTGAACAATATTGTACTGTCAATGCCAAAGAAAAAGAATTATTGACAAGTTCTGCTGCACCAATTGTTTTACTACAAGCGATAAGTAAAAAACTTGTAGCACCATCGGTAGCATCGGGGCAAAATACGCTTGGCTTCATGCTACCTTATACACCCTTACATCATTTAATTTTGCGGCGGATGAATCGCCCAATTGTTTTAACAAGTGGTAATCTTGCCGATGAACCACAATGTATTGATAACGACGAAGCAAGAGAAAAGTTAGGGACAATCGCTGATTATTTTCTCTTTCACAATCGAGAAATTATTAATCGGGTAGATGATTCAGTGGTGATTATCGGCGATAAAGTCCAAACAATTCGCCGTGCTAGAGGATATGCACCAGCATCTATTAGCTTACCGCCGGGATTTGACAATGTACCGCAAATCTTAGCAATGGGTAGTGAGTTAAAAAATACTTTTTGCTTATTGCGTGAAGGAGAAGCAATTCTATCTCAACATCTGGGGGATTTAGAAAATGCTGCGGCTTTCAATGCTTACCAAGAGACTTTAAACTTATACTTGAATTTATTTGAACATACACCAGAAGTAATCGCCATTGATAAACATCCTGAATATCTTTCTAGCAAACTTGGTAAAGAACTAGCAGATACAAATCGAATTCCAATTCATCAAATCCAACATCATCACGCCCATATTGCTGCTTGTATGGCAGAAAATGGGATTCCTTTAACTTCACCTCCAGTATTAGGTATTGCTTTAGATGGTTTAGGTTACGGTGATGATAGTACACTCTGGGGCGGAGAATTTCTTTTAGCAGATTATCGGAAATTTCAGCGATTAGCAACATTTAAACCAGTTCCAATGATTGGTGCTGAACAAGCTATTTATCAGCCTTGGCGTAATACCTACGCCCAATTAATAGCTGCTAACCTTTGGGATGATTGCCAACAACAGTATGCTGATTTAGAAATTGTAAAATTGCTGAATAAAAAACCACTAAAGCTACTAAATCAACTTATAGAGAAAAAAATTAACTCTCCTCTAGCTTCTTCAGTGGGGCGGTTGTTCGATGCAGTGGCGGCGGCTATCGGTATTTGCCCTGAAGAATGTAGCTATGAAGGACAAACTGCGATCGCAATGGAAGCTATAGTAGATGTTAGCAGCTTAAATAATGATAAAGAAGCGCTAATATACCCTTTTAGTTTTAGCTTTTCAGATAGTATTTACTGTATAGACTCACGCCCAATGTGGCAAGCCTTACTCTATGACTTGCAACAGCAGATTCCCCAACCAGTTATAGCTGCCAAATTTCACAAAGGTTTAGCTAATGCGATTGTGGAAATGGTTAAGCGCCTTCGTCAAGAAAATCCGATTCATCAGGTAGCTTTAACCGGAGGAGTCTTTCAAAATTGTATATTGTTACAGCAAGTTAGCAAACAATTAGAAACATTGGGGATAAAAGTACTAACTCATAGCTTAGTTCCAGCGAATGACGGCGGATTATCTTTAGGACAAGCAGTGATTGCAGCCGCAAAATTAATACATAAGTATTGATATTTGACAACCCTTTTCTCACAAAAAATTCTCTCTGTGTTCTCCGCGCCTCTGCGGTTAGTTTATCTTCAAAATAAAAAAATGTGCTTAGGAATCCCCGGACAAATTATAGAAATTACCAACGTTAACCATAAATTAGCCCTAGTTAACATTGGTGGTGTGAAGCGCGAAGTAAATATTGCCTGCATCGTCGATGAACAACATCCTCCCGAAGCTTGTATCGGCGATTGGGTATTAGTCCATGTTGGCTTTGCTATGAATCGAATTAACGAACAAGAAGCAGCAGAAACATTACAACTCCTTCAAGAATTAGCAGCAGCACAAGCAGGGATTAATACTTAAATAATATTTTTTCTCACGCAGAAAAACAGTTTCAAACATCTTTCTCTCTCTTCCTCTTCCTTCGCGCCCTTTGCGTCCTACCCTGCGGGTTCGCCTTTGGCGTTCTCGTAGAGTAGCCGCTCCGCGTCTATGCGGTTCGTTAAAAAAAATTCCCTACCACAAAGCGAAATTAACTATTCTCCAGTCCCTATGAAATATGTTGACGAATTCCGCGAACCGGAAAAAGCAGAAGCCTTATGCCGCGAAATCACCAAATTAAGCCACCAGCTAGAAAAACCCATCAAAATCATGGAAGTATGCGGCGGACATACCCATTCCATATTTAAATACGGTATCGAAGAAATATTACCCCAAACCATCGAACTAATTCATGGTCCTGGTTGTCCAGTATGCGTTATGCCAAAAGGGAGATTAGATGATGCGATCGCAATCTCTCAAAATCATAACGTCATTTTTGCCACCTTTGGCGACGCAATGCGAGTTCCCGGTTCCAAAACGAGTTTACTCCAAGCCAGGGCACAAGGTGCAGACATCCGTATGGTGTACTCTCCTTTAGACAGCCTGCAAATTGCCAAAGATCACCCCGACAGAGAAGTAGTCTTCTTCGCATTAGGCTTTGAAACCACAGCCCCCAGCACCGCCTTCACTATTGTGCAAGCAGCAGCCGAAGAAATTCATAACTTTAGTATGTTTAGCAATCACGTCCTCGTGATTCCCGCGCTCAAAGCACTATTAGATAATCCCGACTTGCAACTCGATGGATTTGTTGGGCCTGGTCATGTCAGCATGGTAATTGGCAGTGACCCATATCAATTTATTTCCCAACAATATAATAAGCCAATAGTCGTCTCAGGATTTGAACCCTTAGATATTCTCCAATCAATTTGGATGCTATTGCAACAGATAGTAGAAAATCGTTGCGAAGTTGAAAATCAATATAACCGAATTGTCCAAAAATCTGGGAACACAGTAGCCCTACAAGCTATAAATAAAGTTTTCGCAGTGCGAGATAGCTTTGATTGGCGCGGCTTAGGTGACATCCCCTATTCAGGATTAAAAATTAAACCTGAATATGCCCAATTTGATGCCGAACTTAAATTTACCATTCCGAATCTCAAAGTAGCCGACCATAAAGCTTGTAAATGTGGAGAAATTCTCAAAGGAGTCTTAAAGCCTTGGGAGTGCAAAGTATTCGGTACAGCTTGCACACCAGAAACACCAATCGGCACTTGCATGGTATCTTCTGAAGGCGCTTGTGCAGCCTATTACAAATATGGACGACTCTCCACCATTGCCAAAAGAACAATCACCCAAAAACCAAAAATAACTCAAGAACCTCTCCCCGCCTGCGGTTTTTCTTTAGATTAAGACATTCTTTAAATACTCTGCGTTAAAAAAATCCTCACTTTTAATATGAATATTTCTCCTACCAACTCAGCACAAAATTCCTTGTTTCAAAAAATGGAACAAGTCCGCCGTCGCCAAGGTAAAGTGCGAGATACTCATATAACTCTCGCACATGGTAGCGGCGGTAAAGCCATGCACGATTTAATAGATGATATATTTGTTAGCAATTTTGATAATCCAATTCTTTCCCAATTAGAAGACCAAGCCAGCTTTGATTTAGCCAATCTTATACAACAAGGAGACAGACTCGCATTTACAACAGATTCTTATGTTGTAGACCCGTTATTTTTCCCCGGTAGTGATATAGGAGAATTAGCTATCAACGGTACAGTTAATGATTTAGCTGTCAGTGGTGCTAAACCTTTATATTTAACTTGCAGCGTAATTTTAGAAGAAGGATTACCTGTAGAAATCTTGCGCCGTGTCGCAGCCAGTATGAATGCAGCCGCAAAAAACGCTGGTATTAAAATTGTTACTGGTGACACAAAAGTTGTACATCGAGGTGCTGCCGATAAACTCTTTATTAATACTGCTGGTATTGGTGTCATCCCACGAGGAGTTAACATTTCCGCCCACAATATTAAACCTGGAGATGCCGTAATAATTAATGGTGAAATAGGCAATCATGGGACAGCAATTTTAATTGCCCGTGGAGAATTAGCCTTAGAGACTAATATTGAAAGTGATTGCCAGCCGTTGCATAGTTTAGTAGAAACTATTCTCCATATATGTCCCCAAGTTCATGCTATGCGAGATGCAACACGCGGTGGTTTAGCTACAGTATTAAATGAATTTGCTCTCAGTTCAAATGTGGGGATTCGTCTTTTTGAAGAATCTATTCCTGTGCGTGAAGAAGTCAACGGAGTTTGCGAGATTCTCGGTTTAGACCCATTGTATTTAGCTAATGAAGGTAAGTTAGTTGTATTGGTTTCAAAAGAGAATGCTGACAACGTTTTATCTACTATGAAATCTCACCCAGCAGGCAAAGATGCTTGTATTATTGGCGAAGTTATTTCTTCACCTCCAGGTATAGTTTTGTTAAAAACAGTTTTTGGTGCTGAAAGGATTGTTGATATGTTAGTAGGCGACCAATTGCCACGAATTTGTTAATCTTTAATAGATTTTATAGTATGCACGAATTTGGAATTACCCAAAATATTGTGGCAATTGTGACTGAACATGCCAAAGGCGCAAAAGTGCAACGAGTTTTATTAGAAATCGGCAAACTTTCAGCCATTATGCCCGATGCTATCCGATTTTGTTTTGATATTTGCACTCAAGGCACAGTTTTAGAAGGGGCGACATTAGAAATTTTGGAAATACCAGGCTTAGGGCGATGTCGCCAATGCGGTGGAGAAATTTATTTAGATAAACCATTTGGAATTTGTAATTGCGGTAGCGTGCAATTAGATTTAATTACTGGTGAAGAACTGAAAATTAAAGAAATAGAAATAGAGGAATTATGTGTGTAACCTGTGGTTGTTCTGATGATGGCGAAATAAAAATTACAAATCTGGAAACAGATGAAGCTGAACATAATCATACTCACACTTTACCAGATGGAACTATCATCACTCATTCCCACGGTCATGACACTCATATAAAAGCACCTCAAATTCATGCCAAAATACACAACACAACGATATCTTTAGAACAGGATATATTAGCAAAAAATAACCTGCTAGCTGCTCAAAATCGGGGATGGTTTAAAGGTCGAAATATTCTCGCCTTAAATTTAATGAGTTCTCCCGGTGCTGGTAAAACAACTCTTTTAACGCAAACCATTAATGATTTAAAAAATCAATTATCTATCAGTGTCATTGAAGGCGACCAAGAAACTGCTAATGATGCCAAAAAAATTAAAGAAACAGGTTCTAAAGTCATCCAAATAAATACTGGAACAGGCTGTCATTTAGATGCATCAATGATAGACAGGGGTTTACAACAACTGAATCCGCCACTAAATTCAGTTGTGATGATTGAAAATGTCGGAAATTTGGTTTGTCCAGCCTTATTTGATTTAGGAGAACAGGCAAAAGTCGTGATTCTTTCTGTCACAGAAGGAGAAGATAAGCCGATAAAATACCCGCATATATTCCGTGCTAGTGATGTAATGATTATCACGAAAATTGATTTGCTGCCTTATGTAAATTTTGATGTGCAAAAGTGCATAGTTTATGCTGTAGAAGTGAATCCCAAAATTCAGATTTTTCAGGTTTCTGCAACTACTGGTGTAGGGTTGGATAATTGGTATAAATGGGTAAGTGAAAGTTTGCTGTCTAAATGCTAAAGCGATGCCTACGGCTGGCTACGCCTACGCACCATACCCTACCCTACAGTCATGAGTGACTTGACAATGAAAAAATTACACCCGGAAGTGAAAAATAATTTCCGGGTGTAAGTTTGTCGGCTTTAAATTATGAACTTGTCAGACTAATTTCTCTAAAATTCTAGATAAGCTGGATGTCTAAACTAACTGCGAAATTAGCAGGCTTATTCTCAAGAGTGGCAAATTGAGTTCCTTGGAATAACAACGCACCAGTAGCATCATTGTAGCTGAAACCACTGAAGTCAGTAATACCAAATCCAATTTTAGAAATCTGAATCTTGTCACCTTCGACCCGGCTGAAGTCCTTGATAACGTCAAGTCCTTCAAGCTTAGAATTGAAAACAAACTGGTCTGCGCCAATACCACCAGTGAGAATATCATTGCCAGCTCCACCAACAAGGATGTCGTTGCCAGCGCCGCCATTGAGTATGTCATTACCAGCAGTACCACGTAGTACATCGGCGTATTGTGAACCAGTAATTTCAAATCGCTCAATATTGCTGTAGCTGAGTACAGGATTGCCAGTAAAGCGGCTGAAGATCGCATTTTGACCTTGGTATGCCACATCAACACCAGCACCATTGCTGAACTGGCTGTAGTCTGCAACTAAAGTATCAGTGCCAGTGCCACCATCGACAATAGCATCTGTGTCAGTGATTCTGTCATTGCCATCGCCACCATTGAGCGTATCATAGCCAGCACCGCCAATCAACGCGTCATCACCAGCGCCACCATTGAGGATGTCATTGCCAGCAGCACCACGCAGTACATCGGCGTATTGTGAACCAGTGAGTTCAAATCGCTCAATATTGCTGTAGCTGAGTACAGGATTGCCACTGACACGGCTGAAGATCGCATTTTGACTTTGGTATCCCACATCAACGGGAGTACCATTGTTCAACTGGCTGTAGTCGGCAACTAAAGTATCAGTGCCAGCGCCACCATCAACAATCCCATCTATGTCAGTGATTCTATCATTGCCATCGCCACCATTGAGCGTATCATAGCCAGCACCACCAATCAGCACGTCATCACCAGCGCCGCCGTTGAGGATGTCATTGCCAGCAGCACCACGCAATACATCGGTGTATTGTGTGCCTGTAATTTCAAATCGCTCAATATTGCTGTAGTTGAGTACAGGATTGCCAGTAAAGCGGCTGAAGATCGCATTTTGACCCTGGTATGCCACTTCAACACCAGCACCGTTGTTAAACTGGCTGTAGTCGGCTACTAGAGTATCAGTGCCAGCGCCACCATTAACAATCCCATCTGTGTCAGTGATTCTGTCATTGCCATCGCCACCGTTGAGGGTATCATAGCCAGCACCGCCAATCAACGCGTCATCACCAGCACCACCATTGAGGATGTCATTGCCAGCAGCACCACGCAGTGCATCGGCGTATTGTGAACCAGTAATTTCAAATCGCTCAATATTGCTGAAACTGAGTACAGGATTGCCACTGATGCGACTGAAGATCGCATTTTGACCCAGGTATCCCACATCAACGGGAGTAGCAGTGTTCAATTGGCTGTAGTCTGCAATGAGAGTATCAGTGCCAGCACCACCATCAACAATCCCATCTGTATCACTTATTATGTCATTGCCATCGCCACCGTTGAGCGTATCATAGCCAGCACTGCCAATCAGCACGTCATCACCAGCACCACCATTAAGGATGTCATTGCCAGCATTACCACGCAATACATCGGTGTATTGTGTGCCTGTAATTTCAAATCGCTCAATATTGCTGTAGTTGAGTACAGGATTGCCAGTGAAGCGGCTAAAGATCGCATTTTGATTCAGGTATGCCACTTCAACACCAGCACCATTGTTGAACTGGCTGTAGTCTGCAACGAGAGTATCAGTGCCAGCGCCACCATCAACGATACCATCTGTGTCAGTGATTCTGTCATTGCCATCGCCACCGTTGAGGGTATCATAGCCGGCACCGCCAGTCAGCGCGTCATCGCCAGCGCCACCATTGAGGATGTCATTGCCAGTACCACCACGCAGTACATCGGCGTATTGTGTGCCTGTGAGTTCAAATCGCTCAATATTGCTGAAATTGAGTAAAGTACTATTATTTAAACGACTGACGATGGCATTCTGTCCATTAAATCCGGCATCGACACCAGCACCATTGTTTAACTGGCTGTAGTCGGAGACTAAAGTATCAGTGCCAGCGCCACCGTTGAGGGTATCAGAGCCGGCACTGCCAATCAGCACGTCATCACCAGCGCCACCATTGAGGATGTCATTGCCAGCAGTACCACGCAATACATCGGTGTATTGTGTGCCTGTAATTTCAAATCGCTCAATATTGCTGTAGTTGAGTACAGGATTCCCGGTAAAGCGGCTGAAGATGGCATTTTGACCCAGGTATGCCACATCAATTCCAGCCCCATTGTTCAACTGGCTGTAGTCGGCTACTAGAGTATCAGTGCCAGCACCACCATCAACGATACCATCTGTATCACTTATTATGTCATTGCCATCGCCACCGTTGAGGGTATCATAGCCGGCACCACCAGTCAGCGCGTCATCACCAGCGCCACCATTGAAGATGTCATTTCCAGTACCACCACGCAGTACATCAGCGTATTGTGTGCCTGTTATTTCAAATCGCTCAATATTGCTGTAGTTGAGTACAGGATTCCCGGTGAAGCGGCTGAAGATGGCATTTTGACCTTGGTATGCCACATCAATTCCAGCCCCATTGCTCAATTGGCTGTAATCGGCTACTAGAGTATCAGTGCCAGCACCACCATCAACGATACCATCTGTATCACTTATTATGTCATTGCCATCTCCACCATACAGGCTATCGAAGCCGATTCCACCATACAGGTTATCGTTGCCAGTTCCACCATCTAGGATGTCGTTACCAGCTCCACCCAGTAGGTTGTCATTACCTTCATCACCATAAATTCTGTCGTTCTGAGATTTACCAGCTAGGTAGTCATCGCCTCCTTTTCCAGAGAGCAACCAAGGTTGTCCGTCATCGTCAGCGATGAAAGTGTTGTTAGAATTATCACCAGTGTATGTTCCCATTTGAATTTCTCCTTAATTCTTGAAAATAATGTTTTCGATGAGGCGATAAGCCTTGTTTTAAGTTGGGAAATGTCCTGTTTTTGGGTGCTTTACCCTTTCGTTTTTCAGGACTCCTTTACTTTAGGTTTGTAGCCCGATCGCGTCGATGAGGATAAGTTATGGAAAATTAAGGAGATAATTAAGTCGAATCTGTCTAAAAAATTAATGACTTTTCATGGGATCTGGAAAACCTCTTTTCTATTTCTCTCTCCTTTTAGGCTACGGTGTACACACAAGCCTTGAAATTACAGCTCACACTTGGTTTCGTCGTCTAGCCCTAAGCTGTTTATGATGAAATACCCGAAATTACCCAAGTAGACGAGCTAGAAACTTTTGTCGGTAAAAAAACAAAGTTTGGTTGTGGGCAAAAGTAAATAAGCATATTCCAGTAATTTTATTAACAGCCAAATTTCAGCAATCCGATCGAGAGAGATTCACTGATTTGGATGTTGTTGCTATTTTTGCCAAGCCTTTCCGTCCATTGAAACTGGCAGAGCAAATCAGTCAAGTACTGGGCAGTTAGCCTGACTTTGATGAACGGCAAAGAAGGCATTGTATAAAATAAAATTTGCACTCGCTGCCGAACCGAAATTATTTTTAGAGAAACTATTAGAGCAGCTAACTAGTGATGAACTGCAATGGCTGCTGGAAAAAGCGGAATTAGTGGCAGTGTAAATCGGAATTCAGTAGTCAGAATTGAGTGTAATTTGCCTATGACTGAGGCTCCCCAGGATGCCCGATTACAGCAGATAAAGTAGTTAATAAATCTGTCGCTGTGTAAGGCTTTGACAGAAACTTCTTAGCACCAATGGCAATAGCCTTTTGCTCGTTAGCGGGTAAACCACTGGTGGCAATAATCTTAATATTGGGGTTGAACGTTCGCAGAATGGAGATAGTTGTTAATCCGTCCATGTTGGGCATGGACATATCTAGCAAAACTGCACTAATTCGTTCCTTATACTGGGCATACAAAGCGATCGCCTCAATGCCATCGTTAGCTACAAGGGTTTTATAGTTATAATCTTCTAAAGTTCCCTGATTGGTTTGTTTTACTAAGTCTTCATCATCAACAACTAAAATCAATTCGCCATTACCTTCAGGTAATTCTGCCTTTGTTATTGTCTCGGTTGCTTTGCCTTCTCCTCTGGGCAAAAATACCTGAAATCGTGTCCCTTTACCTACCTGAGTTGATACTTCCACAAAACCACCGTGGTTTTTGACGATACCTAAAACTGTTGACAGTCCTAGCCCTGTACCTTTACCAACTTCTTTAGTTGTAAAAAAGGGATCAAATATGCGCTCTAAGAATTCTGGAGGGATTCCTGTCCCTGTATCTGAGACGGTAACAACCATGTAGCCTCCTGCTTTCGCGTCCAGGTGCATTCGGGCGTTTGTTTCGTCAATCATCCGGTTTTCGGCATTAATTGTGAGCATACCATCATTGGGCATAGCGTCACGGGCATTGACTGCCAAGTTCATAAATACCTGTTCTAATTGGGTGGGATCGGCTTGCACCATCCATAATGTGTTTATGGGAATGTCATTAACAATTTCGATGGATTTAGGAAATGTCTGTTTGATGACTTTGACCAATTCTTGGAGCAAATGCCCAGGTTGCAACAAGATGCGCTTCCCTTCTGTACCACGGGTAAAGGTGAGAATTTGTTTAACTAAGTTCGCTCCACGCTGCGAGCTGTTTTCTAGTGTTTTGAACAGTTCTTGAGTCTGCAAATCCACATTTTTGTATCTCAAAGGCAGCAATTCGGCAATCATGATTATGGGAGCAAAGACGTTGTTGAGGTCGTGAGCAATGCCACTGGCTAGAGTTCCTACACTCTCCAAGCGTTGAGCGCGGTAAAATTGTTGCTCTAGTTGTTTTTTCTCGGTGATGTCGGTGTTGACTGATAAGATAGATTGGCTTTGTCCGAATTGATTCTGTACCAGTGTCCACCGACTAGCAACGATAATTTTTCTCCCAGTTTTGGTGGTTTTTTCTAACTCCCCTTGCCAATAACCTTGTTCCAGAGTGGTTTTGAAACCTGCTGCTAGTTGAGACAAGGATTCTACGTTGAAAAGTTCATGGACTAATTTCCCCATGCTTTCCTGTGCTGTCCAACCGTATAACTTTTCAGCACCTGGACTCCAGAACAGAATGCGGTTTTCTAAATCGCGGACAAAAATGGCATCGGTAGCAATATCAATTAAAGCTGCTTGTTCGGCAATTTTCTGTTTGGCCAGTTTGCGATCGGTAATATTGCGGCTGACGGCTGCCAGACCAATTAGCTGGTCATTCATGTCTTTGACGCAAGAAACGCTGTAAACCATCCATAATGCTTCTCCCGTCTGGAAATGACGGAAACGAATTTCTACTTCTGCCCGTCCCTCACGCAAAACACGCGGGAAAAATTCATTGATGATAAAGTCCCGATCTTCAGGAAAGAAAAATTCCCTGACTGGCGTTTCGCTATATTGCTGAGTGTCATTTAGCCCGACTAGTTGCATACCCGCCGGGTTCAAATAGAATGGCACAAAATTCATATCACACATACCGATAAATTCTGTGCTGTTATCGGCCAGAGAAACAAATTTACGGATTTCAAGTTCCGATTGTTTGCGTTCGGTGATATCTATATTCACCCCAATCATCTGGAGTGGCTTATTAGTAGTGTCATCATACAATACTTGACCCTTGCATACTGACCAACCAACTGTACCATCTGAGTAAATAAACCGGAATTCGAGATTATGGGGTACTTGCTGGTCAATTGCTCGCAAAACTGATTGATGCAGCAATTCACGGTCTTCAGGGTGGACAATGAGATTTAAAAAATTTTCATAGCTGACATCAAAGGTATCAGGAGTTAGACCAAATAAAGTAAACAAACTCTCAGACCAGATAACCTGATTGGTTCTCAGATTCCATTCCCAAGTGCCAATGTTACCAACACTAAGTGCCAGTTGTAACCTTTGCTCGCTTTCTCTGAGAGTTTCCTCAGTTTGTTTACGAGCGCGCAACATGGCTTGGCGATCGCTCACATCCCGCAGTATTGAAAGATGACGATGTGGTATAAAATTGGCAACCGCCGCAAATTCAGTTTCTCGCACTGTGCCATCGGGACAATATATGTTAAACTCACCCAACATTTGTCCTTGTTCGTAGAACTGTTGCCAAGCTTGGGTAAAATCAAATTCGGGTGCTGCAAAATCTGCGATTGTGGAACCTAACAGTTCTTCCTTCGATACACCAAATAGCTTACAGGCTGCTGGATTTACCTCTACATAGCGCCCCTCGTCATCTGCAATCGCGATCGCATCAAGAGCACGATCAAAAAGAGCTTTCCACTGATGTTCACGCTGCTGGAGTGCTATTTCAGTCTGTTTGCGCTCCTCAATTTCCCGTTTCAAACGTACATTTGCTTGCAGTAGTTCAGCTGTACGCTCCGCCACCCGTAACTCTAATTCTTGTTGAGCTTGGCGGTGTTGTTCAACTTCCTGTTCTAACTGCTGGTTGCATTGTCTAAGTTTAACCGTTTGTTCCTCAACTTTTGCTTGCAAAACTTGAATTATGCTGTCTATTTCTAGGGGATCAAGCACTTGTAGGAGATTAGTTTGTGTCACCAGTCCTTGCAATTCGCTTTGTTCTCCAACTACGGTTAATCGCCGCACCTTTCGCTCTTGCATCAACTGGTGAACAGTCCATAAAGATTCAGTGGGAGTGATGCTTAATACAGGGGTACTCATCACATCTTGCGCCTGGGTTTGGGCTATATCTAGTCCCTGTAAATGGAATTTAATAATATCTTTTTCAGTGATCATTCCTACTGGGATCAATTTCGCCTTCTGTTGTGCGACAATCACAACACAACTGATCTGGCGATCGCTCATGATTTGAGACAATTCCAGCACAGATGTAGTCGGGAGAGCATGAATAACTTCAGTTACCATTACTTCCGTCACACATTGCAATTTCAACAGGTGAACTGGTTGGATAACCTGACGAATTCTGTCTTGGGTAATTAAGCCTACCAATTGTCCAAGATCATCTACTACAGGTAGATGGCGAATACAATGTTGACGCATGAAAGATAAAGCTGTGAGGGCATTTTGAGCCTGAGCCAACCCCAGGCTGATGACTGGTTGTGTCATCACCTCTGAGATTTTGACACTGGATAAATCTTTGCCCATCCCAGTCAGTCGTATTACATCCCGTAGAGTTAATATACCTATTAAGTTTGTTTCTTCAACTACTAAAACATAACTACTAAAATCAAACTTAGACTCTACTATACTGCTATTTACCCTATTCATTAGAGCAATAACATCAATAACTGGGGTATCAGGTAATACAATTAAAGGAGAACATTCAACTATCTGCTCTAAAGTAGGTAAATCCACAGGAGAAAGTGAGCGCATTAGTTTAGTCTGTTGGTTAAAGCAATTAAAGAATTGATTTCAAAAATCAGAGGATGACAAAATAAGCTTAAAATTTATCAATCTTCAAGCCATTTTGACAAAATTTAGCTTTCTGATTTAATCAAAGTTATGATTTTAAATTTTTGCTAAGGAACACCACACGAATAAATTACCTTTTTTAATCGCTGAACCCCTACTAATCAAGGTTAATATTTTTCAAAAGGGAAGTTATTTCACGACTCCTAATGTATTTAAATAGTTTTTTGTAATTTGATAACTTTCTTATAAAAATGTATCAGATTGATTATATAACCTAACTTGTTAATTACAAAAGTGCCTATATAAGGTAAAGACAAAGATAAAAGCTCTGAGGTTAAGCATAAAACCTTTATTCGTGACTACATGAATTGATTTGGGTAATTTTTGAGTAATGATACTAAAAGTCGTCTCAATATCAATATCTTATTCCCCCAAGCAAATCCTCACAACATTACAGGCAAGCAAAACGGGGCAATTAATGAATTGTCCCCCGTTATGACTATTGTTTGCGTAAGTCCTGAATTAAATCTCGAAGGCACCTAACGCTTTGAGAACATCTTTTTGAGCTGTGGTGATTCCTGTCACGCCTGTAATATTACTTCCTTGATAAGGTCTGTCAGGATTCAGTATTTTCAAGCATTCACCCGTTTGGGCATCCCAAATCTGAATAGTTCCGTTTTGGCTACCGCTAGCGATCGCATAATGTTCTGTAGATTTACCAAATGCGATCGCCGATCGCATTGCATGAGGCAGGACAGGCAGCACTTTCAGGCAAACCCCTGTATGCCTATCCCAAATTCTCACTGTTTGATCTAAGCTACTACTTGCCAAAATATCACCTTCTGGACTAAAGGCGACTGACCAAACACTATTACTGTGTCCCTGAAATATATTCAGACATTCACCTGTATCAACCGACCACAGGCGAACTGTTTCATCTTCAGCGCTACTGAGAATTTGCCCATCTGGACTAAAAGCGATCGCTTGCACTCTACTAGTGTGTCCTTCTAAAATTTGGAGACATTCACCAGTGGAACGAGACCACAGACGAATGGTTTGGTCTTCACTACTGCTAGCGACTATTTCACCATTGGGGCTAAAGGTAACACACCAAATCCAACTGGAATGACCTTGCAATATATTGAGGCATTTTCCTGTACTGACAGACCATAAGCGAATGGTTTGGTCGTCACTGCCGCTTGCTAAGATTTGTCGATCGGGACTAAAGGCAACTGATTGCACCCAATTTACATGATCTTTCAAAATTTGCAGACATTGCCCAGTGCTAACTGACCATAAGCGGATGGTGCGATCCGCACTGCTACTGGCTAGCAAATCTCCATCTGGGTGAAATGCTACGGAAGTTACCCAGCCACTATGTCCGGCGAATTTTTTCAGACAAGTCCCTGTATTGACATCCCATAATCTTACGGTTTGGTCTGTGCTGCCACTGGCCAGAGTTTGACCATCTAGATTAAAAGCAACTGAAAATACCGAATTACTATAGCCTTTTAAGGTTTTAAAGCATCTACCTGTGTTGACATCCCATAGCTTTACAGTTTGGTCTGTGCTACCACTGGCAATGGTTCGACCATCTACGTTAAAAGCAACTGAAAATATAGAATTGGTGTGTCCTGGTAAAATATTCAGGCATTCTCCTGTACTAGCTTCCCAAATTCTGACTGTTTTATCGTCGCTGGCGCTGACCAGCATTTGGGCATTGGGACTAAAGGCTAACGATCGGACGCGATCGCTATGTTCTTGTAATATATTGAAGCAGTTGCCAGTACTAACTTCCCAGAGGCGAATCGTGAAATCGGCACTGCCACTGACTAGGGTTTGCCCATCTGGACTAAAGGAAATTGACCAGATGCGATCGCTATGTCCTTCTAAAATGCGATCGCATTCTCCACTAATTTTCCAAAGTCGAATCGTGAAATCGGCACTGCCACTTGCTAGGGTTTGGCCATCTGAACTAAAGGAAAGCGAGAGAATTCGATCTGTGTGACCCGAGAAAATTTTATGACAATCCCCAGTGTTGACATTCCATAATCTTATTGTTGGTTCATCGCCTCCACTCGCAAGCATTTGACCATCAGCACTAAAGGCAACTGACCAAATTGAACTTGTATGTCCTGACAATGTTCTCAGACATTTACCAGTGTTGACATCCCACAGGCGAATCGTTTTATCACTACTACAACTTGCTAATAATTGCCCATCTGGACTAAAAGCAAGTGACCAAACCCAACCTAAATGTCCGGCAAAATTGACAACAAGTTTCCCAGTTGCAACTTCCCAAAGACGAAGCTCACCTTCTGCATCTCCTGTAGCTAATAATGTTCCATCTGGACTAAAAGCAATGCCAGCAAAAACCATACCAAAGGTTTCAGCAAAAACACACTGGCTCAAATCAGAAGATTCAAAGTTAACATTATGCAAATTTACATCCTGTAAATAGGCTTGCCAAATCGTTAAATTTGAAAAATTATAGTTAGTTAAAGTTGATTGCAATTGACAAAGTAAATTTAAAATATTACCGCCTGCGTATCCAGTTTTGAGTGACGATGTACCTCGGAGCTTGGTCAAGCATTGAGTTAGCAAGTTCTCAATTGCAAGTTGTTCGCTGACTTCTATTAATAAACGATCGAGTAATAAGCGTTCCAGAATCGGCTTGAGAATGAAACGAACTTGCGTTTCTCGCACATAATCTTTTGCTTGGGCTTTGAGTAATGCATGAGTTTTGAACAGCAAAATTTTTTGGTCGGCATTTGCTTCTAAACCTGCTAGAATTTCTTGACAAACTTGAGCGACCAGTTTCTCAGTAGCATATTCCATTACTACAGGCTGAAGTGAAAACTGCGTCTGATGTTTTTCAATCAGTGTCGGCTTGGTCTTCTCAATTAAAGAACGTTGCTCTAGTGATTCTAAAATATCAATTAATTCTTGGGGCGATCTACGTGGAAAAATATCCGAGCGCAGTTCTGAAAATGAAGCGGGATCGCGATAGATAGCAAGCCAATAAATAACCGTTTTCTCTGACTCCGAAAGCCGTTCAAATTGCTGACCTATTAGATTGCGAATATTACCAAAAACAAATGCTTGCTGGTTGAGGAAATCAGAAATACTGCCATCAAATAAGTTTTGAATTGTAGTCGCAATAATTTTCAATGCTAAGGGATTTCCTGCGTAACCTTCAACCAGCCGATTCCATTCTTCTGTTGAGCCTTGGAAATTACCCTTTAAGTGTAAAAGTTCTTGTGCTTCTGTTTTCTTCAATCCACCCAATTGAAAAGCCCGAACGGGTAAGCTTGCTCCTTCTAGGAGACCAACTTCTGGAGGCTGATCTCGGCTTGTTAGCACTAAGCAGCTTTGATGGCGAATTTCTCCAATCTGTCTAAATATTTCGCCATAATATTCATAGCCTTTGATGTAGGATGATTTAGATTTTTCGTTATGTTGTAAGATTGTCTCAATATTATCGAAAATTACCAGACAACGCTGCGATCGCAAATAATGCAATAGACGCGAAATTTTGCCCTCAACGGTTTCTGGATAATCAATTTCTTGCTGATTAGATAATAATTTCAATAACTCGGTTAATATCTCTTGTACTGGTGGCGCATTTCGCAAACTCCGCCAAATCACCCATTTAAAATCACTCTGTAATTGTTGTGCCAGCTTGATAGAGAGAGAAGTCTTTCCAATTCCACCCATTCCTGACACAGCCACCAGCCGACACTGATCGACCAAAATCCACTGCTGTAACTGAGCTAGTTCTGCTTGTCTTCCGTAGAAAAAATCAACATCGATAGCATCTCCCCAATCTTGATACGAAGTCTGCGCTTCTGCAACTAGCAGATTATCAGTAAATTTGACTCGCGTTTTTTCTTCAATGTATTGGTTTGATTGTGCCGTCGCCCGCTCGATTGCTGTTCTGAAACTTGTTTTATTAACTTTTTCTCCTAACACTTCTGAAAGGAGTTTCCATAGCTTGGGGCCAACATCATGTTTTAAGTAAGTTGGAGAATAGCCATAAATGTCGGCAATGCGATCGTAACTTTGGCGTTCCAAAGACCAAGACTCACGCAACATAGCTTGTTGGAGATCGCTTAAATGTATTCTTGACTTGGCAAAAACGAGAGCGTCTGTAAATGCGAGTGCTTGATCGATATCCATTGCTGCGATCGACAAAAGTTAAATATACTTTAAATTTTATAATTAGAATGCCATAATTCATTTATCAGATAATAGCAAAAACAATATGCAAAATTTTACAAATTCTTTACACAAGCCTTTGCCGTTGAGCAATAAACCAAGACATTAAAAATTTTTGGGGGTTTAAGCTCCTGGGTTTGTCATCAGCAAGTTTTGTAAATATTGTCTTTCTCACCGTTGCAAAACTTAATTACTGATAAAAATTACTAATTATTTTAATATTTTCTAGATTCTGCAAAAATTTTAACTAGTAAAAAACAGTTTTTCGAATGATTCAGTTATTAATTAATCGAATTTGGCAATCGCTTTTACGTTTACTGTTACAGAGAATTACTCTCGTACTCACGCTGATGTTATGTGTAGCGATCGCGATCGCAATTTCTAATATGTCTAGGCTTTCATCGAGCTTGATTGAATCTCAAGCAGTGCAAAATGCTGCTTTGAACATTCAATCATTAACTCAAGCTTTTGACCTCTACAGCGCCGCAGCCGCAGATCGAGCTAAACTCGTACCTGGAATTACCGTCACCCACGCTTACCTCAATACCAAAGGCGCAATCCCCTTACCTTCAACTTTCGCGATCGAACTCGGTGAGCAAATTAGTGAAAAAAATGCCGAAATGTCTGTAAGACTATATAGTAACTATCCATATCCTTGGCGCACGAAAGGGGGAGCAAAAGACGAATTTGAGCGCGATGCACTCAACTTCTTGAAAGAAAACCCTCGTCAAAAATTCTATCGTCTTGAGAAGAAAAATGGAAACACCACCTTGCGTTATGCACAAGCTAGCCTCATGAAAGCAAGTTGTGTAACTTGTCATAACACAGATGCCACTAGTCCAAAGAAAAACTGGGAAGTAGGAGATGTTGCTGGAGCTTGGGAGATTTCTCAATCTCTCGATAATTTAGTAACCAAGACCAACCAAAGTCTCCAAGGAACCTTTGCTATGTTAGGCGGTATGTCGGTCTTAGGACTTTCAGGATTGACACTTGTTGTTGGGAAACTCCGAGAAAACAGCAGAAATTTAGAGCATCGGGTTAAAGAACGAACTACAGATTTAGCAGAAGCCAACACTGAATTAGAAAAAAGAAACCAATTAATTCGCCAAGTTTTCGGACGATATTTGAGTGATACGGTTGTTGCTAACTTGTTAGAAAGCCCGGAAGGATTAAAACTTGGTGGTGAACGCCGCAAAATTACTATCCTCACCTCTGACTTAAGAGGCTTCACTGCTCTCTCAGAACGCTTTCCACCAGAAGAGGTAATTCACATTCTCAACCTCTATTTAGAATACATGGCAGATGTGATTAATCATTACCAAGGCACAATTGATGAGTTTATGGGAGATGGTATTTTAGTCTTATTTGGTGCCCCGATCGCTAAAGAAGATGATGCCCTCAGAGCAGTTACTTGTGCTTGTGCCATGCAGTTAGCAATGGGTGGCGTTAATGAAAAGATGAAAACTCTCGGCTGGCCACCATTAGAAATGGGGATTGGTATAAATACAGGTGAGGTTATAGTCGGTAATATTGGTTCCGAAAAGCGGACTAAATATGGAATTGTCGGTAGTCAAGTAAATCTCACTTATCGAATTGAGTCATATACTAGTGGCGGTCAAATTCTCATTTCTGAACAGACTTTCAAAGAAGTCGGATCGAGCATCAAAATTATTGGACAAAAGCAAGTTCAGCCAAAAGGTTTGAGCCAGACAATTACCATTTACGAAGTATATGGTGTGGGTGGACGATACAATCTTTATTTACCCAAAGAAGAAGAATTATTTTTACCTGTTCCTCAAGAGATTCCGCTTTTATACACTATTTTAGATGACAAGCAAATGGGAAATCCGGTCTTTTATGGGCGTTTAGTCAAACTATCAGCAAAAGGAGCTGAATTACAAGTAGATATTCCCAATGAAGTACCACCGAAACTAACTAATCTTAAAATCAATCTTTTCATATCTAAAAACTCAGCGCAAGTCAGTGAAGATATCTATGCAAAAGTCTTAGAAAAACCGACAATTAGAGGAAATTTTTATATTAATTTTACCTCTGTTCCTCCATCACTCATAGCTCAGTTTGATAACCTTTATAAGATAATTTCTCAAAAATCTAATTAAGAATTTTAATTCTATAGCAGCCTTAAACTATTTGTGAAAATCCTATTTATTATCTCTCCGTATTTTTTGTGTTCCTCCACACTTTTTCTTGCATCCCTACCCTGCGGTCAGGCAAAGCACTTATGTGTTTAAACTAAAATCTATCATCGAAAAATAAAGTCGCTAATTTACAAAATCCCCCCGCAGGTTAATGAAAATTTAAAGTATGTTTTCTAACATCTAAAATGCATACTTCCATTTTCCTATCTGTGTGTAAATCCTCATGGCTAAAGTTGAAGAATTGACACCCCAGCAACTCTCTGAAACAGACCTAAAACCACGAGGGAGAGTTTATCCGAGTCCTATCAGTTGGCGCGACCAGTTTTTGTACCAATTGGTATTAGATAGATTCAGTGACGATAATGAAAATCAAAGGGAGCTTTTTGACCACACCAATCTTGCAAAATTCCAGGTTAAAGATAAAGCTGGCTGGATGGCAGCAGGGACAAAGTTCGTAGGTGGTACTCTTAGGGGAATTAAGAGTAAATTAGACTACTTGCAACGATTGGGAGTAACAACGCTGTGGATTAATCCACCTTGGCAACAACGTTCTGAGTTAGAAGCTTACCATAGCGATCGCATTCAAGAATTTTTAGATATTGACCCCCACTTTGGCACCCGTCAAGATTTAAGAGATTTAATTGATGCTGCCCACGATCGGAGGATGTATGTCATCCTCGATGTAATATACAACCAGAATGCTGATAACTGGTTTCACAGAAATGACGTAATTGCAGCTCTAGCCAGAGTTTATCAATATTGGATTGCTCTTTCTGACTGCGATGGCTTACGGATAGATAGCCTCAAGCACGTTTCTCCAGAAGATTCCCGCAAATTCTGCACAGCTATCCGTGAATACGCCGAATCTATCGATAAAGACAACTTTTTACTGACTGGGGAAATAACCTCCGGTAGTATGGCTGGTGCTTACATAGACATTATTGCTCGCAACTTTAGTGCTGTATTAGACATCGCACAGACCCCTAATGAATTGGCTGCATTCGCCAAAGGGTTAGTACACCCCAAGCAATTTTTCGATTTGTATAGCGAAAACAATCTCGCTGGAGAATACCGCCAAATTGGGACATATCATGTCTCCATCTTGGATGACTATGAGATGTCATTCCGGACTAATAAACAGCGATTTGCTGCATACAGCAATGTCCCTCATCTCTATGAGCAAGTTGCTCATGCTGTCGGTGTGCAATTAACCATGCCAGGAATCCCTGCTATTTATTATGGAACAGAACAGGCTTTTGATGGCAATGAAGGTTATCACGATTACAGCATAGAAGGTAGAAAGTTTGCGGAAGATAGATATATCAAAGAAGCAATGTTTGGCGGTGCTTTTGGCGCATTTCAAACAGCAGACTGTCATTTTTTCGATATCGACCATCCTACTTATTTGCGGATAGCTGCGATCGCGCGGATTCGCAACAGTCACGATAAAATTGGTAAAGCATTGCGCCGTGGACATCACTACCTACGCGAAACATCCTTTTTTAACTCCCCCTTCTCAATTCCTGGACAAGGCGAATTAGTTGCTTGGTCACAGACTTTATTTGACACAGAAGTGTTGATGGTGCTGAATACCAACGGCTTAGAAAATCGTGGTGCAGAAGTGACAGTAGATACTTATATGCATCCTCAAGATTCGACTATGACCTTTTTATACAAAAGCGATTGGAGCGATTCATATTTACGCCACCCACCCCGCGACCAAACTGTAGCTGTACAACATCATAACGACCGTCGTGCAACTGTGCGAATTGATTTGCCTCCTTCGGGAATGGCGATTTTAGCGTAAGCAAACACTAGCTTTTGGGCAAAGCTTTAAGATAAAAAACCTGGTTTAAATTTATAACCTTTTACTAGAAGCTTTGCCCCTGAAATTACTAAATATCTATGTTCTAATTTTTATTAACTGTTTTTAATCTAATACGGTTTAGTGAAATCTAAAATTATTTGTCAAAGTCAATTTGTTAATTAGACATATTTATAGCAAAAAGTTTCGCTAAATACCTCTGAAGATTCATGAAAGCCTGGATAATTATATTCCAATATTGAAGACTCAGATTTCAAGTAGCAAAATTATATCTCAAAGCAGAGAATTACTATGGAGAATGTAATTACTTACAACAATGATAAAGGACTTCTTGCTTACATTCAATTTCTAGCATCTAGTGCCCAAAAAATCGGAGATGGTAATACTGATAGAGTATTTGACTTCGAGGACGCACTCGACCAAACACAAATGGCACAGTTAGCTGTTGATGAATTAAAAAAAATCCCTGAAGTCAATGCCTTATTTTCAGAACGCTGGCTACCGGCCCCTTTCAATTTAGATGATCTAGCCAAACTCCCAGAAGGAACACTAGGTCATGTTTATGCTAGAGAAATGAAAGCTAGAGGATTCGATCCCTATTTTTACAAAAAAGTTCCTGTCGTTGATGATATTTCCTATCTCAAAATGCTTTGGAGATCCACCCATGACATATATCATGTAGTCGCTGGATTTGACACAAATGTATTTGGTGAAATTGGTCTACAAGCTTTTTTCTTAGCTCAGACCCCAATTCCCATCAGCGTCATGCTTTTGAGTTTTGGCATGGTGATGATTAGTCTTTATCAACCTACTAATTTTAAAGCTTTGATGACAGAAATATCTCGCGGCTACAGGGTGGGTTCTCATACTCCAGGCAAGTTGATCGCGCAAAAATGGGATCAACTTTGGGATGTACAAGTTAGCGAAATTCGTGAGCGTCTGGGAGTGAATTCTATTCTGTAAAACTGCTATTTTGAGAGCAGCTTTGATAAAAATTGCAACACCCTGCACTTTAGGAGTACAGGGTGTAAGACAGCTATATTTTGTGTGATTCCCAGTTTCTATTTACCTCAAAGCCAATCTCGATAAGCAGATATTTCATTTACGCTGATTTCAAATGGCATCCCTTTTCCAAATGGTGGATAAACGCGGATTTTGCCATTGCTAGCAAACCGTTCTAACCTATTACCCAACTGGGCAATATTGCTAACAATATGCCAGTAAGATACTAAATCAGGGCAGTCAACAATTAATGTAAGGATGCTAGCATTTGTTGTGAGATACCACTGACAATTAGATAATAGGACTCGCGTAATGCGATCGCAAGCTAGATAAAAGCATCTACCAGTAGACTGTTCTAGCTCCATTTGCAGCATTCCATCCTGTTTCGTTACCCCAGTGGGAGGTAAATCATCGGGAGGAAGCAGGTATAGTTTAGAAGACATAATTTCGCACCTCTTGGTTGTAGCGCGTCAAACTGTCCAGGTTTTTTTGCAGATCCGCAGACGAGGGTTTGAGTGCTAGCGTACCTAAATTTAATTCATCCTGAAATTTCTTGATTTTGTCTCTACAAGTCTCCACATCACCGATGATTGAGTTCTCAATCAAATAATCTTCATCGAAACAAATATTTGTGCGATCGAATGGTTTTTGGTTGGGATTCGCACTATTCTGCAATACTTGAGCCGTATTAGCTTTCATTTTCTGGCTAAATTGGCGAACAAAAGGTAACGCTTCACTCACAGCCTCGTCAAATGTTTTGCCAACATAAAAAAAGCGTGCCAGCACGAAGTTTTCTGCACCACTAGAATTTAAGGCTCGATATTTAGCAACAGTATCCTTCAATCTGTGTAGGGAGAATGGCGGCCCACCCATCAAGCTGAAGGAATGTTTAGCGGCAAGTTCGATACCATCATCGCCGCCAGTAGCAACATACACTGGTACTTGACTCTGCAATGGTTTTGGGTAAATGGTCAGGCGATCGCACTGGTAATACTTGCCATTAAATGATACATCAGTTTCATATAAAAGCTTTTGAACCAATGCGATCGCCTCTAGCATTTTAGGACGGGCTTCACTTGGGAGTGTCGCAAAATGTTTATTTTGTTGGGGAAAGGGGCCACCTTTAGCAACTCCAAATAATAATCGTCCATTGCACAGGTTATCCAGAGTGGCGATATCCTCCGCTACCCGAATTGGGTTATGGAATGGCAGTAACACTGCCGCAGTGCCCAGTTGGATAGTTGAAGTCAATCCCGCCAAGTGTGCCATTAACAGCAACATAGACGGGCTGAGATTGGATTCACTAAAATGATGCTCACTCACCCAGGCTGACTCAAAACCTAAACTTTCTGCCTGTTTTATCAGCGCGACTTGCTCAGAAATAGCACGACGAGCATCTTGGTGATGATTATCGTAATTGCAGAAAATTCCAGTTTTCATTACTTGCTTTGATACTTTGTGCTGGCTATTCTAGTGGTCGATAGGTTTGTAGTAAGCACTTTAGTGCTTCAATATTACAAATACCTTTACTCCTCTCCATTAATGCGATCAAAGACTAATTTGCAACCCACTGCAACTCCAACCATAGGCGTGGGTTGTTATGTTTGACCTTCGACATCGGATCGCGCAATAATCGTTTGGCATTCATGCAGACTACTTGGACTAGTCCCATATTGTCTGCAACTTCTCTGAGAATTTCTTTGTGGGCTTGCACATAGGAAATCATTTCGTCAGAGCAATAAATTCCTATATATTGCAACCGTCTAGCAGGTCGTCCCCAAAAACAGGTGATGACTTTCACATAACACCCATCTAGTAATTCCCCAACTTTTGGGTAGTAGTGGTTGAGGACTCTTGTGAATTCTTTGGCTAAGATATCTTCAGCAATCATTGGAACTGATATTTCTGTAGCGTCCATCACGCTATTTAATATAACATAATTTTATCAATTAAATATGACAAAATACCTTATGAGGTTTAAATAAAATATTAAATATTACATAAAAAAAGAGGTGTACCTTATTTGGTATCACCTCCGATTTGCGTAAAGCATCTTTAGATTGAATGAAATATCAAAGTATTGATTTGAATACCTCGATCGCGGCTATCAATGCAAAACCCACTTCTGTGGGTTAGTTTTTTAGTCAGCGTGCAAGATTAACCGCGATTTCTCATCGACAGGTATATTTGCCAAGGATAGATGCTCCCAAATACTCTGATATCAAAAACCATGAATTCAAATAAAATGTATTTAATTAGCACATTTCAATATTGAATTCTAAATGTTGAATTTTTAATTATTATCGAGCATTGCGTTCACAAACTAATACCTCTGCTATGATATCTGGCACATTTACAAAATCTGTGAAGCCTTCAGAACCACGGATTGGTGATATAAATGTATAGTTTGGATCGCAAGCTCCAGTGTCATATACTTGAATAAACCATCTATCGGGAAATCCTTCTACACCTAATTCCACAGTGTACCAACTCTCGCCAATCAGACGAGAGTTAAAGATTGTGAACCACTCTCGATTCTCTTCTGAAATATTCCAATCTGCCATGAGCAGTTCTAAAGCGATTTGTCCCGCATCCGTTGAAGTCAACAGCATTTTTACTCCTTATTGGCAACTTCAGGATTTTCAACTTCAGTATTGGGAACTTCAGGGTATAAACCCAATTCTTTAGCTAGCTCACGCGCCACAAAAAATAAAAATTTGGCACCATCTTGATTGCCTTCATGGGCAAACATCGTTGCTACTTGTAACATTGTTTCTACGAAACCAGAGTCAATTAATTCTGGTTTAGATTCTAAAATTTCTGGTTCTTGACCATTAGGGCACTTGAGCAATTCATCAATCAGATTAAAATACAGTTGCTGGCGTTGTTCTGACATGGTGTTTTGTTTTGGTTGATTTTAGTGAGTTAATTGGGAATTGGTCACTGTTCGATACTTTGTTGCCACAGTCTTTCCAACATTTCAACTTGTTCTTTTAAAACAGCCGCACGATGTACAAGATATCTGTCGTAAAAGAGAATTCCTAACCCAACACAAATAGGGGTTAACAAGAAGAACCATTGCAAGATAGCGGCAAATTTATATTGTTCAGCAACAGTCAGCATTTGATTAATCACATTACGGTCAGAGGATTGGATGCTAGTCTGAGGGGAATGTGTAACCTCTGTCTGGGGAGCCAAGTCGGGAGCATTTTTAGTAGTCTTGTTAACTTCGTAGGCTAAATTCTGAGATTTTACTAAATCCAGATGTCGCTCCCAAACAATGCCAAATACTACTAGTTCTGGAGAAAGCACTGCTAAAATAACTACGCAAACTGTAAGAACATTTAAAAGTTTGGCTTTCATCTTGGCTCTCCCTTGCTAGGTAGTATGCACCCAGTAAGAAAATATCATTTGCTGTTTATCTTAAACAGTTTTGATATTAAAATATGTGTAAACGGGAATTTTCACAATTGTTAGCTATCAGTTGTTTTTCTAATTATTACTGACTACTGACCACTGAAAAGTTACTAACATTTTCGCAAAACGTAGGATTATTCAATCAGAAAGAACACACTTAGATTCTCGAATGTGGTTTCATCTTGCTCTCAAAAGGGAGATTAAGAAGTCCCCCCTAGTTCACTCAGCTTTCGCTCAGGAATGTTGGGGGGTAGAGGGGAATCTCTGCGTAAATCCTATACGATTTATATCAGTCGCTCTCCACAAAACAGTTTACCTCAGCCCTGTTAAGATTATTAAATTTATTAGAATAGTACTCAACGGCTGTAATCCTCATCAGATAAGTATTATAAAAAAATATTGGGGTATGGGTGCTAGTGTTTTTGAGATGGGGTGCTAGTGTTTTTGAAGTGGGGTTCTGGTGTTTTTGTACTCAATCTAAAAGCAATGTAGGCAAAGCTTTAGAACTGTTTTTAATGCAAGTTTTAGTAGGCAAAATCTGTACTCAAAAGTAAATATCGATGTCTTTTGATAAAGATAAACTAATAAAATCAGAAAATCCATTAAATGTTTTGAAACTAAGTTATATTTCCCTAACAAATAGAGAATGATGATAAAAATTATTCATATATACAGAATTATAAAAATTGATCTTAGCCTAAGAGACAACAGTCAGCAATTCCAAATGGTAAAATAAAAGAATGGCAAGCTAGACATCTGGTGGAGTGAGAATCAATGAGAGCATCGGATAAAAGTTCTTCCTAAACTTTCAGATTTTGTGGTTTAGTTAGAATACATAGTATATGCACTCATTGAGATTCAAGTGCAAATTAAATACACAAAAGCTTATTGTTATAAGTAAATACTCTGTACTAAGATTTAGAATTTTAGGAGTTAAATAATGCGGATTGCTCAAGATATAACAGAACTGATCGGACGAACTCCTTTAGTTCAACTGAATAAGATACCTCAAGCTGAGGGAGTAGTAGCAAGGATAGTTGTCAAATTAGAAGGTATGAACCCAGCAGCCTCGGTAAAAGACCGCATTGGGTTAAGTATGGTACTTTCAGCAGAAGCGGCTGGCTCAATTCAGCCTGGAAAGACTATTTTAGTTGAGCCTACTTCAGGTAATACAGGAATTGCTCTAGCGATGGTAGCAGCAGCACGTGGCTACCGTTTAATTTTGACAATGCCAGAGACGATGAGCCAAGAACGACGGGCTATGTTGAGAGCTTATGGCGCGTCTTTAGAGTTAACACCAGGCGCGGAAGGAATGCGGGGAGCTATTCGCAAAGCCGAAGAGATTGTGGCTAATACTCCTGATGCTTTTATGCTGCAACAGTTCCGCAACCCTGCCAATCCTAAAGTTCACCAGGAAACTACCGCCGAAGAAATTTGGACAGATACAGACGGAGAAGTCGATATTGTTATTGCTGGGGTAGGTACTGGTGGGACGATTACCGGGATTGCAGAGGTACTTAAAGGTCGTAAGAAGACTTTTAAGGCGATCGCAGTTGAACCCAGCAACAGCCCAGTTCTCTCAGGTGGTGAAGCCGGGCCACACAGAATTCAAGGTATTGGTGCCGGATTTATCCCCGATGTTCTTCGCCTAGAATTGGTTGATGAAGTAATTAGAGTCAGCGATGAACAAGCGATCGCTTACGGGCGACGTTTGGCAAAAGAAGAAGGCTTATTATCTGGCATATCCTCTGGTGCAGCTTTGTGTGCTGCCATTCAAGTAGGTAAACGTCCAGAAAATGCCGGACGTTTAATCGTAATGATTCAGCCTTCCTTCGGCGAACGTTACCTCAGCACCCCCATGTTTCAAGACTTGTCTTTAGAAACTGCTGGCGTGCGTTAAAGATAGTGAGGAGAGATGAGGGAATAGCGATCGCAGTTTCTCCCTCATCTACTTTATGTCTTAGCGCTGTTTACTTAGACGGTTGCCATTGCCATTTGCCGCAGCGTCTTACAATTTTTAATTCTTAATTTTTCATTTTTAATTCCTCAAAAGGGTTGACTTCCTGACAAATTGGAATGCGGATTTGAAACTCTGCCCCCTCACCTGGCTCTGAGGTACAAGAGAGCGAACCACCATGTTTTTCAGTGACAATTTGGTAACTAATCGACAAACCCATACCTGTCCCTTTACCCACAGGTTTTGTAGTGAAGAAAGGATCGAACAGCCGTTGACGAACAGACTCTGGCATACCTAGACCATTATCTGCAATCCGAATTTCGACTTGATGAGCATCAATTTGTTCAGTGTGAATAGTAATAGTTGGAGTTATTATTTGTCCTTGATTTTTCGCCAATGTATCTTCCAAAGCATCGATCGCATTACTCAACACATTCATAAACACTTGATTTAGCTGCCCTGCATAACATTCCACTTGGGGTAAGTTGCCATAGTGTTTAATCAACTCAATACCGACACGATCTGACTTTGCTTTGAGCCGATGTTGCAGAATCATCATGGTACTGTCAATTCCCTCATGAATATTAACAGCTTTAATTTCGGCTTCGTCCATGCGTGAGAAAGTTCGTAGAGAAGCGACAATTTGGCGAATTCGGTCTGCGCCAACCCACATAGAAGACAGTAATTTAGGCAGGTCTTCTAGCACAAATTCTAGATCGATATCCTCCGCTTGTTCTTGAATCTCTGGATGAGGAGATGGGTAATGTTTCTGGTAAAGTTCCAGCAGTCCCAACACCTCTTGGGTATAGCTGTTGGCATGAGTCAGGTTGCCAAAGATAAAATTGACCGGATTGTTGATTTCGTGAGCAACGCCAGCTACCAGTTGTCCTAAGCTCGACATTTTTTCAGTCTGCACAAGTTGAGCCTGAGTTTGTTGCAGTTTATGGAAAGATTTTTCGAGTTGTTCGGCTTTTTCTCGCTCTCGTGTTTCGGATGCTTGCAAAGCTTCATTATTAGCTTCCAATTGTTGCGAGTAAACTTGTAGGTTGGTGTAAAGACGAGCGTTCTCGATCGCAATCGAAATTTGTGCTGTCAACAGACTCAGTACATTCACCCGTTCTGAAATAAAAGCGCCAGGAATGAGATTATTTTCCAGGTAAATAAGACCAGTAAACTTGCCAGAGTGAATCAGTGGTAGACACAAAATCGATTTGGATTGGTAAGTGATGATACAAGCATCAGTCGCAAAGCGGGAGTCTTTAACAGCATCGTTTAAAACCAGGTTCTCTCTGGTTCTTTCCACATAATTAAATAAGGCAATCGGGAGTAAAGGTGAATCAGTCTCATCCTGACTCTTAACAACAACATTAACGTTCTTACCTTCAACCATTCCCGCCGCTTCCAGCATCCATTGATTCTCGTGCTTGACAATAAAATAACCTTGTTGAGCGCCAGCATTTTCGATGACATTTTTCATCAATTTTTCGAGCAAGCGACTCAGCACCATTTCTTCTGACAAGACTTGTGAAGCTTTCATCACCGCCATCAAGTCGAGAATTTCAGCGCCTCCGCTAGTCGTGGAGCTTGTTTGAATAGTTTGCAGGTAATTCGTTTCTGGTTTTTCTGTGTTTGATTGCACAATCAATTGCGGATAGCGTGCTTCTAAATCTTTGACTTTAGCTTTAGCACCCCAATGGCTATAGGCGTAGTAAGCATTTGTCATGTATGTTTGGGCGATCGCTTCTTTACCCCATGACCAATAGAATTTAGCAGCGAGTTCGTGAGCCAGTGCTTCTTCGTTGATATATTCGTTTTGTTTGGCAAGTGCGATCGCTTTGTCATACATCTCGATCGCTTCGATTTTTTCCCCTAAAACCCGATGCCGCTCTGCCTCTACTAGATAGAATTTGTGTAAATGATTCGTTGGGGCATGATGCGCCCATTTTTGCATTTTTTCTTGATTAGCTTGGACGCGATCGATAATTGCGTGTTGTTCTGATGCTTGGCGATCTGGATATACCGCTAACCTTACTAAAGAATCGTAAAAATGAAATAGAGGAACAATAGGCAATCCTACCACTACGTTTAAATACTTCTCTGCTAGAGCAGTATTTTCAATCGCTTCTGAGTAATTTTCAAACCAGTAACTAAGTAAAAGTTTGTTCCAATATATGTAGGCAACTCCCAATATGTCGTTCGCTTGTTCGTGCAATGGTAACTTTATTTGCTCATCGCAGGCTTTACCCTTTAGAAGGCAGGGATTTTCACATTTTCCAAGCAGATTTAATGTAGCCTGCGAATAGGTTTCTAGATAATGAAGCGGTGTTTCTTGCTTGATTTTATCAATAGCATCTCTGTTGATTGCCATCTCTCTTTCAAGGACAGTTAGTTCTTTGCCGCTAAAGTAAGCGAAACAGGAGTACATTAGTAGACCATAGGCAGCAAATTCTAAATCACCTGTCTCCAGTCCGCTAGAGTAAACTGCCACTAAAGGTTCTAAAGTTTCTCTAAGATGATCTTTCCAAGGTCGGATAAATATATTTACTATCAGGAGTGTCTTAGCTTTGATCTCTTGAGCATTTAACTTTGACACTAGAGTTAAAGCCAATTGACCGAACTGATAACCTGAATCAATATCTCCCACAACTCCGCAAAGCAGAAGACCATAATTGGCATAAGCAAAGCCAGAAACGGAAGCATTACCATATTGAACGGATAAATTTACTTGTTTGCACACCGTCAAAGGCACCAGTGCAGGAGCAGCCATGTATGCAGGAGCAAAAATACTTGACATGATTCTCATCGCTGCTAATTTATAGCGATCGCTCATTTGAGGCAGATCAATTAAATCTTCAATTAGCGTTCCACTCAAAATTGCCGCAGTTTCCCCTAATGCTTGTCCAATATCTGACGGATTCGGCTCTTGGGGAAACTCTACTCCTAACAGCTTTAAAACTTGTAATCCTGTACTAACCGCTTCTACAAGCCTATTTTGTCCTATGTAAGCTTGTATCAGAACTTCATAGACTTCAATTTTATCCAGCAGCGTTTTAGCGCAGTTTTGTACTATCTCAACAAATCTCTGCATTTCTGCAAAATCACCACTCAAAAAAGCTGCCTCTGCTGCTTCGGAGTGTAGTGCTAATGTCAGTTCATATTCACACTTCCAGCTTTCTTCTGTTAACAGTTGTAAACCGACTTGGAAATATTTGATGGCGGAATCGTGCGCTGTGGCTGCTTTTGCCCTCTTCCCTGCGATCAGATTGAGTTCTGCAAGTTGAGATTTTTCTGTTTCAGATATTAGTAAATCAGTGCCGTAATTCAGTTGATTAACTAAAGCAAATATATTTTCTTGGCGTTCTTCTGGTGTAGTCTTTTGCAGCAGTAATTGACCAATTTTCAGATGCGTTGCTTTCTTCTGCTCATCGGGAATCAGAGAATACGCTGCTTGTTGTACTCGGTCATGTAAAAACTTGTAATCAACTTTGACATCTGTTAAGGTAAAGCCGCCTGAATCCTCTTGACTAAACGCTAAGGGAATTTTGTAGTCCTGATTTAACGGCAAAATTAACCCAGCTTGTAGGGCTGACCACAATTGCGCCGCAGTTCTTAAAGAATATGCTTCGTTAACGATCGCTAATATATCCAGATTGAATGTGTTGCCAATACAAGCAGCCAGTTTGAGTACTGACTGCGTTTCTAGAGACAGTTTACGAATATTTCTTGCCGTCAGTTCAACCACATTCAGGTCAGTAAGACCGATCGCTTGAATATGTTGGATATCCCACTGCCAAACTCCAGACTGGAAGTCATACGTTAACAAGTCTTCTTGATGTAGAGTTTTCAGCAGTTGCGTTAAGAAAAAAGGATTTCCTCCAGTTTTGTGGAATAGTAATTGTGCTAATGGCTTGCTGGCTTCTGTGTCATTCAACGTATCGCTAATTAACGCTTCCACATCCGTTAACTGCAATGGTGCCAAGATGATGTTATCTACCACCGCACCAGAAGATTGAATCTTGTCCAAACTGAGCATAAGTGGATGGGTGGGCGACACTTCATTATCGCGGTATGCACCGACTAACAATAAATATTTGCGCTCGCTATCTGTCATCAATAGCTCAATTAAGTTCAGCGATGCCGAATCTGCCCACTGCAAGTCATCCAAGAACACAACCAGAGGATGATGTTGGGTAGTGAATACGCCAATAAATTGTCCAAAAACGCGATTAAAACGATTTTGAGATTCAGCCGCACCCAGTTGTGTTACAGGTGGCACAGTTCCAATAATTAGTTCGACTTGTGGAATCACATCGATAATGACTTGCCCATTCTCTCCCAACGCAGTTAAGAGTTTATCTTTCCACACTTGGATTTGGGCTTCGCTTTCGGTAAGTAATTGCCCAATTAAAGATTGGAACGCTTGAATCAATGACGCATAGGGAATATTGCGCTTGAACTGATCAAACTTGCCTGCAATAAAATAACCCCTTGCTCCCACAATGGGTTTATGAACTTCATTGACAACACTTGTCTTGCCAATCCCCGAATAACCAGAGACGAGCATGAGTTCGCTGCTACCTACTGCCACACGCTTAAACGCAGCCATCAATGTTGCTACTTCTGCTTTGCGCCCGTATAGCGTTTGCGGAATCAAAAAATGCCCGGATTTGTCTTGTCTCCCCGGTACAAAGTTTTCAATTTTTCCAGTTGTTTGCAGTTGAAACAAACATTCCTCTAAATCCGCTTTCAGTCCCCAGGCGCTTTGATACCGCTCTTCTGCTGTTTTCGCTAATAATTTTAAAATAATTGCACTAATCGCTTCTGGCACATCTCCCAAGATGCGGCACACGGTTTCGCTACAGGGTGCGGCTGGTGTTTTGGCAATATGAGAGTGGATTAACTCCATTGGATCAACAGCTTGAAAAGGCAAAATACCCGTTAGCATTTCATATAAAGTTACACCCAGCGAATAAAAGTCGGTGCGATAGTCAACCGCCCGGTTCATTCTCCCTGTCTGCTCAGGTGACATATATGCAAGCGTACCTTCGAGCAAATTCGGATTGCTCAAGGTGGGATTTTCTTTATCAAGTCGTGAGGAGATACTGAAGTCAATCAGTTTGGCTTCGCCAGAATCGGGGTCAATTAAAATATTGTGCGGCTTAATATCTTTATGAATAATTTGTTGGGCGTGCAGTTCTCCTAAAATTTGTGCCAGATTAATCCCCACCTTGAGGAAAGTAATCAAGGTGGTTGTTTGAGTTGCAATCAGTTCTTGGAGCAAGCAACCTGGAATGTCTTCTAAAACCAAAGCCAGTCCATGCTGATAATTCTTTAACTCATAAGCTTTAACAATGCCAGGAATTTCCAGAGTCTCAATGATTTGATATTCGTGGCGCAGTCTAGCTATGTCTTCTAAGAGCGGATGTTCGCACAAGAGAGTTTTGACAATGACAGAGGCGTTATCAGTTTCTCGCCGTCCACGATAAATGATGGTTTTACTACCGGAGTGAAGGGTTTCGAGGAGTTGATAACCAGATAAAGTAGCTGTCATTGTTTTTTATTCTTGCAATATTAAGCATACTTACTATGCCCATGCAAGTTTAGCTTTGTAACATTTGTGACAAAAAGCAGCATTATTTCACGAGATGTTACAAATACTAATTCACTCTAAACTTGTCTACTGAGTTTGAGAGCATTGTTACATCTCAAACCCAATAACTCAGGTTTTAACAGATTACCTCAGTGCAAAAGTCCTGTACTAATGTTTACAGTTGCCTTGCTTTTGGTGTTGTTGAGAACCTTGACCGTGATTATGATCTTTACCGTGGGAACAGTTTTGCAAATCTTGCTTCAAAAGCTTGTCGCTAATTTCTTGCAAGGATTCATCGACAGCTTGTAACCCAATCCAAGTATCAATCTTTTGTACATCAAATCCTACTTCGCGGCGATCGCCTACTTCTAACAAAGGACGGCGAATTAGTAGTGGTTCTTTCAGCATCAGCGCCAAAGCGGTTTGTTCATCCACTTTTTCAGGAACCACCTCACCAGATTTTATCTTGGGAGCGGAAAGGTTAAACCATTCGACTACGGGGCGATCGCCAAAAAATGAGCGCAACCGTTCAGCTGTCCAAGCTTCTTTTAGTAGATTCTGTGGTATCACCTCATGACCAGCAGCTGTTAGCAAAACTTTTTGCTTAACACCACCTTTACAGCCTGGTTTGCTATAGAAAATTACCCTTGCCATTCAACTATCTCCTAATTACTCTTTAGCGCTAAAGCGCCAACTACGAACCGATGAAATTAAAAATTCCTAGCTTTATGGCTAACTAAGTCAAACTCAAACCTCTCATTCGGATCGGTTTCGCCATAAATATTAAAAGTCACAGTTGGTTCATCACCCACTGCTTCTACACTGTGAATTGCATCGGGAGTAAAGCTAATAATGTCTCCTGGAAATAGAGTTACCTCTCCCGTTGCTTCAATCTTGTCCTGAAATTCTGGGCTATTGGTGCGTCGCCAAAAAGTATTTTTTTCCTGGCCTTTTAGCACCGCCACGATTCCCCACGTTCCATGATTATGAATGTTTGAACGGGTTCCCGGTGCAAATGTTACTGTTTGCACAGTCAATGGAAAACCCAATTCATCATATAGGAGTAAAACAGAGTTTCCCGTTTTTGGTGAAGGCTCTAAATGCTGACTTTGCACCCAGTAGGAATTTACAATCAAGCGCCTTACAAGCATCCGAGTTTCTGGCAAACAATTGGTTTCATTGTCACTGCCATTGAGAACATCTTCCACCTCAGTTAAAAACCGATAAAGGCGGTAATTTTCTCTCAATAAATCCCAGGATCTTACAGATTTACAGGCTTGATGCTGACCGTCCCCTGTTAGCAGCCAATCCCTACCTTTCATAACTTTTAAATTGATAGCTGAGAAGATTGGATCACAATGATCGGTGAGACATTAGGAATGTTACCTACAGGAAGCTGAGTAGGTATGTTAATAGGAGGGATGATAGAGTTACTATCAGTACTTGCTCCTAATAGAGAATAAGATTTAGTAGATAACCAATTGTTCATGATTTTCACCTTGACCTTTCATTGCTGACTAATTAATCGTCTTCTTCTGCTGGACGTGTCAAAATATCCAGCAGAATTCCAGAACCAAAATCATTCTTTTCGTCTATCTGTTTGACTCTGGTGCTGATCTGTTTTGCTTGCTCAATTTCTCCTAACTTTGCTAGTACTAATCCAGAAGCAGCATAAGCATTTAAGTACAATCGAATTTGTGGGTCTTCTTTGCGATTGACTAATATAGCCTGAAGTTGCTCCCAGTCATCAGGAAATTTCTCTAGTTCTTTAATTTTATCTAATAATTTTATTGTTGTTTGTAGTGCAAGAGAATAATTATTTTTATAATAGAAAAATCTATATGCTGCTACTAAGACATCTGTATTTTCACCAGTCTGGGCTAAAGCTTGTTGAATATATTTTTCGGATTCAGATGTATTTTCCCAGTTTTGTGCAGCTAAAATTAATAGGTTTTTGATGTCTTCTGGAACCTGGAACCATGAGAATTTATTTGCATCAAGTTGCATAATAATTTTTTTGTGCGTAGGCAATAGGGAATAGGCAATAGGCAATAGTAAAAAAGTAATAATAATTACCAATGCCTAATGCCCAAGTTAAAACAAAGTGAGAACGTACACCAAGGTGAATAATACAATCCAAATAATGTCTACGAAGTGCCAGTAAATTTCTGTCATTTCGATGAAAGTATGATTGGTTGCAGAATATTCACCAGGGAGACGCGATCGCCACAATGCACGTAATATCAATAACAGTCCCACAAAAACGTGCAAACCGTGGAACCCAGTCATGATATAAAAGCAGTTGGCAAAGACGTTGGTGGTCAGTCCGTATCCCAATGTTGAATACTCATAAACCTGACCAGCCAAGAAAATTGCACCCATAATTGCAGTAATTGCGTACCACAGTTGCATTCCCTTGACGTTATTCTTTTTAATTGCCGTATCACCGAAGTGAATCACGAAACTACTAGACACCAGAATAATGGTGTTAATTGTCGGTACAAGTAGTTCTACTTCACTTCCTTCTGGAGGCCAAACTGGTGTAATACCTTTAAAAAACAAGAAGGTAGCAAAAAATCCCCCAAACATCAGGGATTCAGAGGCGAGGAATGTTAACAGTCCCCAAACTCTTAAATCTGGATGTTCTTCGTGTCCTGCACCGTGTTCTTCGCTGGTGGTTGTAGCTATAGTCATAGATTTTTTGACAATACGATCTACTCTGTCTGTTGTGGAAGCTTAAATAAAGAATGAAATCTGAATTAGCAAAATTTCCATTCTTTATCCAAAATCCTTGTTTAGCCAAACTCTTGACTTGTTCAGCAATTCTCAAAATTCCGAGTTTCGTGTTCTGAACTCGGCCTTTCGTGTTTTGAACTCGGCCGTTCATGTTCTGAACTCGGCCTTTCGTGTTCTGAACTCGGCCGTTCATGTTCTGAACTCGGCCTTTCATGTTCTGAACTCGGCCTTTCATGTTCTGAACTCGGCCTTTCGTGTTCTGAACTCGGCCTTTTGTGTTCTAAGCTCGGCCGTTCATGTTCTGAACTCGGCCTTTCGTGTTCCAAGCTTGAAGTTTCAGGTTCCAAGCTTGGAGTCTCAAGTTCCCAAATCTAATGACTAGAAGTTTTAGTGACTTTGAGTGCGATCGCATTACTCACTCTACTACCTAAGCACTAGCTTCCGGCGTTGCAGATGGCTGTACTTCATTACTGTTACCATGACCATAATCATAAGGGCCATGAGTCACAACCGGCAATACTTCCCAGTTTTCAATTGCTGGTGGTGAGCTAGTTGTCCATTCTAAAGTCAAAGCTTGCCAAGGATTATCACCAGCCAAAGGCCCTTTCAACCAACTGTAAATCATGTTGATGGCGAAAGGAATTACCGATATCCCCAAAACAATTGAACCGAAGGTACAAATTTGATTGAGGTCGATAAATTGGGGGTCATACATTGCCACTCGTCGGGGCATTCCTTTTAAACCCAACTCGTGCATAGGTAAAAAGGTCAGATTTGTGCCGATGAAGGTGAGAGCAAAGTGAATGCGTGCCAAGCTTTCATTCAGCATTCGTCCGGTCATTTTGGGGAACCAGTGATAAATGCCGGCATAAATGCCAAACACGGAACCGCCAAACAGAACGTAATGGAAATGTCCGACAACATAATATGTGTCGTGGACGTGAACATCAAAAGGCGCTGTTCCCATCGTTACACCACTTAAGCCGCCCATGACAAACATAGACAACAAGCCAATGGCGAAAAGCATCGCACCAGTGAAGCGGATTTTACCACCCCAAAGGGTAGCAACCCAAGCAAAAATCTTCACGCCAGTGGGAACTGCAACGATGAGAGTGGAGATGGTGAAGAACATCCGCATCCAGCCGGGTGTGCCACTGGTAAACATGTGGTGTACCCAAACGAACAAACCCACAACGCAGATGGCTACGCTAGAGTAAGCGATCGCTTTATAACCAAAGATTGGCTTGCGGGAGTGAACTGGAATTACCTCCGACATGATGCCGAAGATGGGCAGAATCATTAAATATACTGCCGGGTGAGAATAAAACCAGAATAAGTGTTGATAAATTACAACGTTACCGCCTGCATCTGGTTTAAAGAAGGATGTGCCAAAGTTGAGGTCGAACAACAGCAGAACTAAACCAGCTGCTAATACAGGTGTGGAGAGAAGCGCTAGGATGGAGGTTGCCAAGATTGCCCAGCAGAATAGGGGTACTTGATCCCATTTCATGCTAGGAACTTTCATCATCAAAATGGTGATTACGAAGTTCAGCGAACCCAAAATTGAGGAAGTTCCCACCAAAACGATCGCAAGTATCCACATAGTTTGAGCGATTGGCGCTGTCACCAAACTCAAAGGTGGGTAAGCTGTCCAGCCAGATTGCGAACCGCCAAAGATGAAACTACCTAATATGAGTAATCCTGCTGGTGGGTTTAACCAAAAGGCGATCGCGTTCAGCTTCGGGAAAGCCATATCCCTAGCACCGACCATCAACGGCACTAAATAGTTACCAAATCCGCCAATAGCGCTAGGGACAATCCACAGGAAGATCATAATCGTCCCGTGATTGGTCATGAAAGCGTTATACAGATTGGGGTCGAGTACGTCTGCATCTGGTGTTGCTAATTCGACACGCAGAGCGATCGCCATCAGTCCGCCGATGAGATAGAAGACAAATGCCGTCACCAGGTATTGAATACCAATAACCTTGTGGTCAACATTAAATGTAAAATAATCTTGCCATTTCCACGCCTTTGGATGCGAAGTGTGGCCAGTCACCATTTTCGGTTTATTTCCTTCTGGTGGAGTATTTCGTGGAAATTCTACCTGCGTCATATTTTTGTCCCTTGTCGTTTGTCATTTGTCATTTGTCCTTTGTCTTTTTGTCATTTGTCCGTTGTCATTTGTCCGTTGTCATTTGTCATTTGTTAGTTACTAATAACTAATGACCAATGACTAATGACTAATGACCAATGACCAATGACCAATGACTAATGACCAATGACTACTGACTCTAGAGTTGCTGCACTGATTCCCATATCATGGGTGTGGGGTGCAAGAAACTCCGATGTTGATAAGTCGGCTGGATTAACTGCAACAACTTGATTAAGGTTTTGCTGTTGAGCAATCTGGTTTTCTGTCCGCCAGCTATCATATTCTTCTGGTGTGTGGACAATTACCTGTGTCCGCATTGAACCGTGATAACCACCACACAACTCAGCACAAACTACGGGATATGTACCTGGTTTGGTGGCGACAAATCGCAGTTCGGTAGGAATACCGGGAAGTGCATCTTGTTTCAAGCGGAAGTTTGGAACCCAAAATGAATGAATTACATCTTCTGCTGAAAGGTTGAGTTGAACATCAGCACCAACGGGTATGTGCAATTCCCCAGAGGTAATGCCACTATCGGGGTAATTAAATAACCAGGCGTACTGTATGCCTTTGACATCAACAACTAAATCGGCTGGTTTGTTTAGGGTTTGAGGAGACGCGCCAATCCCAATTGTTGGGGCGATCGCTGGTGCAGCCGTTACTTCAGAGCTATCGCTTAATGTAGCTGCGATCGCGGTTCCCGACTGATGAGCAACATGAGCGGCTGAATGAGGATGACCAGCAGGCTCAAAACCGCCCATTTGGTTAAAAACATCTACACTGTAGATGCCCAAACCGAGAACAATCACTGTAGGAATTGCTGTCCAGAAGATTTCTAAGGGAACGTTACCTTCAATTGGCAAACCATCGGTATCATCACCACGACGGCGACGAAACTTCACCAAAAAAATCAGAATAGTTCCTTCTACCACCAAGAAGAGTGCGATCGCAATGGTAAACATGACGTTGAAAAAACCGTCTACCAAAGGCGCTTGTAGCGATGCCTGCATCGGCATGAGAGTGTGGTTTTGACCGATCCAAATGCTGATTGCTGTAACTACTATCCCAGCAACCAGAGTCCATAGTGAAACAGGAACTTGTTGCATACATGCTACCTGCTTTGTAAACAGTCTTTTATAGGTACTGGGTATTGGGGATTGGTAATTGGTAATTGGGCATTGTTATTTATTCCCCATTCCCCATTTCCCATTTCCCATTCCCCTTTCACTTATTAACTTTCTAACGTGCAGCCATAAAAAAAGGGGGAAAATTCCAGATTTTTTCCATATCCTTCCCCCAGAAAATTACAAATTATATTTCAACTCCTATGAAAAAGTTAGCCCCCTGCTTTCAAAAAAGCTAGTTATTCCAAGAGGGCACTGTTGACCTAATATTGATTAGGCTATATTAGCAGCAAGTTTAATTTTGTTAATAGCTAACATTTTACGATTTACGGATTTGTTTACTGTGAACTATTTATTAGTTACAGTAAATACTTAGTATTCCCCTCAAGTTACCTTGCCTAGCGCATTTTCGCTTTCTACAAACAGTGCCTCCTTGAATTAACAACAATTTGGACTAACTGTAAAAACTCTAATTATTTACTGCAACATGGGTGTAGCAATTTTTCGGGCAAATCCGCGAACACGCTTCACAACCAATACAGTTTTCTGGAGAAGTAACTGCCATTACTTTCCGTTCAATTTCTTCATCATCTTCGTCTTCTACAAATTCACCTTCTTCATTGAGTGCCTTCAAACCTAGCACATTGTACCCGCAGACTTTAACACATCTGCCACAGCCGATACATTTATCTTTGTCAATTTCTTGAGCAAATTTTGGTGTCCAAGCTTTACCGCCAAATGTCAAACCTGTTAGTTGTGCCATTAATAATCCTTGGCAATTTTGCCTATCAATCTGTTTGTGCATTAATCATCATATTATCCTAATCTTTTATTATTTTGTATTCAAAACTCACTTTTATTTGATAAAAAATCGATGACTTTGAACACAATTAAAAATCATTTTTGGAAATAAAACTAAATGCAAATTATTGCCAATAATAATTATGAATGCTTAAGTTTACCTCGTTCAGATGCGGAGCATCTGAACGCATTCATTGAGTCTATAACTCAATATCTGACTGGAGACAGCAGCCGCTAATCAGCTATATTCCATACAACGCATAGAAAAAAGAGACGCATAAATTACAGGTTTGAAACTTACCTTTGTCAGTAAAGCCTCATGTAAACGCAAGTATATCGATAAAAGTGATGATATTATTTTTCAAATACTTTTAGCTTTAAAGAAAGAAATCTAGATAAACAGTATACATATATACGAAAACAAATGTTCATTGATTACATTTTGATATATGCAATATGTATTTTACAAAGCAACAATTTGCAATTTAATTTGATTCAACTATTTATATAAATGATGACAAAATAAATATTGATTTTCCGTTTAAATCAATATAATGAATTCATGAAGGAAACATAATTGATTTATAAAGCAACTGTGATTTTTATGGCAGAATCCGATCGTGCCTTAAATATTAAGATTATTAATAAATCAGGTGTAATCCAATCGTATCAGGCTTAAACATGTTCTCTAAACACTTTATGGTTAAAGCTCAAATGTTCATTCAATAACTAATTAAATGAATATTAAGATATCTTTCTAAGCTTGGTACGAACAAATTAATCATTTTTTTCATGAAATGTATAGTTAATAAATAAGTTTTGTCCGGTTCGGTTTAAAAGCCTTAAATAGCTTCCGATTGGATGCAAAGTCAAAATATGGATGTGGGGAGTGAATATGGTGAGAATAATTTTTTCTCGCCAGAAAGATTATGTGGTAGCGAGTCATGAATAGACAGGACTCATCCAGGGGAGACCTGAGACAGACATCTCAACGATTAGAGTGGGAAAAGAGCCTTATGCCTTATACAATTCCTAACAACAGTTGCGTTGGATGTGACAACTGCCGCCCCCAATGTCCTACGGGTGCAATCAAAATAGAGGACAATGAATATTGGGTTGATCCTGGTCTTTGTAATAATTGTGAGGGCTATTATTCAGAACCACAATGTGTAATAGCTTGTCCAACTAAGTCTCCCATTCCTTGGCAGGCAAAAAAGGGGAGATGCAAAGTTGAACCGAGAGATTCTACCAGTTTAGACTTGTTTTCTAACGGCAAGAATAATCCATTTGCTTCTGCGATCGCAATTTGGGAAGCTTGTAATGTACTAGGGCAACGCACATCGCTACATTGGGAAACCGATGAAGACGGGTATCTATGTTACAGCCGGCAAGTTAATCAAGGTAAGGGTGCGATCGCCTTTCACATCCAAGATCCATTCCAAGTTAATGACAAAGCCACCGATATAGCAGCAATTGAGGCGCTTGACATCAGAGCCGCTTGCATACATCTAATTTTTGCGGGTTATGCTACAGCCTTAGAGCAACCTTGGGAGCAAGAATTTGCGATCGATGAACGCCAAATCGAGAAATATTTGGGGATGGAGAAACGCAAAGATTTGAGCAAAGCTGCCAAGCTAGCTTTAATGAAAAATCTTGTCCAGCAAGCTTGCTCCCTGATTATCTCCATTGACTGGCCCCAACAAGGGCGAATTAACGGATTCTCTGTGACAAACAGCCGCTTATGGCACTTAGTAGATATTCAGCACCACTTTCAAGAAGACAATCATGGATGCAAATATCTGATTGGGCTAACTTTTAAAGTCAAAGCAGGCTTATGGGCACAATATTTCTTAAACAAACAAGCATGTAAAGAGCGAACTGCATTCTATCAATATGGTAGTCTCCCTAAAACGCTGCTAACCACAGTTATGAGCATTTGGCAGCAACATGAAGGCGCAGTCCGGTTAATGCTGTGGTTGCTGTTTAAAACCAAAATGGGCAAAGAACAACGCATTACCATTCCTACCTTGCTGCGTATTGCTTACGGTGAAGAAAAAGTCGCCCTTGCATCCAGACAACGGGAAGAACGCAAACGTCTGTTGCGAACCTTTGAAAGCGATTTGGAAATTCTCAATCACTATGGAATGAAGCCACTTTTCGATCCAGTTACTTACCCACCAGAAATTCAACCTTTGTGGGCAAAGTTAATTGATCTTCCTGAAGACCCAGATGAAGCATTAGAATTTTGGACTAACGACGGTGGTTCTGAAACTCGCCTCACAGACACAGGCCCCCGTGGTAAGTGGAATCTGCTCATGAATGCGCGGATTTTAGCTTTTGAACTTCCACCAGAATGGGAACAGCAAATTTCCGAATCGGAAAAAAAGAAAACAAGAACTGCTAAAGCTAAAAAGAAGACCAAAGCTACAAACGATTTACTGGGTGAACAGATTTTGCAGGCGCGAAAAAATTTGAATCTTTCTCAAAGAGAATTGGCGAAACTTACAGGTAAAAGCCAAAGCTGGATTCGAGATATCGAGAATGGTCGTTTAAAAGCCAAATTAGAAGACCAATTACTGTTGCGAAAAGTCTTAAATATGGCTTCATCTTGATTTGAAATTTAAACGTAGAAAGACGCAAAGATTTTATTACGAATTTGTGTAGCGTTATACTAAATACAGTATTTAATTAATTCGTAATGAACTAAACTTAGCAATACTCTGCGTTCCTCTGCGCTTCCCTTTGCGTCCCTCTGCGTTTAAAAACTATCCTCTTTTACGTACTATAACTCATCACCTTACTAGAAGTAATCCAAAAACTACCAACAGCATATTTAGTAACTACCAACTCTCGTGTAGCATTGCATGAACTCTTCAGTTGTTGAGTCTTAGTTTCATCTTTCACAAGTTTAGCCTGGTAAGTGTAGAGAGAACCACAAGGTTGTTCAAAACTAAGTTCAGCTAAAATAGTACTATTATCTAAACTTTGCTCTAAAATTTTGCCTGCAACTTTGTAGTTAAACCAATCCCATCCTTTATAGAGAATTAACTCTCTTTCCAAAACCTGAAGTACAGGAGGTAGAATTCCCCAGCCTCGATAGACTTGATGTAAGCATTGAATATCACCAGTACGAGTCAAAATCGATCTAAACGAATCTTGATCTAGACGACCATAGTATCTTCCTTCTGGCAGGTCTATGATTGTTGGTGCAAACCGATGTCCACCAAAGTGCGATGATTTCCAAATTCGCACATTATCTAAGCACAAATCAGTATTACTTGCTGTCACATGAAAGTAAAACGGAGCGCCATATCTTGCACAACACTTATCATGGCTACCGTGGGTACAAACTAAAATATCTCTAGTTGTACTAGTTTCTACTTCAAAATTAGAATCGATACCCCATATCCACTTTTGGACAACTCCTGCTACTTGCTCAATATTTGCTAGCTTAAACTCTTGCTTCTGGTATCCATTACTTAGCCCATCTTCTTTTTGATAAATCAAAAGCGTAGTGTGATTTACCTTGTGTGAAGCATCATTAGCAATTAAAAGAAATCTAATCGGTAGTTTAGCACGCTTTACTTCCTCTACCAAAATCCTCAAATTCTGAGGTACCCATTTGGAATTAAGGGCTTCTGATGTCCAAGGTAAAGGACACTCAACTAAAATATAAGTTTGATAATTGGTGGCGCTACCAATAACATCTTCTCCTACTTGCCGTGAATCGTCAGAACAAAAAAAAGTATTCATCTCGCTGTACTCATTAGCGTATTTTATGGACAAAAGGTATTACCAAATACATTTGTGTTCTTCACTACAATATCCTTGGCTAAAGGAGATAAAAAAGAACAATATTCATTTCCCTATTAAAATTAGGTAGCCACTTTATAACATCATTATTGATCGAGGTCTTTCCGGTTAATAAATTCTCCACAATAAAGATAAATAGTTTCAAAATAGATTTTTCCGTATGAGCAACGTTAATTTTGTATCTAGTTTTATTGTTATTTGGTATTTTATAAATTTTCACTTGCTTTCTTGGATAAAATCAAACAAATTCAATCTTCTACATAGACGCAATACCTACTTGGAGAGTTACCAAGGATTAACTTGCTGGCAATATCAATGTAGCCGATACTACAACCAAAAATATTGCTGGCAATAAGATACTTGTTTAAAGTTTTGCTGAAGTTATTTATATAGTTAGTTAGCAATCCTGTTTTTATACATAAAAATCTAGTTTTTTGTCTTTCCTTTGAAAAATATATTTCTAAAGACCGATGCGGAATCAGCCAATATAAGTTAAAAAATATTTCGCTCCTATCTGCTTTTAATATATCTATAAGGTTATCCATATTGCAAATAATTCTCAATTAAATTGGAAAAATAAAAACAACCCAATTAGGGGTAAATGCTTTAGCGGTCAATATTTCATCCATGATAAGTTAATGTTGAAAACTAGTGACCAATTATTAACAGCGTCACTTAAATCAACATTGACAAACTTGTTATTTACTTTCTTACCTAATCTAACTTCCTGAAGCTTATGTCAGAGTTTGATGATAGGCATCTGATTTGACTGTAACTGAACTCAATAATAAATGCAAGTATTTGAGAATCTTTATAGTTTTAATTAAGGTAAATGGGCATTTTATAGTAGATATACATCACTTTAACAAGTATTGATTTTTTCAATACAATAGATAGAGTTTTGCAATTGTGACAAATTCTTGCCAGTAGGGTAATCCAAATATCTGTGGCTATGGCGATCGCATATTTTTACTTCCATGCAGAATTGAATCATTTTTTACCACGGCATCACAAGCAGGTGAAAATATCTCATTTTTTTGAGGAGAAAGCCTCAATTAAGGACATGATTGAGTCGTTAGGTGTCCCTCATCCCGAAGTTGATTTTATAAATGTTAATGGTAAATATGTAAATTTTTCTTACATAGTTTCGGATGGAGATGCTATCAATGTTTATCCAATTTCAGCTAGGAGTGTCATTATACCAAGCATTTCTGTTTTCCCAGAACCGCTCAGTATTATTCATTTTGTTGTAGATATCCATTTGGGGAAGCTGGCGACATCTCTACGACTTTTAGGTTTCGATACCTTATACCGCAATGACTACGAAGATGAGAAATTAGCCCAAATATCCTCTAGCCAAGGGCGGATTCTGTTGACTCGTGATAAGGGTCTATTGATGCGTAGTTTGGTAACGCATGGGTACTACGTTAGAAACACTAACCCTCAAGAACAAATTATAGAAGTACTACAACGCTTCGACTTATTTAAATTAATTACACCATTTAAACGGTGTTTGCGTTGCAATGGATTATTAGAATGGGTAGATAAGCAATCCATTATTGAACAAGTGCCAGAAAAAGTGCGATCGCAGATCGATCAATTCCAGCGTTGCCAAGACTGCGATCGCATTTATTGGAAAGGTTCCCATTATGAACGATTGCAACAGTTTATTGATGGAGTACTCAACTCACAAAAAGGTGAGTAACTATTTATCCAGCTGAGATATTCCCACTAATTATTTGACTACCCCCGATTCTGGGATCTTGCTCTTCGCTATTCAGATCATCAGGAGTAGGATTTAGCTTACTCTCTCCACTAACTTCTTCTGGTTCAATAGGATCTGCCTCTTGAGCTTTATCAATATCAAGAGAGCGAGGAGGTTCTTTGGCATGAGAGAAATCGATCAATGGATCGGGTTGCTCAGTATTCATGAGTTGCTAAATAATAGTGTAGTTTTTTCTAGTGTTAAATGTATCTTGAGTGCAAACATCTTTCTTCAGAAAGAAACTACGTTGTGCGATGGTATAAGAAAAGGTGAGTGAATGACATTAATTTTAGCTCTCGATTTTGGTGGTACTAAGCTGGCGGCAGCATTGGTAAATGTTGGTTCTAGAAAGTGGTTGCGTTATGAACGTCGTCTATCACCAGTAGGCGCAAATGCTAGCACTGACTTGGAAATTATGCGATCGCTCATTTACTCGCTGCTAGAAGACGCAAAACCTGCTGCGATCGGTGTCAGCTTTGGCGGCCCGGTTGATGCTTCCACAGGAACGGTGCGGCTATCTCATCATGTGGCTGGATGGGAAAATATTCCTCTCAAAGGGTTGTTGGAGGAGGAGTTCGGTGTTTCTGTTGGTGTAGATAATGATGCCAATGTTGCTGCTTTGGGTGAACACCGCTTTGGTGCTGGACAGGGATACGATAGCCTATTTTATATAACTGTCAGCACTGGTGTAGGTGGTGGTTGGATACTCAATGGCCAGCCTTGGCGGGGCGCTGGTGGGATGGCTGGCGAAATTGGACATATCGTTGTAGATCCGTCTGGGCCAGTATGTTTGTGTGGGAAGCGGGGATGTGTAGAACGTTTGGCTTCGGGGCCTTATATGGCGCAAAATGTTAGGGAAATTTTGGAGAACGAACCGCAGAGGCGCGGAGGATTCAGAGATGGAGAAATATTGAGGGGTTTGGCGGGGGATGATTTAACGTTGTTGACGGGACAGTTGGTAAGTGAAGCGGCGGCGGCTGGGGATGATTTGGCGAAGGAAGTTTTGCACAAGGCTGCTTGGGCGCTGGGTGTGGGTATTGGCAATGTGGCGAATTTGATGAATCCGCAGCGCTTTGTGTTGGGAGGCGGTGTGACAAAAGCGGGGGAGGATTTTTGGCGGGTGGTGCGTCAGGTGGCGCGGGAGACGGCTTTACCGGAGGTTGATTTTGAAATTGTGCCGGCGGTGCTGGGTGATGATGCGCCTTTGTGGGGGGGTGTGGCGATCGCTTCTATGTGAATTTGATTTTTTCTGTAAAATATTTAATCCAGCTACAGTTGTGAAATCTTCTCTTTCTAGACTTTGCGTCCTTTGCGGTTCGTTAAACAAAATAATTTTGTTATTCTGAACGTAGTCAACGAGGGTGAATAATGTCAGTCTACACTTATTGAATAGCTTGGCGAAATTCTCTAATCGTTTCCAAAGGCGAAGATAACAAAAGCCAAGGTATTTTCTAACGTTTGAATCATAATATTTTTCACTCTCGCATTTAGTACTTACGAAATTTATCTTATTTCCATCCTAAATCAAAACCAAATTATCTCGGTGAATAACTGTTTCTGCACCGGCATAACCTAAAATTGTGGAAATTTCTCGTGAATGACAACCACGAATCTTTTGCAGATCATTGCTGTTGTAATTCACAAGTCCTCTGGCAATTTCGTTACCATTACTGTCACACAATTGCACTGCATCCTGTGTGTCAAACTCTCCTTCTACTAACTTAATTCCAGCAGCTAATAACGATTTTCCTGCTAGAGAAATTGCCGCGATCGCACCTTCATCTAAATACAATTTACCCGCAGGTAAAAGTCCGTAAGCTATCCAACGTTTACGCGCCGAAGTTGGTTCAGGTTGCGGTTCAAAATGCGTCCCAATCAGTTCACCTTGGATAATTTTTTCTATATTCTGGGGAAATCGCCCTTGGGTAATTACGGTACGAACTCCCGCCGCGATCGCAATCCTCGCAGCCGAAATTTTTGTCACCATCCCACCAGTACCCCACTGAGAACCTTGGGAACCTATTTGTAATTCAGCTAATTCTTTAATGCTACTAACTAGAGCGATCGGTCGAGCATCTGGGACAGAACGTGGATCGGCTGAGTACAACCTATCGACATCGGTGAGCAAAAATAGCCAATCTGCTTCTATTAAGCTAGCAACTAATGCCGAAAGGGTATCATTATCACCAAATTTTAGTTCGTCTATTGCTACGGTATCATTTTCATTGACTATGGGGATCACTCCCAGTCCCAGTAATTCCTGAAAGGTGTTGTAGGCATTGAGATAGCGGCTGCGCTGTACTAGATCGCTTCGTGTCAGTAATACTTGAGCGATCGCCTGTTGCAGCGTAGTAAACAAATCATCATATATACGGATTAACCTACCTTGTCCGACTGCTGCTACAGCTTGTTTGAGTGCGATCGCTCTAGGACGTTCAGTTAACCCCAACCTTGCACAACCCACACCCACAGCGCCAGAAGAAACCAAAATTACCCGGTGTCCCTGGCTTCTCAAATGGCAAAGTGTTTCCGCCAAGGTAGCGATAGTGGAAAGTGCTAATTGTCCCGTTTCTGCTTGAGTTAGGCTAGAAGTACCGATTTTGACAACAATTGTTTTAGTCATTAGTCATTAGTCATTAGTCATTAGTCATTGGTCATTGGTCATTGGTCATTAGTCATTGGTCATTGAATGACAACGGACGAATGACAACGGACAAATGACAAATGACTAAAGAAATTGTAAAGCGCCAATCCCTCTATAGTGAAGGCTGACGCTTTACAGGTGTATATTTACTTAGTATGAGTTAGGGTCTTTTTTTGCTGACCCCATGTTATTAATACTTATGATCCCCGATTTTTGGCTTCCAGTAAGATTCCTTAACCATTTCTTTAGATTTACTTTCCTGACGATTTCTTAACTTTTATGAATCTTGCTTTTCTTGGGGGTAATAGAGGCTCCTAAGATTTCAGAGATCCAAACTTCAAAATTGCGGACGGGATGAGAGCGGAGGGCTGCGTCTGCATGGACAATCGGCTCAACTAGAATGGTAAACATCCCCAGGCGATTACCTGCTATGACATCAGTAAATAAGCGATCGCCTACCATCCCCACTAGATGCACTGGTAGATCCATTGTTCTGACTGCTGCCCTAATTTTGCGTCGAGAGGGCTTGGCTGCACCCAAATAGTAAGGTAAATTGAGCGATCGCGCAATTCCCCCAATTCGTGCTTCACTCAGGTTATTACTTACCAAACACAATGCAGTACAGGTGCGAATTTGCTCCACCCATTCTCGTAGTTCTGGCGAAGCCATCCCTACTGTAAAGGGTACTAAGGTTTCGTCTACATCCAACACCAGCCCTTTCAGCCCGTATTTTTGGATAATATCTGGTGTTAGATTCAACACTGAACCTTCTAAAATTAAGTCAGGTTGCAAAAGGTTGTTCCAGGCCATAGTCACCAGTCAAATTTAAATAGCTCAGACAAATGAGCATAACCCAATATAGTTTAGTTAGTCGAACTGCATTCTGGAATATCTCCCTGAACATTTTGAGATAAAATCCCTAATATCTTATCTATCTCTTTGATGTAATAATTACTCAAATCAATAAATATATCGTTTTCTTCTAACTTCAAAAACTTCCAAATATCCCCTGTAGTTACTGCGCCGTAAATTTTTCTGATTTCATTTCCTTCTTGTTGATTAAACAATTGTGCTGCCAACATTGCGGCTGCACATTGACCTAATTCACCTTTAATATTTTCATTTTTGGCTTCAATAATAACCACTACAGGCACATTAATTGTTAGTTGCTCTCTAGAACGACTGATGATAAAGTCACAGTATCCATTCAGACCGTTTTCTACATCTACATTAAAATCTGTTCCCGAAAATAAACTAATTGGGTAATTACCCCTGCGTCTTACCTCCAACAATATCGGAGTGATAATCATTTCTGAACGAGCTTTTTCAGTATTAATTGCTAAAGCCAGTTCTGTAGTTTCTTCTAAAGAGTTTTTGAGTTTATCACTTGCCTGTAAAGGTTCTATGTCGGCACATAAATCAGTTTCTTCATCAATGCGGATGCTGAATGACTTTTTAAATTTACTTAATGTAAAGTCGCTATAAGCCATTTTCAGCACCTCATGGTAATTTTTTATTTTAGATTAAAAATCCTTGCCAAAATGCTTTTTTCAGAATCTTAAACAACACAAATTACCCCAATTTTGTGTCAATGTTTCATTGCTTCCAGATTTAATGGGATATGGTAAAAGGTTTAGGTAGATTTCGATTAAAATAAAAATTCAAAATGAAAATGTAACATTTTGAATTTTTATTTTTATTCTACTTCATTAAAAAGATGTTCCTCTAACAGGGGTTGCACTTTGCGAAACTCCTCTGGAGAGAGTAATTCCGGTTCACCTGTTTTTGTTATCCGTGCAAAAAACAACAGGGGATCGAGAGGTGTATAAATTGCATACTCCTGATCTTCGTCATAGAAGCTAGCAAGTAGCTGTAATTGCTCTGGATCTAAATCTGCCTCTTCGTCTTCAATTTCTAAGGTGAAGAGTTCTGATTCTTCAACTGGCGGTAAATCACCTGCAACTGTCAAAGCATAAGCTGTGTTCTTCAATATCAGATTCTGCTCAGATAGTACAGCTTGGGCAGTGGCAAAAATTTGCTCAATGATGTTGTCGTCTTCTACCAGAACCGCTTCTTCTTCCTCGTCGTCGCCTTCCCAAGAAAAAATCTCTACAGGTGAGTCTACAGGAAGAAGTAAAACATATTCTTGTCCATCGACCTCAAGGGAATGCTCTACATAACATTCGAGCGATCGCCCTTTTTCATCGGTTAAAGTGATGGAACCCGCATGAGCGTTATCATTTTCTTCAGGAAATGGAGGAGAAAACATAGCCGAAATGTAAAAATTTAATAAATACCAGCAAGTTGAGAAATCGCTTAACTATTTAATGATATCTTGTGTCAACAAAATAGCTTTACACGTAGATACAACTGCTAGCTAATCGTTTTTCAGAATATCATGTTAAAAGGTATCAATATTCAATAACCGCAACTGAACTGCGGGAACTAGCACGCTTAACATCCAGCCATTGTTGCAAAATCAAAGCGGCTGCCTTGCGGTCAATTAAACCTTTATGGCGTGATGGAGAGCGGTTTTCAGCAATTAGCAGTTGCTCTGCTTGAAATGAAGTTAATCGCTCATCCACATATTCCACAGGCAGTTTCAAGGCTTTACTAAGTCTTGTAGTAAATTTTTGAACTTGACGCGCTTGAAATCCTATAGAGCCATCCATTGAATAAGGTAAGCCCATAACTAGGATTTGCACCTCGCGTTCATTAACTATTTGCCGGATTTGCTCGACATCCTGCTCAAAAGATGTGCGCTCAATTGTGGTGATCCCAGTGGCAATTAAACCCGTGCGATCGCACCCAGCCACACCAATCCGCTTGCGACCAAAATCTAGTCCCAAGGCTGAAATAAAGGGTTTTGGCTGCTCCTGGGATATCACTAATTCTCCTGCTCTGCATCTGCTGATTCAGGAATCGGCGATGCTTCTATGCTTGGGTTTTTTACCGAAAAGTTAATTGGTTCTGACTTAATTGGCAGTGGTTTATCTGACGATGGCAGCTTTCCTGGTTGTATCCATGACATTCCACCTGGTATGGGTTTACGTGCTGGTTGTAAACCTTGCAGCATATCAGTCCACTGAATTCCTTCTAAGGAGACGAATTTAGACTCTCGTAGCTTATGCCACACAGAGCGAGACATAACTAATGTATGTTCTATGCGTTTTGCCCCAATTCGCTCCAAATATTCTTCTCGCTCTGCCTGATAATCAGAGGAGGCTAGTTGTAACCCCTGCTGAGGAAAATCTTGGGCAATCCGAGCCAGTTGAGATAACAATTCTGGATACAGCCAGGTGTAAGCAGGATGAACCGTCAACGTTGCCACGTGGGGAACTTCACCCTTCCGGTCAAGTTGCACCTGAAAATACCCGATCGCAGCTTTGCGTTGGGGTTCAAATACATAACCACTGACTATTTCTGTTTTCGTCAGCCATTGCTTCACTGCATCAGTCAGAGCGCCGAATAAACTGGTTTTGAAGTCGCGGGTATTGCGGTCAAAAACTTGACGTACCAAAGGTGGCATAGATGCCGTATCTAGTTGATATAGCAGCTGGGCATCAGCATTACTCACTGGCAAAAGGTTGGGTAAATCTGGCTCTGCTTGTGCCAATTCAGCCAGTAATTCTGGCCCAATTTCCCAATACGTCATTTCTGCCAGACGCTGGAATCCATTTTGGCGATATAGTGCCAGCGCCTCTATGTCATTGATGTTAACTTCCAGTAGCCAAGTGCGAGCTTCCAAAATCGATTCAAAGCAATGACGCAAAAGTTGCGAACCAATTCCTTGTTTATCGACACCACGCTCTAACAGCACTTGATCGATGCGCCAAGTGCTGCGTGTCCGGTTAAAGGGTGACACTTGAATCATTCCTAGAAGCATCCGCCCTTGCTCTGCCACATAAGCACAGAGCCGATACTGGAGTGGGTTAGGAAACCAACTCAAAAACTTGAGTAATCCATACCAGCGACGTAGCATGAGCATCTGGCTGATGGCAAAACCTGCTCCCTGGGGAGTAAGGGCTGCGAATGACTCTTGAGTTATGCGCTCAATTCCGTCCAGATCCCGGTATTGGACTGGTCGGATAACAACGCTGAGGTTTCTGGGAAGTAATGAAGTCATTTTTATTCGAGCCGCTATTTAGCCTTAACTAACTGCTCTTCAAAGGAACTGCTGCAATAATATTAACTGCTTTCTGCCCTTTACTAGTGCGTCAAAAGTGTGATTTGAGTAATTTAATACTTAAAAAAGCAGAAAAGCAGACCTTGTGAGAACACCATTGGCGTTAACCTAACAACATCTGCCTTTATTTTATTTGAATTTTGATTAAAATTTGTATATATTTACAGCCCTTGTCGAGAAACTAGCTTTTCAAAGTGGGCTTGGGTTTGATGGAGTAATTGCTGACGACTATCTACCAGTGTTTGTTTCAGGGATGGAACAAGATTGCGAGCTTGCAGAGTCATGTGAAGTTGCAGGTTGGCAACATATTCACTGAAATCTTGATTCACTTCATCTGCGCCCGCATCTGTTAATAAATTTGATTCCATTGCCACTGTGTTCTCCTGTGTTAATCCTGTGCTATTTCTCTTCATGAGAAAAAATTATCATGTTGTTTGGACTAACTTCTTAATTTGCAATGAAGTTTAACGCTTCTTATCACCGATAACTCGCCCAGGACGGAGGCATGGGCGACCAACTCCTACCAACTCCTATGGTTTTACCGCTCTTTGTTCCATCAGTAGGTCAAATACGACCGCTTCATGGCGTTTGCCAGCACTGATTAAGTGCTTTGGATTTTTGAATAATGCGTTTTGTGCAGCACTACCCTGATCGCATCAGGGTCTACAACCTTTTTATGCAAAAACTGCAAGGAAGGAACCACAAAAGGAGATGGCTTTTCTGTAAAATACCTACTGCGTCTACACATAAGGGACTTTCAAATAAAAAATACTCAAAAAACTGGCGAAAAAACTCTCTCCTGCTTATTCCTCTATGTTCTCTGTGTGTCTGTGGTTCGTTTATTTGGATAATTTATTTCTTGGAAGTCCCTAACTTTCACGCCGCGTATCTCGGTTCAATACCTTAAATACGTCCATACGTTTGAGTAAGAGCTTTTAAGTAGTCCCCTAAAGAATCGGTTAAAGCATTTAACTCATAACGCCACACCCAGTTTCCGCTAGATTGACCAGGTATATTCATACGGGCTTCACTTCCTAAACCAAACAAGTCTTGGACAGGAATAATAGCTTGATTAGCCACAGAACTCATAGCCATACGGTTGAAATCCCAATGAATGCCTTGACTACTAAAATCTCCTAAATAGTTGATTACAGCTTTTTGCTGATTTTCGCAGAGCTTCTCAAACCAGCCTATAATAGTGTCGTTGTCGTGATTACCAGTATAAACAACACAATTTTGAGTATAGTTAAACGGAAGGTTAACATTATCTGAATTGGTATCAAAAGCAAACTGTAACACTTTTAAACCAGGGAAGTTAAATTTATTTCGCAGTTGATCAACTTCTGAAGTAGTAGTTCCAATATCTTCTGCTATGACAGGTAAATAACCTAGTTCTTTCAAAAGTATGTTAAAAAGGGAGTCTCCTGGTGCTTTTATACATTCTCCATTTATTGCTGTAGTTTCTCCTTGAGGAACTTGCCAATAAGCCTCAAAACCTCGGAAGTGATCGATACGGATTAAGTCTACATAAGCTAGTAAGTTATTAAAACGCTGTATCCACCATCGAAAATTGTTGGATTGCAAGTAATTCCAGTTATATAACGGGTTTCCCCAAATTTGTCCCGTTGAGGAAAAGAAATCTGGAGGTGCTCCAGCGATGAAAGTCAGTTCTCCAGTTTTAGGATTCAATTGAAAATTTTCTGGTTCAGCCCAAACATCTGCACTGTCATGAGCTACATAGAATGGGATATCTCCAATAATTTGGACACCCCGCCGAGCAGCATAGCCTCGCAACTCTGACCACTGCTGCCAAAACAAAAACTGTAAAAATTTATTAAAAGCAATTTCATCTTGCAAATGCTTTTGATAGTGTTTTAAAGCTTGAGGTTGTCGCCCAGCAATATCTGCTTCCCAGCAATACCAAGGTAAGTTATCGTGAGTCTTTTTAAGAGCCATAAATAAGGCATAATCTTCCAGCCAACTTTCCTATTTTTGGCAAACTCTACTAATGCATGTTGTCGAGATTTATTTAGCTGAAAGTTCTTCCAAGCCTGTCGTAGTAATGGAAATTTGTTTTTTATAACCTGTTCGTAATTAACCTTATGAATTGAAAATTTAGGTAGTTTAGCTAAATCTTCCTCCTTAAGAAGACCTTCTTCTTGAAGCTTTTCTAAACTAATTAAAAGAGGATTAACTGCCATAGCTGAGTAGACCATATAGGGAGAATTACCATAACCAGTAGGTCCTAAAGGAAGAATCTGCCACAGTGTCTGCTTGGAATGACTTAGGAAATCAATAAATCTATAAGCTTGAAAACCTAAATCTCCAATGCCAAAAGGACTAGGCAAGGAAGTTATATAAAGCAGTAAGCCACTGGCTCTAGGATAGGGTGGGGCTAGAAAAGAGCTTCTTTTCATGTCAGTTAAAAATAATTAGGTTGAAGTTCTGGCTATTAGTTAACTAAGACCTTTATTGCAATTAAAATTGAGCAGAATTAATACTTTTATCGTATTAAAGTTTATAGGATTAGCCTTAATAGTATACAATCATCAAACTTTAATTACTTTATAGGTTTAGTAATCGTTTGAAGTCTTCGGTATTCTTGACTTAGCTCCAAATCACAAAAGCGATTGCTTCCCTTGAGCAAATCCGCAATGTCGAGCGATCGCCCAAAACAAAACCCCCAGTACGACTACTGGGGGTTAGTTATTTTTTGAACCATAGTCACCATTTCAAACACCTTGATAATGCTGGGAAAACAATAAGTAAGAATTTCCATTCAAGACTCGTTACTCTTTGCTCGGCAATGTTTTGGTGACTCTTTCCAATGCCCATTAAAATCTTAAACCAACACCACCTTGTACAGAGATAGCTGTACCACCGCTATCACGGTAGGCATCAAAAGCAATAATAGCGTTGCCAAAAAGCACAGTATTGCTATTTGGGATCATATAATCAATTCCTGGTTGTAAAGCAAAACTGATTTTGTCGCCCACAGGAGAAGATCCACCACCACCAGCCAACACTAACCCAGCACCCAGGTATGCATCAGCTTGCCAGTTAAGAGGAAAATCGTAAGAAACGGTTGGCACAACTGCCGTATTATTACCAATTAATACTTGGGCACGCAGTGAAAGCGGTGCTTCCAAAAGCTTGTAGCGCCCAGCTATTACTCCCCCGAATTGGATACCATCAGTAAAACCAACAGTGGGGCCTATACCTATATAACTGCCATAAGCTACTTGAGCTTGTGCTGGTTTCGTACTAGCCAGACTCAAAACCAAGCTAGCTCCCAAAATTGAAACCAAATATGGAACATACTTCATAACCGACTCCTCACACCATTTTGTTATTGGGCATTGGGCAATGGGCATTGGGCATTATTATTCTTCCCTTGTCTCCTTTGTTTCTCTCATCCTCCCCTGCCCCTCTGCCCCCTTCCATTCTACGGGCAACGAGGATGAATGCCTCCTTGAGTACAAATGTATGCTAGTTGCTTGGAATCTAAATTTTTGGCTTGAGAAAAATCAACCCCTTGGACTACGGCAGATACTGAGCCTAAATCCGGGGTTTTGACAAATTGATCTGCTGGATCTTCTTTGCTAGGGGCGAGAATTGCCCCCTTAAAATCTGCTCCTGCCACATTTGCCCCCCGTAAATCTGCAAGACTTAGGTCAGCATTTTGTAAGTTAACGTTTTCCATCTGAGCAGAACGCAAAACAGCACCAGCTAAACGAGTGGCGCTCAGGTTAGCATTGCTGAGATTAGCACGATCCAAATAGGCTCCTGATAAATCTGCTCCTTGCCAATCAGTGTTAGTTAAGTTGGCAAAGGATAATTGCGTTCCTATAGCAGTGACACGACCTAAACGGGCAGCGTAAAGATTGGCTTCGTTCAATTTAGCATCACCTAAATCAGCCCCAGTTAAGCTGGCTCTTTCCAAAACTGCGTTTCGCAGATCGGCTCCTACTAGTTGGGTGCTGTTGAGTTTAGCGTCATATAGACGCGCGTTAGATAAGTTGGCTCTGTTGAGAGTGGCGCGGCTCAAATCGATCCGGTTCATCAAGACGCGACTGAGGTTAGCATCAGTAAGATTGGCTTGCTGCAACTGAGCTTGGCTTAAATCAGCTATTACATCGTCGTAGGTATCCCAGCGTCCATCTTCACCTGCACCCCGAAAGCGGCTGCCCTTAAAGCTGGCTTGGTTAAGATTTGCAGATTTAAACTTAACTCCTGATAAATCAAGGTTGTCTAGTACCAAGTTGAAGAATGAACTTCCTGGAGTACCGCTTTGACCTAATTGGGTGCTACTAAGGTCAACGCCTTCCATTTTTCCGCTATACACAGAGAGAATTTTGTTGATCGTTCTCTGGTTTCTTTGTAGCCGCCCTTGTCGCAATTCTCGCTCTTTTGTTGCAGCACTGCCCACAGACTCCAGTTCGCTAACCAAAAACTGATTCTTATTTTTTAATTCGGGGATAGCTTGGGGCCCGACAGTTGTCAAAGATTGTTGAATGGTATCCAAGAGGCTGGGGTTGGTTTCGCTAACCAATAAATCCGCTAGAAATTTTATGGATTGTGGATCGTTAAGACCACCCATAGCCAGAATTGCACTTTGGCGTTGCTCATTAGTCGCCCCAGAGTTGGGAGTTAATTGTTTGACAAGTTCGAGGAACTGTTGGCTATTAATTTGCTTAGTTGCTCGCTGGGATTGTTGAATTTGGATATAAACTTGAGTGCCGATTAAAGTTGCCAACACAGCCGTCATACTCGTTAGTCCTACCCCAAACAAAGTCAGGTTAGGATTTTGCTGTATCCGCCGCCACAGGTTGGGTGAATGGTTGGTTTCGGCTGCCGTTAATTCTTCTTCTTGCCCTTCTGCTCCATTATTACCGTCAGCAGATTGAGCTTGTCTGTTGTTAGCTAAGAGTGAGGATGGTAAGGGACGAGTCGTATCTATTGTATAAGTGCCTGCAAGTTGATCGTGCAGGGCGCGACGGCCCCGGCGCGACGGTAAGCCGATCCCTTCACCCACAATCATTAATAAAGACAAAAATGTGAATAATCCTAAATTCGGAAAAGCAAAGCTGTAGCGCCACAGCAGATAGGCGATGGAAATAGGTACAGTCCAACGTCCAACTCCTTCTCGAATTACAACTGCTCCCAATCCGGGAGGCTTCCCTTGCTCGTTGACAACCCGCACCTTGAACCAGCGTTTCGGAATTGTCCTACCAGTCTTAGCTAATAAGTACAATTGCCAGCATGAGAGAGTTACAGGCGCTAACAGGGCGATTGTCCACAAAATATTAGTCGGCCATGCCACGTTACGGATACCATAGCTCACAGGCAGAGCTAGGGGTCTAGCGATCGCTCTTTCCGTAACTACCAGCACGGGGTTAAGAGGTACTCGGTTAAGATCGCTTCTAGAATTGGCATAAACACCAATGCCGAAGGGAATCAACCCACTGGCAACCACTAGTGTGATTTCAGCCGCCCAAGCAGCAAAACGCCTACTTGCTAGCAACATTGAACTGGCTCTTTCCGGTTCTTTTGACTGACCAGATTGATTACTACTTCTCCTCACAATTGGTGATGTCATCAGATAATTCCCTTTGATATTATTTTTACGCCGCGATCGGCACAATTAAAATAGACTAAGCTAATTGGCAAAAAGAAAAGCATATTGAAATAGAATTCAGGAGTTATGAGAGTCAGGAGCCTTTTGTATTATGACTCCTGACTCTCATAACTCCAGGCAGATTGCCAAGTAATCGCATATCAACTTATTGCTTACGTTGAAAGCTACTAGACACAAAAAATTTGTATCCAACATACACTAACACTGCTAAAAGTGCCAGAGTTATTACAGATGCAACTAGTTTAAACACTGCTTGGAGCATCGCCAAGCCTACTAGTACCGTCACACCTGAAACTACCAGCTTTTTTGTCCCAGATAAGCCGTTGAACCAAATCTTAAATCGCTCCAGTTGCAAGCTCAAGTTGGCAAAAACAGGCTGAGGCATCTGTTTTTGTCCTTGTGGTTGAGTAACCGCCCCAGGTGCGGAATTAATCTCTGCCTCTAACTTATCGAGGCGACGCTGTAAGTCTTCTTCTGGTTGAGGATTCATAAATCTTTATCTACCTCAGTTAGCATATTTATTCGACAACAGACTAACTAAATTCTATTTTTGGTGGTTGTCTTAGTGATTTTAGCTAATGTCTGTGTGTGCAATACCTTTCTGACAGGTAAAAATTATGTTTTTTTGTTATTGTCTGGTAATTTATTTAATTTTCCCAGTAATTTTACATTCTTAAAATGTAAAAAATAAGACTTTTTAGGCAAATGCCTATTCTACTGGTGGTTAAATATTTTAGTAGAGAAGCGATCGCCAGCCATCATGATATATGAGTTAATTTGCAGGATAAATGTAGAGTCTTTACTCGGCGACATCTCTACATCCCATCTTCACAAACAATTTTTAATTTAATGGTATTAGGTTATACGACAGCTTTTGGAACCAAGATAAATTGATACCGTCAATTAAATTAGACTGTATAACAATAATTGCTCTAAACAATCTGGAGCATTAATTAAAATGAAAACGCTTCGGCTACTTGCAATTCTTCCCATATCTTTGGTGATGAGCTTGGTTTTTACTGAGGCTAATTTGGCACAGATACCAAATGTCCAAATAAATCGGACTTTCCAGCCAGATCCACTGGTTTTGAACGGAAAGTCTGGGGGAACTGTCAAAAGTAATTGTGGCAATATTACTACTGAACCTAGTCAAGTTATTCAGGTTACAGAGTCACTACCTTATTTACGATTAACAGTAGAAAGTCAAGGGAAGCCAACGCTGTTGATCGACGGTCCAGGGGGACGTTTTTGTGTAATGGCAGATAGCTACTCTGGAGGCAAGCCAGAACAATCTGGTTACTGGCAGGCAGGAAGATACTCAGTATATGTGGGCGAACTATCCCAGCAGCAGCATAACTACAGTCTCTCAATCTCGCAACACAATAAATAGTCATTAGTCATTTGTCTTTTACTAATGACTAATGATCCTTGACTAATCTTCCAGTGATTTGGCTGGAACTTCGACAGCAGTGACATCAATTGTGCCTTCTGGTGTGAAGCGCTGAAAATGACTATCTTGTACTAAAAGCGACTCCCCACAATTAGGACACTGTAATTGACTGTTATTTAAACCCGTAAATTCATATCTACAGACGGGACACTGGTCAGCAACCAAGTTGCGTTGCAGCCACCAACGAAAGCCAAAAAAAGCCACAATGGGTGCTAAAAACAGCAACCCGACAATAATTAGCAACGAATTAACCAACCAACCCAAGCCCAGTGATGCCAGCAACCAAACAACTGCTAGCAGGGTGAGCCAAGGCCGGAGATTTAAAAGATTCAATTGAAATGACTTAAAGCTCATTTTTTAAACGTGGTCCTGCTCTCCTTCTAGGATAGCGATTTTAGTCATTTGTTATTGGGAGTGAAAACTGAGGATAGAAGCATTTTTTGCAAGTGCTGTTGGAAAGCATCTATGCCAAACAAAGCGATCGCCTGTTCTCGCAGCCACTGTCCATCACATCGTTGGTCATTCCCTTGAAGCATTTCTATACAAGCTGCTGCTACAGCATCAGGATTGCGGTGTGGTACTCGCCATCCCAGTTTACCATCCTGCAAAGGGTCAGCCGAGCCATCATCATCACCGGATAAGACAGGTACTCCACAAGCCATTGCTTCTAGATAAACAATGCCAAAGCCTTCTTGCGAAGGCATGATATAGGCATCAGCAAGGTGGTAATGTTGCATTAATTCTTCGGTGGCAACAAAACCCGCAAAGACGACGCGATCGCTCACACCTAAATCTTTTGCTAGCTGCGCTAATCGCGGTTGGTCATCACCGCGACCAATTACTAAATATTTCACTTGTGGGAAAACCTGAGCAATTTGTGGTAGCGCCCGAATTGTGACATCTACACCCTTGTAAATATCTCCTGACCATAAGCGTGCTACTGTCATTAACACCTTAGAACCAGTTAAGCGATATTTCTGAACGAATTCTGGCTGTTTGGAACCTGGAGTAAATTTATCCCCATCAATTGCACAAGGCATCATTTCTACCATTTTGGGGTTTATACCATTAGCAAGACAAGCGCGATCGCGGCTGTAACGGCTAATTGTCCAAATTTTATCTGCTGATGTCAGGGCGCGACGTTCTTGATTTTTTAGAGGTTCCCAGACTTCTTTACCGTAAGTTAGCACGGTGTAAGGAATCCCCAAGGGCTGACAAAGAGTTTGGATTAATACTGCTAAGTTAATATGACCGCAGAAAACTTGCTGTGGTCGGTTTTGCAATAGACACTTGAGTAAAGCTGCTGTCATTTGCAGTCTCCCCAAATGAGGAGACTGATTTTTAAAGTAATGAAATTTTAAGTTCTCGTCTTCAAACAGATTTAACCTATCAGGGCTATCTCGCAGTAAAAATACTTCCGCCTTGTAAGCTTGGCTCAATCCCAGATAGGCACGGAAAATATCTTTTATATATGATTGAATACCACCTTCGTGAGCAAAAATTTCTAAAAACACGAAGACATGGTTAGTTTTTTGGTTAACTTTATCACCTACCTTTAGGTTTTGTGTCACTTTAGTAATATGCATATTAGGTTATTTACACTTGGGTTAAAGGCGCGATGGCACCGCTTTGTAACCGCTCTAAATCTGTTTTTACCATTTTTTCTAAAAGTTCTTCAAAGCTCACTTGGGGTTCCCAGCCAAGATTTCTTTTAGCTTTACTGGGGTCAGCTACTAGTTGAAAATGCTCATCTTGTCTCAATAAACTGGTATTTAAAACTATATAGCGCGTCCAATCCAATCCGACAGACTCAAAAGCTGTGGCAACTAAATCTCTAACACTGTGCAGTTTACCAGTGCCAATCACATATTCTTCTGGTTCATCGACTTGCAACATCAGCCACATAGCTTCTACGTAATCTCCAGCAAAGCCCCAATCACGTTTGGCATCTAAATTACCCATTTCTAAGGTGTCAGTTAAACCCAATTTAATCGATGCGGCTGCTAAAGAAACTTTTCGGGTTACAAACTGAGGTGCGCGTAGAGGAGACTCATGGTTATATAGAATTCCACTACAGGCAAATAATCCATAGCGCTGTCTGTGATGCACCATCGTCCAGTGGGCGTGCATCTTGGCCGCAGCATAAGGATTTTTGGGACGAAAAGGCGTTTCTTCATCTTGAGGCGAACTAAATACATCGCCAAACATTTCCGAACTGCTGGCTTGATAAAATCTGGTAGACAAACCAACCTGTCGTACAGCTTCCAAAAGTCTGGTAGCTGTACCAGTGATCAAATCCAGGGTTCCTAATGGGTCGTTCCAGGAGTCGGGTACAAAACTGGGAGCCGCCAAATTATAAATTTCTTGAGGACGTAGTTGCTCAACTGCTGTCAATAGCGCCCTACTATCCCTCAAGTCAACCGTAAAAATTTCTACCTGATTCGCCAGTGTTCCCAGCTTTGTCAAATTAGGTTGTCGATGCGGGGGTACTAATCCTACAACTCGATAACCACGGTTGAGGAGCAAATGGCTGAGATAGTAGCCATCTTGACCAGTTATTCCTGTAACTAGGGCTGTTTTAGTCATAATCTGTCCCCTATTATTTCTATCTCTCTAAGGACTAAATGGCAGTTGTTGGAGAACAAACATTCAGGCTCTCAACACTGCTGACAAATCTTAACAAGGGAGCTAATATAACTCGAATGCTATCTTTACTGTATTCACTAATTGTTTTTATACAAAAATATTCTTTGAGATTTTACAAGAAAATCATAATAACTAAGCAATTTTACTCAAAAAATACATTACTCCAATTCAAACAATATTGAAAAAGGAGTATACTTTCAGCAATCAAATGACGACATCTTGTCGCAGATGGCTTTTCCGCTCATACTTCTGTTCTAAAGTGACTGACTTAACTTCACTTTTCTTATTGTGCTTCCACAGAGTATTTGACGATGAGAAGGCAATTTCTACCATCTGCACCACGTTCGTATACAACACGGTCTGCCAAACGCCGGAGGAGGAACCATCCATACCCACCTACTTGTAGAGTACCTGGGGCTGGCTCTGCGATCGCATCAGGATTGAAAGGTTTTCCATAATCCCAAATTCTAATCTCTAGTCGATCGATCCACAGATCAACGTTAATTTCAATAGTTGTTTCTGGGGGTAAAGCATGATGAGCATGACGAACAGCGTTGGTAAAGCCTTCTGCTAATGCTAAGTTGAGGCGATCGAGTTGGGTTTTTGACCAGCCAAGTTGAGACAAATGTTGCAGACAAAATTGCTCGAACCATTCTTGCACCTGGTTTAGGAGGCTGAGTTCGCTCTTAACCTTCAGATGGTCTTGCTGCACTATAGTAAACATTAACTGTGACTTAAATATAAATAAACCTAAGTTGCTAGTTATTAAATTTTGCATGATTCGCCAAATTGCTCTGATGCCGAAAAATCTCAATTGAGATATTTTGTCTACCAAAATACAAAATATGAACGATTTTGGCATTTCGAGGGTTGTAACTAGCAACTTACGTTAATTAAGTGAAAAATGTTTATATTTTATGACTTTTGCTGATTTTAGATTTTGGGATAGCTTTCCAATCCAAAACTCCAGCTCCCGAATAGAATCTGAATTATTAAAATTGACGCCTGTAGATTTCTTCCAAAAACATATCTGTAATATGCTCTTGAAACTCACAGGCGTCAAAGCACTTTGTGGTGACTAATTTAGAATAGTCCCAAGGTCAAAGATTTATCCAATGGCAAGGCAGCACCAATACCCAGCCACACGGTGACAAGAGTGCCAACTAGGAAGACTGTGGTTGCAACTGGACGACGGAAGGGGTTTTGGAACTTGTTGACGTTCTCAATAAAAGGAACGAGAATTAGCCCAACTGGTACAGAACCCATTGCTAACACTCCTAAAAGTTTGTTAGGAAGCGATCGCAAAATTTGGAAGACTGGATATAAGTACCACTCTGGTAAAATTTCCAATGGTGTGGCAAAAGGATTTGCTGGTTCACCGGTCATTGCAGGATCTAGCACAGCTAGAGCCACAATTGCAGCGAAGGAACCCATGATCACGATTGGAAATACATAAAGTAAGTCATTAGGCCAAGCGGGTTCACCATAGTAATTGTGACCCATGCCTTTGGCGAGTTTGGCTCTTAACTGAGGATCGCTCAGGTCAGGTTTTTTTTGTGTTGCCATTTTGAAATGTGCTCTCCTGCTTAAGTTAAATTAAAGCATTTGTGAAGGCTATCAGCTACTAGGCAAATCTAGCAGGCAAAAAGCAGCGTTTTGTTTGTCTACGGTTAGCCGCCTGGAGGTTGTTATTTACAGCTTTAAGCTTCAGATAAAGTGTTTATTTGTTGGAACTTATGTGCAATTAAATTTATTGTGTTTCATAAGTTTAAAACAAACAACTTCATCTGAAAACTGACAAATCTTACCTTTCGCTAATAATTGAGATTACAAAGGACCGGAAATGCCTTGCTTGCGGATCATCAAGAAGTGAAACAGCATGAAAACTGCAATCAACCAAGGCAGCACAAAGGTGTGTGCGCTGTAGTAACGAGTTAGTGTTGCTTGACCAACACTTGAGCCGCCGCGCAGCAGGTCGGAGATCAGAACGCCAACTACAGGAATTGCTTCTGGTACGCCGCTAACAATTTTTACAGCCCAGTAGCCAACTTGATCCCAAGGTAGGGAATAGCCGGTGACTCCAAAGGAAACTGTAATTACAGCTAGGATGACACCGCTGACCCAAGTTAGTTCGCGGGGCTTTTTAAAACCACCTGTGAGATAAACCCGGAAGACGTGCAAAATCATCATTAACACCATCATGCTGGCAGACCAGCGATGGATGGAGCGAATTAGCCAACCGAAGTTTACTTCATTCATGATGTACTCCACTGAGGAGAACGCTTCAGTGACTGTTGGCCTGTAGTAGAACGTCATGGCAAATCCAGTGGCAAACTGGATGAGAAAGCAAACCAGGGTAATACCACCCAAGCAGTAGAAGATGTTGACGTGGGGAGGGACGTACTTACTAGTAACGTCTTCAGCGAGTGCCTGAATCTCCAGGCGTTCCTCAAACCAGTCGTAAACGTTGGCCATACAATCTCAAGTTCCTAAAAGTCGGTTGCGGTTGATAAATCCCGAAGCTCTAAATCGGCGACTAAAATTCTGATGGTTCCAAGCCTCGGCATCCTGCGGGTTCGCCCAAGGGGTTGCGGCAGGCTAGGGTAACAACAGAATTGTCTATGGACTTCTCATAAGCCGCCTCTTATGACTTCTCTCCCAATTAGCAATTTTGGGATTTTAGTAAAGACGAGTTTATTTCGTTTGCTTGTCAGCTTTCAGCGTGCTAAGAGTCTTCAGAAACTTTACACTCTGTAAAGAAGGAATATATTGCGATCTCTTTACGCCCCTGCACAGAAAATGGTGGACACAAAGTAGATTTTATCCTTTCGTGAGTGGATACAACGCATCAGTTGACTGAACAACTTGATGAGAGGAATGCACCACTTCTATAAAAAAAGTAACATAATCGAGAGATAGATTTCATCAACAACAGGATAACTGAGCATTTCTAGGCAATTTGGGTTGAGGTGGAATTGATAATGGGGTTCATGAACAAACAAGTGTTTCGGGTTGGATTTTCGTTGTTAATGGCGTTTTGGTTGGCGTTTGGTACGCTTACCCAGCCTGCGGTGGCATTAACGGGGGAACAAAAGCTGGTTTCCGAAGTATGGCGAATTGTTAATCGCACTTATCTAGATGAGACTTTTAATCATCAAAACTGGGCGGCTGTGCGGCAAAAGGTTCTAGAGAAGCCGCTTACAGACTCAAATGCCAGTTATGCGGCAATTGGGAAGATGCTCAAGAGCCTCGATGACCCTTTTACCCGCTTTTTAGACCCGGAACAGTACCGCAGCTTAAAGGTCAATACCTCTGGGGAACTGACTGGGGTAGGGTTGCAAATTGTCCTGAATCCTGAGACTGGGAAGTTGGAAGTAGTGGCTCCTATCGCAGGTTCACCAGCAGATAAAGCGGGGATTAGACCACGCGATCGCATTCTTAAAATTGAAGGCGTGTCCACAAAAAATCTTACCCTAGATGAAGCTGCAACTAAAATGCGCGGGCCAAGTGGCAGTCTTGTTACTCTCCTCATTGAGCGAGATGGAGAGCCAGAAACGGAAATTAAATTAACGCGCGATCGCATTGCTCTTAACCCTGTGGTTTCAGAATTGCGTGTTTCCGCTGAAGGTACGTCTATTGGCTACCTACGTCTTACTCAATTCAATGCCAACGCCTCAATGGAATTGGCACACGCTATTTCTAGTCTAGAAAAAAAAGGCGCTGCTGCCTACATTCTAGATTTACGAAATAATCCTGGGGGATTATTGCAATCAGGAATTGAAATTGCTCGTCAGTGGTTAGATTCTGGTACTATCGTCTATACCGTGAATCGACAAGGTATTCAGGGTAGTTTTGAAGCTTTAGGACCGGCCCTGACGAACGATCCTCTAGTGATTTTGGTGAATCAAGGAACTGCCAGCGCTAGCGAAATTCTCGCTGGCGCACTCCAAGATAACGGTCGTGCACAGTTGGTAGGCGAAACTACCTTTGGTAAGGGTCTAATTCAGTCTTTATTTGAATTATCAGATGGTTCGGGGTTGGCAGTCACAATTGCTAAGTATGAAACTCCTCAACACCGGGATATTAACAAACTAGGTATTAAGCCAGATAAAGTGATTTCCCAAGATCCAATTAACCGCGAACAGATTGGTACTGAAGCGGATCTGCAATATCAAGCAGCAGTGGAACTTTTGAAGAAAGACTTGGTTGTGGCAGGAAAAGCGTAAAAGCTGAAGAGTTAGAAGAGGTTTCTTGATTAAGTTTACGGGTTACGCAAACAATAACCAAAACCAGGATTTACAGGTAAGGGCAATACCCTCCGCGAGTACCCCTACCGGGTTAAGTTTTGTCTAAGTCCTAAAGCTAATTAGGCGGTACTACATGAATTGTCAAATTTTGTGCCTTTGCCAAGTTCGGACTCGACGCTAATTTGACAACCATGTTTTTCCACAATAATTTTATGAGCGATGTCTGACGACAGCCGCTGACGCTCCTTCTCTGCGAGACGCTACGCGAACGTCGCTACCGTTTCGCTAATGCGTCTACGCTAATCCAAACCCTGTATTTTTACTGGCAGCGTTCATCGTAAATAAATGGTCAGGCTCGTAAATGTTAAGCAATATCCGAGTAATGAATAGCCTTTTTAAAGAGGGTTAGTGAGGAGCTAAAAGTGCCAAAATTTAGGGAAAAACACTTTTCCAACAACCTCTTCTGACTACTGAATTCAGCTATTCTGAATTTTTCTTCAATTGACAGCCCCTAACTGCGTAAGTGCGTCTTCTGTGACACGGCAAATTCGCCAATCATCTAATATAGATGCTCCTATACTACGGTAGAATACTTTAGCTGGTTCATTCCAATCCAACACACTCCACTCTAACCGTCCACAGTCACGTTCTATAGCTATCTGGGCTACTTTAGAAATAAGAGCTTTACCAATACCTTGCCTACGATATTCTGGTAAAACAAATAAGTCTTCCAGATAAATTCCGGGCTTGGTCAAAAATGTTGAATAATTATGAAAAAATAGGGCAAAAGCAACAGCTTGACCAGCAGTTTCTGCTAAAATCGCTTCTATATATCTGTGCGAACCAAATAAATGCTCTTTAAGTGCCAGAGCATCGCCAGTGACAGCATGAGATAATTTTTCATACTCAGCAAGTCCCTGAATTAATTGAAAAAGTACGCTGTAATCAGTTGGTTCAGCAAAACGCAAAATCAAATTGCTACACAAAGTCATTAGTCTGTAGTCTATAGTTCATAGTCCATAGTCTATATGCAACTGTGCAATTTTTTTAAGAATGACTAAACAAAAGCCGAAAAAAGGTACAGAATGCCCGTTTTTTGAGAGTTACGGTAGTCGAAGCTCAAGAAATATAAATATATCGGCCCCTAAATTCATTATTGGAGCTAATTAAGTCAAACCATGCGGATAATTCAAAATTCAAAATTAAATATCTATTTTTGAATTTTGAATGAGAACGAAGTGACGATTGGGTATTGCGTCTCTATCTTCGTGAATGTAACTAAATCAACCAACCTTTTAAGCGTTTAGCGATGTGGGGACGGCGCAATTTCCGCATTGCTTTGCTTTGAATTTGGCGCACTCGCTCACGAGAAAGATTGAACATATTGCCAACTTCTTCTAAGGTACAGGGTTCGCTGGTTGTCAAACCATAACGCAGAGAAATCACATCTTTTTCTCGTGGAGTTAACACATCACCCAACACTTCCCAAATCTCTTGACGCATCATGTTTTCATTCATTTTTGCTTCTGGAGACAGGTTATCTTCATCTTCTAGCAAATCCATCAATTCCGTGTCTTCTTCTTTACCGACACGGTGGTTGAGAGAAAGTGCTTGACGGCGTAACTGTTGTAGTTGGCGTAGTTGTTGCACACTAATGTCCAAAGCTTCTGCCATTTCACCTTCGGTAGGATTCCGACAGAGTTTTTGCTTTAGTTCCCGTTGAGCTTTTTTCAGTTTGTTAAGCTTTTCAACAATATGAATAGGTAGCCGGATTGTCCGTGCATCGTTAGCTATAGCCCTGGTAATCGCTTGTCTAATCCACCAATAGGCATAAGTAGAAAACTTATATCCCTTATCTGGATCAAACTTTTCTGTAGCGCGATTTAAACCCATTGCTCCTTCCTGAATTAAATCCAGAAAAGGCACTCCCCGATTTAGATATCGTTTGGCAATAGAAACTACTAACCTCAAGTTAGAGCGAATCATTTTGCGTTTCGCTACTCTACCTTGATACAAGCGACTTTCTAGTTGCTTTTCGGTCATTTCTAGCTCGGAAGCTATTTCTAGTTTGGTAGGTTCCTGTCCTAGTTTTAAGTTTAAAGCGGCTTGTAATTCCCTAATTTCCTCTAGAAATCTAACTCGCCGTGCTAACTCTACTTCTTCATCAGCTTTTAGAAGTGGATAACGTGCCATCTCTTTAAAAAACGCACCGACGGCATCATCGTGCTCGGTTTTATTGTATCCCGAAGGGCGGGCCGCCGCCATATCATCTCCATCGCGTTCATCTGATTCCAGATTTTCTACTACAATAGGAGGCTCTTCATCTGCCACTGCATCTAAACTATCGAGTGATGGTTCTTCAATATCAGCAGCATTCTCCAGTATTTCCATTTTTCCCAATTCAACAATGTTCATAGTTTCCTTTAGGGATTGTTGTTTTGTTTGGTACATAATTTAGTTACAGCTACTCCTTTGAGGCTTGGTAGTTTTCCCTAATGGACGAATGCACCCCTTTATATGGCGAAATAGAAGCTTCTGCTAATTTCTATTCAAGAATAAAAATCTATATCTACCTACAACCTACGGGTTACAGTTAGATACAACCTATAACGTAACTGACCTTAGCACCCAACAAAACTTTCTTCTCAGGCTTTTAACAGATTATATTCTTCATTTTTTTCTTAATTACCAAATATGTCAAACCCCCCTCAAACTTTCTCAACCTGAACAAACATAAAAACCTCAGTTAACCATCCAAATTTCTTCAACTTTCATATATTTTTCTAAATATATATTTTTCTGTTTAGGTATTTGGAAGTCACTGGATAAATTTAGAACCTGGTGATGGGGTTATGCATTCCCAATTTCAAGTTACCCAAATGATACAAATTACAATAATGGCAGCTTAATTTTGGGATGTTCTTATTTGTATAAAAGCATCTCATATACAGAAAGGGTTGAATATCTATCGATAGGCGGAAAAAGGCTACTCCCTATTTAGTAGATAGAGCAACTGTTGCAGCAAGTGCCGACATGCTTTTATTTATATAGTGGGTACCAAATATTTATTGCATGTATAGTTGATACGAATTTGTCTAGTAGATTACATAAGAAGAAACTTATCAAGTATTATGAAGGATAACAGTATTGAAAAATACTATTTAAATCTAAGAAAGCAAAAAATTAGAGTTTAGTTAGCTAGGTTAATTTTGACCAGCTATGTGAGGAAAATATCTAACTTTAAAATCAGGAATTATGTATATTAATGGCATAAGTTTATCTCCTTTAGTAGTGGCCCAAGCTAGCGAATCGTACCAATCAGGTACAACTCTTAATAGGTGGGTTGAAGTACTGGTAGACTGTCCAGGAAGTACAGGATTATTTACTTATCGATTACCAGCCCAGTTAGAAATAAAACCAGGGGATATTTTGAGCGTGCCATTTGGGGCACAACAATTAGGAGCGATCGCAATTCGGTTACTGGCACAACCAAATGTTGATTTAGCACCAGAAAAAATCCGGGAAGTAGAAGATATAGTCAGCGTTGGATTTTTCCCAAGTGCTTATTGGGAATTACTCAATCGAGTTGCTGCATATTACTATACGCCTCTAATTCAAGTAATCCGGGTTGCTCTACCACCAGGGTTGCTGGGGCGATCGCAGCGTCGTATCCGCCTTGTTAGAGGAGGGCGAGCAGCAGGAAGTAGTTATCTATTGGCATCTACTAATCCTTCAGCTTTTTTAACTCCAACCGCGCGGCAAGTTTGGGAACTTTTGCAAACACAACCTGCGGGGGATTACAGTTTCGCCTACCTCCAACAAAAAGTCAAATCTGCCTATCGGGGAATTCGGGAGCTGCTGCGATTCGGTTTAGTAGAAAGCTACTTAGAACCGCCACGGCTGACTCGACCAAAGCTGCAAAAAGCAGTCACGCTTACAGGTACAATCGATTGCGACTTAACTACTCGCCAAAGAGAGATTTTGGTAGTGCTGCGACGGCATAATGGGGAGTTGTGGCAAAATGAATTACTGCAAATTTGCAATGCTAGTTCTTCTATCCTCAAGACGTTGTCACAAAAGGGTTACATCGTTATCGAAGAACGGGAAGTATTGCGAACAGAACAGGGGCCAGTATTGGCAGGTGATGGAGCTAAATCTTTAACTTCTGCCCAAGCTAGCGCCTTAGCGACAATCGAGACACTCGATGGATTTGCTGAAGTTTTATTGCATGGGGTGACAGGTTCAGGAAAAACCGAAGTATATTTGCAAGCGATCGCACCTCTCATCAGCGAAGGTAAATCTGCCCTCGTTTTAGTCCCCGAAATTGGACTTACACCCCAGTTAACCGATCGTTTTCGCGCCCGTTTTGGCAATAAAGTCAGCGTTTATCACAGCGCCCTCTCCGACGGTGAACGTTACGACACTTGGCGGCAAATGCTCACAGGAAAACCTCAAGTTGTCATTGGTACGCGCAGCGCCGTTTTCGCGCCTTTGCCCAAATTGGGTTTAATTATTTTAGATGAAGAACACGACAGCAGCTTTAAACAAGACTCACCCATACCTACTTACCACGCTCGCACCGTCGCCCAATGGCGAGCCGAATTAGAAAATTGCCCCTTATTGTTAGGTTCTGCTACCCCTTCCCTGGAGAGTTGGATAAGCGTCAGGAGGCAGAAGGCAGAAGGCAGGAGGCAAGAGACATATTACTTAAGTTTGCCCGAACGCATCAATTCCCGCCCTTTACCGCCTGTGGAAATAGTCGATATGCGGCAAGAGTTGCAGCAGGGAAATCGTTCTATATTTAGTAGATCGCTGCAAGAAGCTTTGCAACAGTTGCAAGAGAGAAAAGAACAGGGAATTTTATTTATCCATCGCCGGGGACACAGTACTTTTGTCTCATGTCGCAGTTGTGGATATGTGTTGGAATGTCCGCATTGTGATGTGTCGCTGGCGTACCACCACACCGAAGAAAAAGCGCCGGAATTATTGCGCTGTCATTATTGTAACTATGCGCGATCGCATCCCAAATACTGCCCCGATTGTAGTTCCCCTTATCTGAAATTTTTCGGTAGCGGTACTCAGCGAGTAACACAGGAATTAGCGCGACAGTTCCCAGAGTTACGCTTGATTCGTTTTGATAGCGATACCACCCGTAACAAAGGCTCACACCGGACTTTACTTACCCAATTTGCCAACGGCGAAGCAGATTTATTAGTAGGTACGCAAATGCTTACCAAAGGTTTGGATTTACCACAGGTGACACTTGTGGGCGTTGTCGCCGCCGATGGATTGCTAAATTTATCAGATTATCGCGCCAGTGAGCGGGCATTTCAAACCTTGACTCAAGTCGCTGGACGTGCTGGTAGAGGTAACGATCCAGGGAGGGTGATTGTACAAACTTACACTACAGAACATCAGGTAATTGCGGCAGTGCGATCGCACGATTATCACTCTTTCTCCCAAGCTGAGTTAGAACAACGCCAAGCCCTCAATTATCCCCCTTATGGGCGGTTAATTTTGTTGCGCTTAAGTAGTCTCGATCCCATTCAAGTGCAAAATACAGCGCAAATCATTGCCACAGCCTTGAGTACAGAAGAAAAATTCGAGATATTAGGGCCAGCACCAGCGAGTATTTTACGCGTAGCTAATCGTTATCGCTGGCAGATATTGATTAAATTTGCCCCCGATGCATTGCCACAATTGCCAGATTGGGAAGAAGTGCGATCGCTTTGTCCTGCTTCTGTTAGCTTGACCATTGATGTAGACCCCATAAATATTATGTGATTTTCTTAGGGTAAAAAATTGAGAAATCCGGCTTATCTAAATAAGCCGGATTTCTATAACTATTCCATTTCAGATTGACAGATCGCTAATAAGTGATGAAATAGCTAGCGTTTAAAGTTGATGCCTGAATTCCAGTTAAAATAGCAAGATTTTGGTTATTGGAAGTATCTTTAATTATGGTATTGCTGCCGCTCTGAGTTAGAGACAAACCTGAGTATATCAAACCACCTGATAAGGCAATCAAATCTTCACTGAGATTGAAGTCTTTGATAGTATCTATACCTTCACCTTTGGCAAGCACAAATATATCATTACCTGCACCTCCTGTCAGATTATCACTACCTAAACCGCCGTAAATCTGATCGTTTCCTAGCCCGCCAACAATTATGTCATTACTAGCAAAGCCAAAAATCAGATCGTCTGAGCTAGTTCCCTGTAAATTATCAGCCTTGGCTGAACCTGTGATAATGCTATTGACTTGGTTGCCGTTTTTAATATTGACGACATCAATATCGGCAATATTGGCGGGGTTGAAATTGTTATATTTTGAATCATTACTAACTACTGTGCCAGTAATGATTTTATAAGCAATATTGTCATCTACAATACCATCATTAACACCTGTAACTGTGATTACTTGAGGTGTATTCCAGTTAGCTGCGGTAAAGGTAACGCTATTTGAGACAGTACCTTCACTTACCTTGGAACTACTCAAATTTAAGGTTACATCAGCAGTGGGTTGGCTGGTAAGTTGGATATTGAAATTAGCTGTGCCACCAGCCTCGGTAGTTATTAGTCCAGTTGCAGGAGAGATATTGAAACCGACTATATCGTTGTCCGTAATCGTACCAATAGCTTGATTATCAGCGATGCTGGCATTAGTGGGGTTGATGAGATTGACAAAAAAACGCTCGCTTGATTCAGCAACAAAATCGTTGAGAATCGGTACAGTGATTGTTTGAGTGGTAACTCCAGGGTTGAAAGTCAGGCTGCCTGTGACTGCGGTGTAATCAATGCCAGCGATCGCAGTATCATTACTACTGTTGTAAGCGACTGTAACTATTTCAGTACTGGCATTGGAGAGTTTGACGGTAAAAACAAAATTGCCGCTGCCTTCGCTGCCACTTTTATCTGCGATAGAGATAGCAGGAATGTTGTCATCATCAACTATGGTGATTGTAGCAGGAGCGATCGCAGCTACTTGGTTGGGGTAATTTAGGTTAAGATTAATGGTTTCGTCAGGTTCAGTCAACTTCTCACCCAGAACATTGAGTGAAATGGTCTTTGTCGTTTCCCCAACGGCGAATTTTAAAGTCCCAGATAAAGTACCTGTTGCAGTTCCAACTTTAATAGTATTGTAGTCGCTGACAGAAGTTGCTGTGCCATCCAAGGCATAATTTATGGTAGTGGCAATGGCAGTATTACCACTGCGAGTCACAGTGAAACTGACAGTTTTGCTACCACTATTACCTTCAATCACAGTTGGGGTAGCAGTTGAAATGGCGTAATTGATATTAGCTGGAGGAGCAAAGTTAGTATTGCCAATATGATTCAATGGTTGCTCGGCAAAGTTTCCAGGTGATGTGTTAGGAGCAGTAGCTAATGCAAAATTTGGGGCTGTGCCAGTGGTGATTGCACTTGCTACCCAATCTGAGGCTGTTGAACCAGTAGTATTACCTGAACGCCCAACATATCCAGCGATAAACGAGGTGTCAACAACTGTGGCATTAGCTGGAACTGAACCGCCATTAGAACCTTTTCTAAATACAATCGAGCTATATGCTCTGTCCGTAGTAGATGTGCCATCTAAAACGGAAACTGAATCTAATACAGTCCACTTTGAGTAAACAGCAGGATCAACAATACCATCGTCATTTGAGTCAATATCATTGCTAAGGGTGGGTGCAGTAGTAGTTTGAATGAGGAAAAAGCTAACAGAGTTATTTTCTATGTCAGTTGCGCCCGTCTGACCAGTATGACCGATTGAACTTGAGGCTCCGCTTCCCCATCCGGCTCCAGTACCAGCATTAGTTACTATATTTGCATTGGGGTTGACTACATTAACATAAGGATTGCCTTTTTGTAACAGAACCAGCAACCCATTGCTTCCAAACTGCTTACCAGACAAATCAAAAATATCTTGAACATTGCCAGGATTCGGGGAGCCAGAATCACCCTCAATCCCAACTAGATAAGTCCCAGGTGCTAGAGTTTCACCAGGAGTACCACGCAGTTCGATGTATTCTCTAGGACCATCTGTACTTGGGGGATCAAAGAAAATTTCGTTGATGAGTATCGGCTGAGGGGGAACGGGATCATAAGATTCAGCGCGATTATTAAGTAGTATCGAAACGTTTCTAGATTCACTGTTTGCCACCGCCAAGTCAGATTTACCGTCTTTGTCGAAGTCGCCTACGGTGACAGCATAGGGTGTTGTACCTACGTCAAAGTTAGTGGCATTTCCAAAGCTGCCAATGCCATCTCCTAGCAGGACTGAAACCGTGTTGGAGTCTGCGTTTGCAACTGCTAAATCAGATTTGCCATCCCCGTTGAAGTCAATCACTGTGACAGATACGGGATTTAACCCCACATTAAAATTGGTGGCAGGCTTAAAAGTGCCATCACCATTGCCCAACAGTACCGAGACATTGTTAGAGTCCGAATTTGCCACCGCCAAGTCAGATTTACCATCTTTATTAAAGTCGCCGATGACAACAGAATGAGGATTTGTTCCTACGTCAAATTGAGTGGCTGAGTTAAAAGTGCCATCACCATTTCCTAATAGGATTGAGACGTTGTTGAAGTAAGAACTCGTCACCGCTAGGTCAGATATTCCATCCCCGTTGAAGTTGCCCACGATGACGGAAGTAGGACGGCTGGGAACTTTAAAGTTTATGGCACTTCCAAAGCCGCCAGTACCATTTCCCAAAAGCACTGAAATATTTTGGGAAGCATTATTTGCCGTTACTATGTCAGATTTACCATCTTTGTTGAAGTCCCCCACTGCGATGGATATGGGTGCTGATCCTGAGGGCAAATCAAAATTGACAGCAGCTTGAAAACTACCATCACCCTTTCCAAGGAGCACCGAAATGTTATTGGAGACATTGTTTGCCGTTACCAAATCCAATTTGCCGTCTTTGTTGAAGTCGGCTACAGCGACGGAATAGGGATTTAACCCGTTGAACCCGACGACGCTAAAGGTGGTGGCAGGTTTAAAAGTGCCATCACCCTTTCCCAAAAGTACCGAAACGCTTTGAGAGGACTTGTTTGCCGTTACCAAATCCGTATTACCATCTTTATTTAAGTCGGCGACAATGATGGAATAGGGTCTTAGTCCTACGAGAGGTAAAATTGAGATACTGGCAGTTTCCGTAGCACTACTGTAAGCTGTTGTGCCTCCACCAACTCCTGGATTTACGCCAGTAGTGCCGCTAGCATTGCCATCTGAAGCATCCCAAGCACGGAAGGTGATTTCAGCCGTACCGTTGTAGCCAGCATTGGGGATAAAACGGACTTTTTCTGTATCTCTGAGTAATGTCGCAGAAATGGCGGACACAGCAAAATTAATCCAGTTGTTACCGCCATTGGTAGAGTATTGCCAAATGCCGTGGGTATTATCTACACCAATGACAGCAATTCCTTCCACTGCACCTGTGTCTACATCAGTGATGGGGTTGCCACCTGTACCTGTGGCAATGATGGCAGAAACTAGAGTGCCAAGGTTTTCAGTGTCAGTCACATCTTGAGTAATGGCAGTCAGTATGGGATTACCTGCGTTGTCCAATGTTGGCGCTGTATTGGTTGGCATTTATAATTCCTCTACAAAATTAGTTTAGGTTTTAGAAGTTTTGTTTTCTTGCAGTTGCACCATGATTATTGTTAGTAAATAAAATTTGGCAACTCGTAACTTTTGACTCGAATGTAAGGCTTTAGAAAGACAGCATTAAATATGAAACGAATATCTAGATATACGCTTCCGTTCCTAAATTTAATGGGTAATTAGAACCTATTTTTCTTGAGGTAAAACAGTAAAAATAATAGCAATGTTTAGTACTAAATTATACTGAAAATATAATTCTCGCTACTGTATTAATACTGAAATAAGTTAGATGTGGTAAAAGTTTAAATTTAGAGTTGATTTTTATAACTAAATACACCCTAGAAAAACTAAGCTATGTTTTAGCGATCGCTCTTATTCTCGAAATTAAATTTTACTGACTTATAAATGCTGAAGTATTTATACTTCAGTCAGCATTAGCACTTAGTCCGATGTGAATGAATCTAATTAATCAACAATTCTGGTGCTACCAATCCTTTTTGGATCGCTAAGACTGCGGCTTGGGTGCGATCGCGTACTTCTAGTTTCTGCAAAATAGCATGGACATGAACCCGCACTGTACCAGGAGCAATGTAGAGAATCTCAGCAATCTCTTGATTGCTTTTGCCAGCTGCTACCAGTGCCAAAATTTCTTGCTCACGCTTAGTTAACGGATTTTCTAGGGTTCCCTCAGTTTTTGCAGGCAGCACCACAGTAGAATTGCCCTCAAAAGCTGCTCTAATCTCTGTTGTTGCCGTTTGATCCCACCAAGATGCTCCGCCTGCAACCGATCGCACTGCCAAGATCAAAGATTCAGCAGGAATACCTTTCAGGCAGTAACCTTGGGCCCCGGCTGCAATTAACCTTGAAATCAAAGGTTTTTCAGAACGAGACGTTAAAACGAGAATTGGTAAATTTGGGTGCTTCTGCTTGATTTGGCGACAAGCTTCAATCCCACCAATGCCGGGTAAACCTATATCCAGCAAGACCAAATCCAGCGGATAGCGATTTGCTAATTCTACAGCTTGTTCCCCATCTTCTGCCTCTGCGACAATCTCCAAACTGGTTTCTTGTTGCAACCGCATCCGCAGACCAAGCCGAAATAATTCATCGTCTTCAACGAGTAAGATTTTTGTCATTTGTTATTGGTTATTGGTCATTGGTCATTAGTCAGGAATTATTATTCTCCCTACCTCCCCTACCTTCTCTGCTCCCCCTGCTCCTTCAACTCCCCGGAGGTGGACAAGCTGGGAGTCTAAAACCAAACATTGCTCCCCGTGGTGAGCGATTCTCTGCCCAAATTGTACCCCCATGAGCAGCGATAATTTGCCTAGTTAAATAAAGCCCTAGTCCCGATCCTGAGACGTGGCGATCGCTATGTCCTTGATAAAATCTCTCAAATAAGTGGGGTAACTCTTCTTCTGTAAAGCCGGAACCAGTATCGAGTATTTTTACCACTTGATCGCTAGAATAACCTTCAAGTACCACTTCCACTTTACCGCCACGGGGGGTATGGTTAATACCATTACTCAGGAGATTGGTGAAAACTCGCCCAAGTTGTAAAGAATCGCCATTTACCCAGAGAAAGCTACGAAAATCTGATTCGCCATAGTGCAAAGAAATATAAACCTGACGTGTTCTCGCTAGTTCAGCCAGGGTTGCGATTATCTCCTCTGCCACAGTTGCCAAGTTAACAGGTGATATCTGTAATTTCAACCCTTCAGCATCATTACGGTATACATCTAAAAGAGTTTGGACTAATTGCAGTGTACTCCGATGACTACGAGCCATAGTTTGGAGGACTTTTGCTTGCATTGGCGTGATTTCACCAAATTGCTCATTTTGAAAATATTTCAGCGTTTCAATTGCTCCTAATAGAGGTGTTTTCAAATCATGCGTTAGGGTAGAAACAAAATCTTCACGCATGATAGCTAGTTGTTCTTGGGAGCGTAATTGTGCTTGTGTATAAGCGATTGCTTCTTCATTGCGGTGGTTGCGATCGCTTAACCAACCCGTTACCATCAACGCCAATACTGCAATCAGCCGATTTGCTAACGTTGGGGGATAAATTATTTCTCCTCCGGGGACAAACAAATTCAATAATGTTAATCCTGTAGCGGCAAGAGTGATCCCCAATACTGCTTTCCGATTCAATCGAGAATCTGCTAACAAAATTGTCCCTGTGTAGAGGTAGCCAAATACGTACTCAGGTGGTGTCAAATATTCTAAGCTAATCACGATGGCAAAGGCGATCGCTATTAGCCCATAAGTCTCTCCACGCTCATTTATAGCTTCTTTCATAGCCACTAATCGACTTAATATCGTCATTTCTGATTTACTAAAAAATCTTTATCCTACAATCTTTACAACTATTTAATTCAGCGATTATGATTTATCTGCAATCTATATCTGCAAATATTCACTTGAGCATTAACCTGAAAATTACGATTGTCCAGATGCAAAAAAGAGGACTGGGGATTGAGGATTAGGGACTGGGTACTTGTCACAAGGTGCAGAGTATCTAACACAACCTTCCCATACCGTCATTCATTTAATAAAATCCTCTTAAATATTTATATTCTTTGAACGTAGCAAACTTCGATAATGTATTGTATAAACAAATAATACTAACTAGCGAAATAGATGAATTAAAAGTAAAGATTAAATATTTTTAACGATAAGTTAAACAACTATCTGGAAAATAGCAATAGCTGAAAATAGTAAATCCAGATTTAAAAATGGCGGTGATAACTCATATCACTAAATTTCTGCAATCAAATACTCCAACAGTTAATCTGTTATTTTTAATAATTGGCTTGCTAGCACTTAAATTTTATCGAGCGCGAAATATATGGGACAAGGTTTTTTGCAAATTGGCTTAACGCTGTGTATTGTCATAGCAATTACTCCACTACTCGGTAGATACATAGCCCATGTCTTCTTGGGAGAAAGAACACTACTGGATTTTTTAATGAACCCCATAGAACGGAGTATGTTTGTACTAGCGGGTGTTCGCAGAAAAGATGATATGACGGTTTCGCAGTATATCCGAGCTGTACTGTACAGCAACCTGATTATGGGTATTTCAGTGTACTTACTATTATATTTTCAGAGGCTGTTGCCCTGGAATCCTAACGGTTTTGGTGCGCCCAGTTGGGATGTATTACTGCATACAACCATTTCCTTTGTAACGAATACCGACCAGCAGCACTATGCTGGTGAGACAACCTTAAGCTATTTTAGCCAGGTAGCAGCTTTAGGCTTTTTGATGTTCACCTCCGCAGCTACCGGTTTATCTGTGGGAATTGCCTTTATTCGCGGACTGACGGGTAGAAGGCTAGGAAACTTTTATGTTGATGTTGTCCGTGCAATTACGCGCATATTGCTACCGATTTCGATTATTGGAGCGATCGCTTTGCTTCTAACAGGTGTACCACAAACATTAGCGAAGACTATGGATGTGAGAACCTTAGAAGGCGGGACACAATATCTTGCCAGAGGCCCGGTGGCATCCTTTGAAATGATCAAACTTTTGGGCGAGAATGGCGGTGGCTTCTTTGGCGTAAACTCAGCACATCCTTTTGAGAATCCCAATGGCGCTTCTAACTTGATAGAAATGATCGCCATGATTTCTATACCGGCAGCCTTGATTTACACATACGGTATATTTGCCAACAACATCAAACAAGCTTGGCTGCTTTTTTGGATGGTGTTTGTGATTTTTGTGGTTCTGGTGGGAGTAACAGCCGTGGGAGAATTGCAAGGTAATCCCCTTGTTAATAACGCCTTTGCATTAGAACAGCCCAATTTAGAGGGGAAAGAAGTGCGGTTTGGCTGGTTACAAACGGCATTTTGGGCAGTTATGACTACTGCTACTATGTCTGGCGCTGTGAATGGGATGCATGATTCTTTGATGCCCCAAGGAATATTTTCGACACTCTTCAACTTGTTTATCCAGGTAATTTGGGGTGGTCAGGGAACTGGAACAGCTTACTTATTTATTTACTTAATTCTTACAGTGTTCCTAACTGGACTAATGGCAGGACGCACCCCAGAGTTTTTAGGACGCAAAATTGAAAAACGTGAAATTGTCCTCGCCAGTGTCGTGTTGTTGATTCACCCAATTCTAGTTTTGATTCCCAGTGCGATCGCCCTGGCTTATCCCATCTCTCTCTCTGGAATTAGCAACTCTGGCCATCACGGTATTTCTCAAGTAGTTTATGAATACGCCTCAGCCACCGCAAATAATGGCTCCGGCTTGGAAGGGTTGAAAGATAACACCCTGTGGTGGAACTTGAGTACTTTAGTTAGCTTAATAGGAGGACGATACATTCCGATAATTGCCATCCTGCTGTTAGCTGACGGTATGTCTCGCAAACAACAAGTACAAGAAACCCCTGGTACCCTAAGAACTGATTCTCTAGTATTTACTGGTATCACTGCTGGAGTGACATTGGTTTTGGGAGTATTAACTTTCTTTCCCGTTTTAGCTTTAGGCCCCATAGCTGAGGGTTTGAAACTAGCATCTGGCAATTAGAAAATTTATGAGTTATAAGTCTGGAATTAAGAGAATACCAAAAAATAAATAAATTATCCTGTTTTGTAGGGGAGGCAGTGCTTTGTGCTGAATCCATCGCTGTAGGCGGGTTTTTCACCGTAGGCGACTGGTATTTTAGCGAGTCTTGTCTGCGACACGTTGTTCGCGTTCGATCGTCCGTCCTTCTGGTGACAATCGAACGCGAATAGAGGTAGGTAGGAACGAGCATCGCTTTGGCATTGTGTTAGCGATCGCATAGCGTGCCCTAAAGGTCGGATGTATTTTTTATTGGAAACTCCTAACTTCTAACTCCTAATTTTTAACTTTTAACTCCTAACTTTATTCATGAATCAAGTGGCAACTAACTTCAGAGCTAGACGGCCAAATCCTCGTTCTGGCGATCACCGTCAAGGACGTAAAAAAGCAAGGACAAGTAAAAAGTGGCTGTACTTAAGGGCAATTAGAGATGCTTTTGTGAAGCTCAACCCTAAGTATGTAATCAAAAATCCAGTAATATTTGTGGTTTGGGTGGGGACAATCATCATTCTATTGCTCACAATTGATCCCAATTTATTTGGCCCAGCCCTACAAAAGAAGCCACAACTTTTCAATGGCTTACTGTCGGGGATTTTATTCTTTACAGTTTGGTTTGCCAATTTTGCTGAAGCATTGGCAGAAGGGCGGGGTAAAGCTCAAGCTGATGCCTTGCGATTAACCAAATCAGAGGCGATCGCTAAAAAACTCGCTCCCGACGGCACAATTAGTGAAGTTTCATCTACTAACCTTAAAAAGGGCGATAACATCTACGTCGTTGCTGGTGATATCATTCCCGGCGATGGCGAGGTAATTATGGGTGTTGCCTCAGTAGATGAATCGGCAATTACTGGAGAATCTGCACCAGTATTAAAAGAATCAGGCTCCGATGTTTCCAGTTCCGTCACTGGTGGGACGCGGATTATCTCAGATGAATTAATTATCCGTATCACTACTGACCCCGGTAAAGGCTTTATTGACAGGATGATTGGCTTAGTAGAAGGGGCAGAACGCAGCAAAACACCCAATGAAATTGCCCTGACAGTATTGTTGGCAGTTCTCAGCTTAGTGTTTTTGTTAGTTGTAGTAACTCTGCCCGCACTTGCTTACTATGTCAATAGTCCAGTGAGCGTGCCAACTTTAATTGCCCTATTAGTGGCATTAATTCCTACAACCATTGGCGGCTTACTCAGTACCATCGGCATTGCTGGTATGGATCGAGTTGCCCAATTTAACGTTATTGCGACTTCAGGAAAAGCAGTCGAAGCCTGTGGTGATGTCAACACTCTAGTTCTCGATAAGACAGGTACAATCACCCTCGGCAACCGTTTGGCGGAAGAGTTTATCCCGATCAACGGTCATTCAATGTCAGAAATTGCTAATGTTGCGTGGGCGGCTAGTTTTTTTGACAATACACCAGAAGGTAAATCCATTATTCGACTGGCAGAAAAGTTAGGCGCAAGGTTTGATTTTGATTCCAACCAGGCAGAAGGAGTTGATTTTTCCGCCAAAACCCGAATGAGTGGAACTAACTTACCTGGTGGTTATGAGGCCAGGAAGGGAGCAGTAGAAGCCATTAAAGGATTTGTCCGTTCTCGCAACGGACGCGACACGCCAGAATTGGATGCTGCCTACGAACGAGTTTCTCGCTTGGGAGGTACACCTTTAGCAGTTAGCCTAGATAACGAAATCTATGGGGTTATTTATCTCAAAGATATAGTTAAACCTGGTATCCGCGATCGCTTTGAGCAACTGCGACGGATGGGAGTGCGTACAATCATGCTAACTGGAGACAACCAAATTACAGCTTCTGTCATTGCTAAAGAAGCTGGAGTGGATGACTTCATTGCTGAAGCCACACCAGAAGACAAAATCAGTGTCATTAAAAAGGAACAAGCAGCAGGTAAACTAGTTGCCATGACAGGAGATGGGACTAACGATGCTCCTGCATTAGCCCAAGCTAACGTCGGCGTTGCTATGAATACAGGGACACAAGCTGCAAAAGAAGCCGCCAACATGGTGGATTTGGACTCCGATCCGACAAAGCTGATCGATATTATTAGCATTGGTAAACAATTGTTGATTACTCGCGGAGCTTTGATGACATTTTCTATCGCTAACGATATTGCCAAATACTTTGCAATTATCCCAGTGATATTTGTCGCTGCTAATCTACAAAGCCTGAATATTATGAATTTGACTAGCTCTAAGTCTGCTGTACTATCAGCGCTGATTTATAATGCTTTGATTATTCCAGCTTTGATTCCCTTGGCATTGAAGGGTGTGCGGTTTAGACCATTGACAGCTAATCAGCTACTCCAACGCAATATCTTAATTTATGGCTTAGGTGGAGTGATTGCGCCATTTATCGCCATTAAGTTGATAGACATACTGATTACAATTGTAGGTTTGGCTTAAGGATAGAAAAAGTAGATATGCTGCGAAACGAGCGCATCTTGACCAAAGTAAAATAATAAACATTTTTACTTTTACCTGTTGAGAGAGAGAAGCAAAAGAATATGAATAAACAGGTCCATGTTTGGGAAAAGTTTTTGCCGATAAATCTGATACAAGCGATGTTCTTTGTTTGGTCGCAATTCCTTAAACAACACTCACACTCGCTATTTTTATCCTGCTGTGCTTGAATGTGGTAATTGCCCCAGGTATTTATGCTGTTAGCAGCAGCATCTTTGAACATCGTTCTAATTGGGTAAAATAATTAAAATTAAAAATTAATTTTAGTAATAATTGGAAAAGTTTTTATGGCTATTATTCGAGAAACTATCAGAGCAATTTTTATAACTCTAATGCTTTGGTTGTTGACTGCAATCATCTATCCTCTAATCATCCTTGTAGTGGGTCAAGTTTTTTTGCCCTATCAAGCGAATGGTAGTATTATGCTGAATCTAAATAATGAACCAATTGGTTCAGCTTTGATTGGTCAACTATTCACATCCGAGCGATATTTCCATCCTCGTCCCAGTACTGTTAGATATAGCCAAGGAAAAAAAGCCAAGCCAACTGGCATATCCGGAGCCAGCAATCTCGCTGCTAGTAATCCAGAGCTACTAAAGCGGATTCTAGAAGAGGCAAATCAATTGCGAGATGAAAATCTTCAACCGATCGCTGATATGATTTATACCTCTGGTTCTGGTTTAGATCCGCATATTTCCTTCAAAGCAGCACGGCAGCAATTGACGCGGGTTGCTGGTGCCCGCGGAGTCAAAGAAGATGAGATCCTACGTTTAATTAACAAGTATACCGATGGCAGATTTTTATGGATTTTTGGTGAGCCGGGAGTCAATGTTCTCCGATTGAATTATGCTCTTGACTTGCAAGATATTAATCGTCAGCAAAATCAATAAATGGGAATTGGGCATTGGGCATGGGGCATTGGGAATTGGGAATTGGGCACAACAAGTTAGATTTACTATTCACGCACTCAACCCTAGCTAGCTATCCGCTAACAGCACTTATAAGGGACATAGATAAAGCGCTGTTTTCCGATGAGATAGGATTGCGATAGAAACTAAGAATGAAATGTCAGATAATAATACTGGTTCGAATGGCACTGCACCTTTAAATTCTGGAAGTTACTCGCTTTATCCGGTACGACGGCGGGGTAAACATAAAATATTTATTGGTATGGCTCCTGGAGTAGGGAAAACCTACCGGATGCTAGAAGAGGGACACGCACTTAAACAAGAAGGAATTGATGTAATCGTTGGGCTTTTGGAAACTCACGGACGCAAAGATACGGAGGAAAAGGCAGAGGGACTGGAGATTTTACCCCGTAAGCAATATCCTCGCGGTGAGTTGATGCTAACGGACATGGATACAGATGCTATTTTAAAACGATCGCCCCAATTAGCCTTAATCGATGAACTTGCCCATACCAACGTCCCTGGTTCCCCACGCGAAAAACGCTACGAAGATGTAGAAGTAGTTTTGGCGGCAGGTATTGATGTCTACTCCACAATGAATGTGCAACATTTGGAAAGTCTTAATGACTTAGTAGCTAGAATTACTGGGGTTGTAGTCCGTGAGCGAGTTCCTGATAGAATTCTGGATGAAGCTGATGAAATAGTGGTAGTGGATGTCACGCCGGAAACACTGCAAGAACGGTTATTAGAAGGCAAGATTTACGCACCCCAAAAAATCCAGCAATCCCTCGATAATTTTTTCCAACGCCGTAACCTGATTGCTTTGCGGGAGTTAGCTTTACGCGAAGTCGCAGACAACGTAGAAGAAAATGCGATCGCTACTACCCCCAATGGACAATCCTGTAATATTCATGAGCGCGTTTTGGTGTGCATATCGACCTATCCCAACTCAGTACAGTTGTTACGCCGGGGTGCGAGGTTAGCTAGCTACATGAATGCCCCGCTTTATACTTTGTTTGTTGCCGATCCAGAACGGTTCCTCACTAAGGAGGAAAGCCTACACATCCACACTTGTGAGAAACTCTGTAACGAATTTGAAGGTACTTTTCTTCGTGTTACTAACAGTAACGTAGCTAATGCGATCGCCGAAGTCGCCGAGAAATATCGGATTACCCAAATTGTAATTGGAGAGAGTCAGCGATCGCGCTGGCAAATGCTCCTCAAAGGATCTTTGACGCAAAAATTGGTGCGCTTGCTCAAAAATATCGATTTGCATATCATTGCCAGCGAAAAAATGGTTTTATCCAAATAAGAGATCAAATTTCCCCAAAAACTTCAGAAGTAAAACTCCCATGTAGACCATACGGGATATGATGCTTAAGATGTAGGCGTGCGATTGTTCCTTTAGAGAAATCACTAGCATCCAAAATTACTAAATCTGAGCGGTGATGGGCAGCATTATAAACTAAAGCTAATACCCAACCATCATCTTCCTTTTCAGAATCTGGGCGCGGGACAAAAATCGGTTCACCCACAAAACCACGGGGTGCAGCACTCCAAAACTGTTTTTCTCCAGAGTGTAAATCAATTTTCAGCAATGCTTGTAAGGGAGCATTACCACTCTCTGCATGAGCCGCACCTATATATAGATATCGATAAGGGTGTCCCACATTCGCCGGATCGATGCTGGGAAATTCGCAACAGCGACTATCAATCAATTCTCGCTGGACTGTCCCATTCTTGAGATTTAGATAAAATCGCCAAAGTTGCCCAGGTGAAGAAGCTTCAAAATCAACTTGTCGAAAATCGCTTTTAGGCTCCACTTCTGGTAAATCTTGGTAGCAAATAGAATCAATCAGAACTTCCTCTCCTACCTCAAAAGCATTAACGTGGTGGAAAACGAAACCCGACTGAGTTTCCAGAAATTTTATCTCTTCTTGCCCTTCTTTGGGAAAACGGGGAATAATTATAATTTTTGTCGGTTGATTTGGTTGAAATTTGATACATTCTCCTGCCGCACGTATTCCTAAGGCAAAAGGTATGGGATTAAATGTGACAGGATTTTGAAAGAAGATGCAGTAGTTGGGAGTAATAACAAAATCGTGAATGAAACAGAAGTCGGGAACCTTATGAGCTTGCTGTCTAACAATTTCACCCGCTAAGTTTAGCTCGAAAATAGTAATGGTGGTAGATAATCCTGGCTTAATCGAGAAATTTACTAGGCGAGGTTCGCCCCCATCTTGTTCACAATTCCTTTGCAAGCGCGGATGAGCAGCGAAAGCTTCACCTGCTGACAAAGCACCATTAAAATATTCATTACCCAAAGTTTCAAGAGTGTAGGGATCGAGGCAATATGCTTCAGAAGCTTCCCACAATGCTAGCAGTTTACCACCCCAATAGATAACATTTGTATTAGCGATATTTTTGAGTTTGAAGTCAAAAATATTAACTCGCCAACCACCAGGTTTTTGAGTACCAAAAGTACCTCGATAAAGAATTTTTCCCGCTTTTTGTTCTGCCAAATAGCCAGTTGTACGAACAAAGCGGTTGCGAAAATGGGCACGACCGTTGGTAAAGGTTATTTTGCTAATCATCCCATCTCCATCAAACGGGTGATGAAGAAATTGTCCATTCACATCCAGCAAACCGGGGCCATTTCTAAACAGCGTGCCTTCTAATTCTCTGGGAATTTGCCCTTCTATATCATCAATCCAATAATCAAATTCTTGGGTGAGAGATTGATACCCACCTTGCCAATCTGCACGAGTATAAGATTTTTCTGTAACCGGGCTTTCTTGACTTTTCAAATGCATAAGCTTTGTTTTTTATTGTTATCTTGTACGAAAATATGTAGCAGCTAAAAAGAATTCCGTTGCAGCAAGGTTGCAACAGGGAGGCAGCGTACTGACTCGACTTTGGATTTATTACACTATTCCACTATTTCCGACTCTGGTTCTGTCAGTACCAACTCAGACATCAAATCAGGTAAGAAAGCTTGTTCCCCATCTTTGGATGTCTCAGCTTGCTCTTCAGCAGCAGGTAGCCAGTTGATAAATGGTAGGGGTAACAGCGTACTAAGGTTAGTAATTATCACCAATAGCCAAAGTGACTCAAAATTAGTTGCAGTGATCCCTAGCCAATAGGTGATTAATGCCCCCAATGCTTGGGAAACCGTTCCTGCTGAATTAAATACCGACATCAACAAGGCAAATAACGTTGCTTCCACACCAGAGGGACAAAGCCTTGCTGCTAGAACCATGACTTGCATAAAGGCAATTTTCCCCATCACAGTGAGAATAAGACTATCGCCCAAACTAAACCAGTGGTCATCTATACCCAACAGCCGGTTTGTGTGAGTCACTAACAACAGCATCGTCATCCCTAACATTGAAGAAAGGACGGTACTCCAAGCAAAAATCACGCGAAAAGGAATGCTTTTGAGGAAACGTTGAAAAATCCAAACACCTGCTAAAGAAGCGAAACTTGTTACCAAGTTTACCCGTCCTAAAAATTCTGGTTCAAAGTGTAATTCGTTGGTAGAGAAGTAGAAAAAGGCTGATTCAGCATTTGGGGTAGCTTGCCAGATGAAGACAAAAGCTGTTGGTAGCCAAATTGTTTTTTGGGTAATAGCTTGGCGTAGTTGCTTCAGTTGATGTTTGATTGGTAAAGGGTTAGTTTGATTACTCTCATTAGTACCTTTGCTAACGGGAGATTCAGCAATTAACCAAGCTACCCCTGAGACAATGAGAGGGAATAAGGCGGTAATTCCAAAGACAGTACGGGTAGTAAAGTATTGAAGCAGCAGACCGCTAAAGTATGCTGTTATTAAACCTCCGATCGCAGAAGCACCCCAGCATACAGATTGTAGTGAACCAGCTTTTGCTTGGGATTCACCTCTGGCACGTTCCACAACTAGCGAGTCAACTATCACGTCACTCATGGCGACGGAGAGAGAACCAATAGCGATCGCTAACGTAGCCGCCCAGCTAGTATGAACTATTGTGGCTAAACTCATCCAGGAAGCAGTTCCCAGTATCCCGGATAAAATTAAGTAAGGACGACGACGATAACCAAATATAGGTAAGCCATCAGAGATAAAACCAAACACCGGCTTGATCATCCAAGGTAGGAAGACAATTCCCAATAGCGCCGACACCTGGACTGGACTCAGCAACAGTTCATCTTTGAGGAAAAAGCTCACGGCTAAACGCGATAGCCCTAAAATTCCTTGGACAAAGTAAACGGTGAGAATTGCAATTAACTCCGCATTGGGTTCATTACCCAAAAAGATTTTTTGTGTGAATGAGTCTTTGACCTTGGACAAGCCAGATGATTGAAACGCCATTCGATAAATATTTTTTAAGTTTTATCTACTTTTCTATCATATCGATTCTTAAAACTTAGGCTTTAGGAGCAGTTCTATACCAAGTTAAGCTTTTAGGCTGGGTAATGCCAATATCTCTAAGCAGAAGGCAATCTAGGCATTATCTAAGTGTTGTAGAATGATTGCCCATAAAATGAATAGCAAAACAATTAGGGTGAGTTTACCTAAGTAAGCTCACCCTAACTTGTGTTTAATGTTAACTTTTTGCTGGAACTTCTGAAATCCTGCCTATGGCACGCTACGCGAGGTGGAGCCTGGGAGTAAGGCATAGAGAAAATCAGGCAAATCTTACTGAGCTAGAATTGGTGTCTTTAATAAAATTGCTTTAAAGCAGTGCTATTAAAGTGGCGATCGCTTGAGAGTGACATTCTCTTAATTATCATCAGAAGTGCAGAAGATACTTAATGTGAGCTAGAAATTGTCTTGTTTGCACGCCACTAGACTTATGATAATTGCAAAACTGACTTTTTCTTGACTCGACGAGTCATAACTGAAGCAGCACCCACAAAACCAATCGCAAAAACTCCTAATAGAGAAGAAGACTCAGGAACTGCTGTAGTCACTATATTACCGTTGATACTATTGTAGCCAGTAGCGACAGTGTGATTATCTGATTCAAAACCAGTTCCACCAATATTGGTGAATTGAACTTGATCAAAAGTTCCACCAACATCGTAGAAGTTGATGAATGCAAAGGGTTCTCCAGAATCCTGGTTTTTGAATGTCGAATTAGGATTACCGTAGTAGCTGGTTTTATTTGGTAGTTTTGCGATATAGTTAACCACGTCAGCGGTGGTCATAGAATAGACAACCTGACCTTGTGAAAGAAATGTAAGTACATTGCTACTATCTCCTGCCGACCACCAAAAACCAAAGTAACTTTGTGGGGTTGCCAAATTAAGGGTGGAAACTTTTTGACCATTACCCGATCTATTCGTGTCTACATCAAAATACTTGCCTGTTCCACCAGCACCACCATATTGCTCTGCATTCATGACCAGAGTATTTTGATAGCTACCAATATTTTTTGTTCCGTCATTCCATTGAAATCCTGTTGCACTGTAGCCTTGTGTTTCTGAATCAAAAGTGTCTACATGGGCATTAACAAGATTTGATAATTGTGCATTTTGTACGCCTGCATTTTCTATTGATACCGCAAAAGACGCAGCCATTACAGGACGACTAACAGTAGCTAAGGACAAAACAACACCAGAAGCGATCGCGGACTTAATTAAAAGATTTTTCATTTTACAATCCCTTTTATTTTTTAATCTTTCGTGTTCATAGCCTCATTATGTGATGTACTTCTAGATTCCAACATCAGAGGGATTACTACTTTTTTGATTTGACTATACCCAGATGGAAATGCAGGTTCTTGGATTTCATTTAGAGGATAATCACTGATATTATGTTGTGCGATGTCTATAGCTTTATGTAGAAGATGCGAAGTTATCAGTGCAAAATTGTAAACAAGCTTTATTTATAAAAAGTGCCATTTTTTGATTCGCAGGCGGTTTATATTTTTAGGGTTTGAGATTAAGAAGATATGAGGCATTTTGCTATACATAACACTTGAAACTCCGTGCTTATGCCTTTGCTGAATAGTTTTTTGACCTCACAATCAAGATTACCTTGGTTCTTCTTTAAGGTAATTACATAATCTGCATTTTGCTGTGTGATTAACTTCATAATGTTTTTATGAGAACCGACTACATCAATTTTCGCAATACATCTAGATAGTTCTAATACATTTCATAACTCTGGAATTGCTGTAATTTCAAAATTAATATTTTTACTTCAAGGCAATACGACGTTCTTTGACGGTTAGCTATCGACTGCCTCTCAGCCTTTTTGCCAAAATTCGTCTTTTTCCAATCAACTATGCCACCTTACTTCTTTTGACATGGGTAGTAGCATGAATTAAACTACCTCTTGCAATCAAAAAAAGAATCTTGAACAATGCATCCGACTGAAAAAGCTGCTGTCTCTACTCGCGTTATCGGTTTAATTAGTGGCACATCTGTAGATGGCATAGATGCTGTGTTGATAGAGATTTCCGGTACAGAATTGGATCTTAAAGTTGAGTTACTAGCCGGGAAAACATATCCTTATCCATCTGAACTCAGAGAAAAAATACTGGCGGTTGGTGCAGGCGTTGCCATCTCAATGGAAGAATTGGCAGAAATAGATGATGCGATCGCCCAAGTCTTCGCCCAAGCCGCCCAAAATATTCAAATTGGTCATCAGCCAGCTACTCTCATTGGCTCTCACGGTCAGACAGTTTATCATCGACCACCCAAAGAAGGAGCAGGGGAGCAGAGGAGCAGAGGGAGAGAAATGCTCACTCCTCATTCAGCACTTAGCACTCGTTTGGGTTATAGTCTCCAACTAGGGCGGGGCGAATTAATTGCCTATCTTACAGGCATTACAACTGTGAGCAACTTCCGCGTTGCTGATATTGCTATTGGTGGTCATGGTGCGCCTCTCGTGCCCAGAGTAGATGCCTATTTGCTCAGTCATCCTGAAGAAGGGCGCTGTATTCAAAACATTGGTGGCATTGGTAATGTAGCTTATATTCCGCCTCGGCATGGCGATTGGCTCTCAAAAATTCGCGCTTGGGATACTGGCCCAGGAAATAGTCTGTTGGATCTGGCAGTGGAGCATTTAAGCGCTGGTGCTAAAACTTACGATGAAAATGGCAATTGGGCAGCAAGTGGTACTCCTTGCCATCCTTTGGTAGAACAATGGCTCAACCAAGATTACTTTCATTTGCCACCGCCTAAATCTACTGGTCGAGAGTTATTTGGTGTGACTTATCTACATCAGTCTTTAAAAGATGCTCAAGAATACCAACTCAATGCTGCTGATATACTGGCAACTCTAACGGAACTGACAGCTGCTTCAATTGTTCATAGTTACCGCACTTTTCTGCCAGAAATGCCACAACGGGTACTATTATGTGGTGGTGGTAGTCGCAATCTCTATTTGAAACGTCGATTAGAATTATTGTTGACATCAATCCCAGTATTGGCTACAGATGAAGTTGGGTTAAATGCAGATTTTAAAGAAGCGATCGCTTTTGCAGTTTTAGGCTACTGGCGACATTTGGGCATTCCTGGCAATCTACCTACTGCTACTGGGGCACCTCGAGAAGTGCTTTTGGGAGAAATTCACCAAAGTCAGTCCTAAGTTCTGAAACAGGAACAATAAAAAATTTCTTCATATATTCACTCAGCACGGACTAAACGCCCCTCTATCGCTAACGTAACGGGCTAAACGCCCCACTAACGCTAACAGCACTGCTATAACTGTAATCTTGGCGGTACTCGATCAAGACAGGGAATATATAAGGTGGCTCATACTTTTTTATTGGAACCAGGACGCTGGGCAATGCAAGGAAATTGGCTGGAACGAAATGGTATGCCAATCAGCGTCAAGGGTATGACCTTGGTAGCTTGGAATCGAGATAACTGGTTCACTATGGCTACAAAGCTGATATTTCCTGGTAGTGATCGCTCAGAAATCTCTCTACAATACAAAGGACGACTGCATGAGGGAGAGCGTCAGTATACTTTTTTACTACAACATAATATTTTGGGGCAGGTTGAAGGTGAAGGCTGGATTGGTCTAGATACTATTGTGCAGCGTTACTGGGTAATAGGCGATCGTCAGCGTCGTAGTGGCTTTGAAACTCTACACCGGATTTCCGAAGATAGATATTACCTAAGTAGTGGTATCTTGGCTGGTCATTTTTTAACTAACACAATGGAAGTTAGCCTAGAGCGTCAATCAACCTAAGAGCAATGTTCCTCGCTGCTGTGAGTCTAACCTGTAAGCTGAAGCCATATTGTCTAAACAACTCTAGCAACGTACTGGTTTGGCAATGTTCAAGTTTATTTTCACCAACTTACTCAAGGCAACGCATAATATCAACAAAACTAATTTATTCTCAATAAAGCTTAAGCAATCTCATTAAGACTTCTTTATTGATAAAAAATTAAGCGACACCGATAGCGAGTATTCGTTCTCCTGAAAAGAAGCAAGCTACGCACAGCGTCTCGTAAAGAGTTTCATAGCCCGTCCTAGACATCGCTTTGATTCTTAGAAACTAAACCAAACGAAAAAATGCTTATTTTTCGTTGCCTCTTAATGTTGGTTGCGATCAAGAGTAATTTTAGATGCGTTTGCCCTGCCGACTACTTAGTTGTATAGTAAAAAAGAAGTTATCAAACTTATCTTCATAATCTTAAGATTTTTGCCTAAGTGTGTAATCAGGAGTTCAGTTTTATGAATCCTAAAGTATCGGTCATTATTCCTGCTTACAATACTGAAGCTTATATTGCGAAGGCGATACAGTCAGCCTTAGAGCAAACGCTCAGTGATATTGAAGTCATCATAGTCGATGATGGTTCAAGTGATAAAACTGTAGAAGTCGCTAAAAGTTTTACTGACCAACGCCTCAAAGTAATAGTTAATCAACAAAACCTTGGAGTTTCTGCTGCACGTAATCGTGCCATCAAAGCAGCCCAAGGAGAATGGGTTGCTGTTCTTGATTCAGATGACTGGTATACTCCTGAAAGATTAGAAAAACTTCTGTTGCAGGCAGAGAAAACAAATGCAGATATGATTGCTGACGATCTCTATTTAATCCATGATGGCGCAACATCTCCTTGGAGTACATTTATTCAAGAAAGTGGAGAATGTATAGATGAAACTCTCCAAATTGATCTCATTTCTCTTGTAAAGAGTGGTGTTTATGGAGAACCAGTGTTGCCTTTTGGTTTAAGCAAGCCTATATTCAGACGAGAATTTTTGGTTAAGCACGGCATTCTGTACGATGAAACTGTGAGCATAGCTGAAGATTTTTGGCTTGATGTGAAATGCCTAATCAATGGCGCTCGCTTTTTCATTGTGCCAGAACCCTATTATTTTTACCGCTCACGCCCTATTTCTCTTGTACGTCAAAGCATATTATCACGCCTAAATCAATACTGCATAGCTACTAATTCTTTCATGCAACAAGAAGTTGTGAAAAACAATCCAGATTTAATGCTTGCTTTATCTTATAATCTTGCATCCTATAAAAAACATCTAGCTTACTTTAAAGTTGTAGTGCCTGTAAAGCAAAGACAATGGTTAACAGCATTGAGAGAAATCAGGGAAAATCCGCATTTTTTTGCTTTTTTAATTTCCCGGTTGAACAATATTATCAAACGTCGAATGCAATACTACGTAATGGGTAATAAATTAGTTTTTGATATGTCTTATAACCTACAGAAAAAACGAAAACCCGTCAATTAATACTATCACAATTTCATGAATTAATAATACATTTTTATGTAGAACAAGTCTGAAGGTTAAAAACCTGGTCAAGCAATAAGCATCTGTTATTATCCCTAATTAACAAAACAAAGGCAGAGGAAAGTTTTGCTGGAGGTAGTAGGAAAGTGTTAGTCGAGTAAAACTTTAGTAGTGAGTCATTGACCACTAAAAATCACAATTATAAATCCTAATAAACTAGAGTACTTTTTACAAGACACAAGAGCTTGGAGCTGATAAAAGCTAGACAGGAAGCTCTCATCTCGTTCCCTGATGTCTTTATTGATATTCAAAACCCTGGCTCATCACTCAGTTATCATAACTCTGTAGTGAGTGTGGTAGCTCCTAATTAAGGTTTTTGGCAGATCCTAGAGTTATCTATTTACTCAAAATTGGGCAAACTAAAACTACAACACAATTAAAGTGCAAAATAATATGAAGCGTTATTATCTACTCTTTCTGCTTGTTTGCTCTGGCATGTTGCACCAGCTGTAATTACCATCTCGGTTGCCAACTACCAGAGGATGGCTGCAATCTTATAAAAGTGGGCTATAAAAAGCTAGTATAACACTGCGTAAATCTACTTACTATCTTAATTAACAAGACTTGTGCAAAATCCTCTTGTTAAAGGTAGGCAAATTTCCACCCCAGTGTACTATCACAGAACTGTGTAGATAGAGCAACGATTGGAAATCGTCCCATAGCCTATAAGCTTTTTGCTTTTTGACTTCTTTTTCTGGCTTATGGTACGAATCTAGAAAGTGATTTCTGGGCGCAATAATTCAGATATCAGTTTGAATGCACTTTTTCTCCTAAACACTTACAACCTGCTTTTGGATTCAAATTCTCTATGTCAGACCCCAACATTGGTCGCTTACTCAGCAAACGCTACCAACTCCAGGAGTTAATCGGTACTGGAGCAATGGGTCGAGTTTATCGTGCTAAAGATACTTTGTTGGGAGGTGTACCTGTTGCGGTTAAGTTTCTCGCTCTATCAATTCAAAATGAAAAGATGCGATTGCAAGACCGCTTTGAGCGAGAAGCAAAAACCTGTGCTTTACTAGGGCAAAAAAGTATCCACATTGTCCGAGTTATGGACTATGGCGTAGATGACAATAACACGCCGTTCTACGTCATGGAATATCTACAAGGACAAAGCCTAAACAATATTATTCGTAAGCAACGACTGCCCTTACCAAGATTTCTGAGTATGGCGCGTCAACTCAGTCTGGGGTTACAGTGCGCTCATGATGGCATCCCAGTTGAGGGCACAATTTGCCCAATTATCCATCGGGATGTCAAGCCAAGCAATATGCTGGTAATTCAAGATCCCAGTTTCGGAGAATTGGTCAAGGTTTTAGATTTTGGTATTGCTAAGTTATTACAGTCGGATGGCGACCATACAAAATTCTATTTGGGGACATTGGCTTATTCTTCTCCCGAACAGATGGAGGGTAAGGAATTAGACAACCGTGCTGATATTTATAGTTTGGGTGTAATGATGTTTGAGATGCTCACAGGCAAAATGCCACTGGTGGCACAAACCCATTCTTTTGGAGCATGGTATAAAACACATCACTATCAAAAACCACGTTCTTTTACTGAGGTTGCACCTGGGTTAGAACTACCAAAAGAAATCGAAAATTTGGTGATGAGTTGTCTAGCGAAGCTAGCACGCGATCGCCCCCAAAGTATCACTGAAATCCTGAGAGTTCTAGCATCTCTAGAAAAACCTGAGCATACACGCAAAGTTAAGCAAGATAGCCATGCCCTAATTCCTGCTACTACGGCTAGTCCTGAGCTTGAACAGAAGACTAAAGCCGATTTGCGGGCATCATTGTCTAATGATGAAATCGCTCGCGCTATTTCCTGGCCCCAAAATAAACCAATTGCCGACATTGTATTTCCTCAGTCCATTCACAGCAATGGGGAGGTTTTACCAGCGCTATGGGTGATGCTACCGCAAGAAGAAATTCAGAAGCGCTTACTGTGTACCCGTTATAACCAATTTCTTTTCATCTCTATTCCCCATCCCATGTTGCTATGGATTACTGTCATCTACAACCGCAAGCATGGTGCAAAATGGTTACCTTACTACCTCGATCTTAAAACCAGTCTTGGTCAAGAAATTACCCGGTTATTACAGCACACAGGTTACTACCGTCTGTTGTTTTTTGCACGAGAAACACCAAATCGCTGTACCCACATCTTGCCTTCCAGTGTCGCTTCTGCCCAACGTCAACGACTGCAAGAGTGGGTCGCAATGAGCAACACATTGATGTCTACTGCCGACCCGCAAATGAGTAAAAGCTTACTCAAAAGCGAGTACGAAAAAATTAAGCCTCAAATTCTGGCAAAACTGGAAAGCATTGATACAGATTCTCCATACGATCTTTCCAGCTAAGAATAATTTCTTAATATTATATGTAATACATGTAGTTAAGGGTTGCTAACTCAAACAATGTAAACTTTTATAAACAAAATATATATAAAGATGTAAGTTCTAGTTATATGTATAAAGAGTGAAATCACAAGCTGCCAAATCAGGTCTGTCTAAATTCTCTCTGAATATTCTTGTATACATATTGTAGGAAATTGTAAATTTACGCAGGTGTAATTTTCAGACTAGACAAAAGAGACAGTAAAAAATTTTGCTCAAGTGAGCAGTAAGTTTAGTCTGTAAAGCTAAATTTATGTCTAGATTCCAGCAGATGTGCCTTCGAAAAGTTTACTAGTTGTTAGTTAATTTTGTGAATTGAATTGTTGCGCTGCTCTTTTGGAATTGTTTATCGAAGTTGACGCCCCGACATCCCCAGCTCTTTTCCTCCTTGGAACCAAGCAAGAGAAGGAGGTCGTCCACTGCGACAGTAGAACGACTCTATGCCATAGTGGAACCGGAATCTAAGCCCCACTGGTGCTTAAGAAGCTCCTGATAAGTTGCCTCGCGCACTACCATTTGCTCATATAGCTTTACTAAAAAGTCTTTAGCTTGATCGTGGCTCATATTCTGTACTTGAGTGGCAAATGAACAGATGCTGAATTGCTGTTCCAAGGATAGTTTCATTGGTTGGTTCATAGTTAACTCCGAAAAAAAACGCATAAAGGTGATATCGCTTGCAGAAGTCCAAATGGGATAATAATTGGACTTGTATGTGTCCACCATTTGTTCCTCCGTATTAAGAAAGATAACAATTGTTTGACACGTTGCCCACATCCTAAGTGTGGATTTTTTTTGATATGATATCTTGCACCTAATCCTGCTGATATACTACCCAAGTCAGCCGAGCTGTATTCCGGAAAATAAGCTCTGTTTGAACGAAGTGTAGATATAACTACCTCTCAACCGTTTCTGCTTTGCACTGAATCTCTTTTGAGGAGATAAGCAGATTTTGTCCTGAGTCCTATACGTTTTCCTGTTTGAGAAAAATATAAGATACTCTATCTCCACAAATAAATATGGAGGAAGCTTGGGAAGCTAGGACTTTAAGGAGGTTGGGGAATGAATGGTAATAAGCGTGAATTATAGTCGCTTTACCTTATTATGTGCAAGATGTCAATTTATCAATTTGATGCAAATTCAGCCTCATTAGGTGACTTTGGAGGCTAAAAATATTTGTATCAAATTGTAAAAACTAAAAATGCTCACACTGAACAAATTGCTGAGTATATCTACCAGAATTGTTATTTGTCATTTGCCAGTTGTCCTTTATTTAAGGTTACTAAGCATCGATTAATGACCAATGACTATTTATTCTAGTGAGACGATGACAACTGTGATGTTATCGTGCCCTCCATGCTCCTTAGCAGCCTCAATTAGAGAGATGGCGGCTTTATCAAGCCAAGGAGCATTTTGGAGGCAGCTAGTAATCTTCTGTTCAACAAGTTCTTCTGTGAGACCATCACTACATAACAGTAAGCGATCGCCAGCTTTTACATCTAGTGGTTGCACATCAATCTGATGCAAGTCTTCACGTCCCAAACAGCGCGATAATACATGACGAAAAGGATGCGATCGCGCTTCATCTAAAGTTATGTCACCGATTTTGATTGCCCGTGCTACCCAAGTGTGGTCTTCTGTTACCTGTTCTAAGTGCGACTCTCGGAAGCGATACAGCCGCGAATCACCAACATGAGCGCACCAGGGCGACTCTGGGGCACGAAAAATTACTGCTACAACTGTTGTGCCCATATCGGCACGTTCGGGATGATTTTGCTGATCTTGCAAAATCGCTTCATTGGCACCCCACAAAGCTTGCTCTAGCAATTCTTGAGAAGATTTAGAAGATTCCCAATTTGCCAGCAAATACGCCTGAATTTCTTCAGTGGCTATACGACTTGCTTCTTCACCTCCAGCATGGCCACCCATTCCATCGGCAACAACAAAAAACCGCCCTTCTGGGTCGACATAGTAAGCATCCTGATTATTAGAACGAATAAGTCCCGGATCGCTAAAACCCGTGAAATTAAGTTTCATAATTTTTTTTGCAACAATTAATACATACGATCGTAACGGTCAAGGCGCAAAAGTAGTCTGATCAGAATCACTGAAATCCCTAGTGCAATTAAACCAGGCACTAGTGCCCACAATACATAATTACTAACCACTAAAATCGTAGCTGAAAGTGTGAAACCAGTAATTAACAGAGCATAGCTCATTGAGAGCTGAATACTGCTTTGCCGCCGCAATAGCCGTTCTGTTTCTATAGACCGAACGCGGAGGCGCATATCTCCCCGTTCTAGCTTTTCTAGCGTATCCTCTAATCTACGTGGTAGACCAAAAGCAGTACTACTTACCTGAGCTGCTTGACGACTTAATTCATTTATAAAGGTATTTCCCTCAGAACCATTCATATCGGTCATAAGCTGCATTGCATAAGGTTTGGCAACTTCCATAAAGTTAAACTCTGGATCTAAACCTTTGCCTACTCCTTCCAGGGTAGAAAAGGCTCGCATCACAAAAGTGAAGGTTGCTGGAAATCTAAATGGCTGATTATAAGCTATTTCATAAAGGTCGTCACTGATTGCCGCCACCGACTGATTTTCAAAGGGCTTATCCATGAAATGATCTAGCATGTACTGGACGGAACGCCGCACTGGGCCCATATCATCGGTTGGGGCGATCGCGCCTAAATCGATCAGAGACTGCACAACGCGATCGCCATCTTTTTGAGCGATGCCAAACAGTGTTTGCATCAGTCCCTCGCGCACGTTGGATTTAATCCGCCCCATCATGCCGAAATCGTAGAATATTAAAGCCCCACTTGCACTAATAGCAATATTGCCTGGGTGAGGATCGGCGTGGAAAAAACCACTATTGAGTAACTGTAGTAAGTAAGCTTGAGCGCCTTGACGAGCGATCGCCTTTCGATCCAAACCGGCTGCTTCTAAAGCTTCGTATTGGCTAATTTTAATTCCAGGGAGATATTCTAAAGTCAGCACCCTGGAACTGGCATAACGCCAATATACTCTTGGGACGTTCACCCAATCGTAGCCGCGAAAATTCCGGCGAAAAGTATCGGCGTTACGACCTTCGTTAAGATAATCAATTTCTTCCCAAAGAATGCGACAACATTCTTCATAAATACCTAACCAATCTCTTCCACGTCCCCATTTAGGATGGTTTTGAAAGTAGCGAGTAATTCCCTTGAGAATTTGTAAATCTATTTCAAATAACTTCTTTAATCCAGGACGTTGCACCTTAACAACAACCGATTCCCCACTATGCAGCACAGCTTTGTGTACTTGCCCCAAGCTAGCAGCAGCTAAGGGAATTGGTTCAAAATTATCGAAGAGTTCAGGAATTTTTTTGCCTAATTCTTTTTCAATGGTCGCTTCTACTTGCTCATAGCTAAATGCCGGTACTTTGTCTTGTAATTTGGCTAGTTCTTCTACATATTCACCAGGGAAGATATCAGCACGAGTGGAAAACAGTTGCCCAACTTTGATGAAGGTTGGGCCTAAATCCAGCAGAGTATTGCGAATCCAGACCGCTTGGGTTTTGCGTCTTGCAGTTTGCTTTACCTCAGTCACGCCACCCGGATAACTCCAAGATTTGTTGTATAGCCAAAGTTTGAACAATAAGGTCAAGACAAAAGACCAAATGTCCACAAAACGCCGTCTGCTAGAGTATTTTTCCCGATTCCAACGGTATGCCTTATCTGAATAACCTTGTTCCATATCCTTTTGTGTACCGTTGGTTTGCAACCGAATCACTTGAAAAAGAAGACACTCTGATTCCTAAACTGTTTTTTCATAAGTGTCATTTGTCATTTGTCATTTGTGAGTAATTTTCGACCAATGACCAATGACCAATGACCAATGACTAAAATTTACGCAGAAGTTCTGCGATAATGTTGCAATTCTGTGCGTAACAAGGCAATTTCTGCTCGTAATTCATCAATATCTGCTTGCAAGTCACCTGAATCAGAATTGGTTTGTCCACTACCTGTAGTAGCTTGACCAGAATTAGCTGCTTCTGCTGACCGATTTGCCCGCTCTAGGACTTCTTCTGTAAACTGGCGCAACTGCTCTCTAGCTTCTGCATCAAATTTGCCCAGATCGCTCAAAGCATCGGTCAAGGCGACCTCTAAACGCTCATTAACTACTTCGGCTACTGCTCTGCCTACGAAAAAGGCTTGTACTAGTGGGTTACTCATAAATTTTTGTTACGTTGATCCGCAAGAGAATTATAACTTGCCTGTATGCTTTACGGCTTCTACTGGAGAGTTAGAGATTTAGAGTTAGAAATATATGCCAATTCAATCATTCGCGGAGTTGACAGACATACAAGCGACAGCTACACCGATCGGGAATAACATATATCATGACATTTCACTAACTCTTGATAATATTGTTCTGGTGTATTGGGTAAATAAGTTGTAATTTGCAAGGCTTGCTCTTTTAAGTTGAAACTTTGAGTAATGTTAATCTGACTGAGAAAATCGAAATCATGGGAAATGACCCAAATAGCTCCTTGATAGTCATTGATACCTACTACCATTTGTTCAACGGTTTCAATATCTAGGTTATTAGTTGGCTCATCGAGAATCAACAGATCGATTTCTGAGATACCGATCATAGCGAGCGCTAATCTTGCCAATTCACCCCCGCTCAGGACAGAGGCGCTTTTTTGAACGTCATCATATTTAAAGAGAAAGTGTCCCAACTGTTGACGCAAAAGCTGATAGCTGAGACTAGGATTGGCCGCTTGCATATTTTCCAGAATTGTGTATTGTCGATTTACCAATTCGTATGTTTGATCGAGATATACAGCTTTCATTGCTGGTGCAAGCAAAACCTCACCTGAGTCCAAAACTATTGTTTGGTTTTCCATTCCTAAAATAGCCTTTACCAGACTCGATTTACCAGAACCATTTGCGCCGACAATGGCTATGCGATCGCTAGATGATACATGCAATTGAATATTTTGAATCAATAGACGTTCTGATACCCTAAGATTTGCACCCTGGATATTAATTAGATTTCGGCGCTTTTGATTTTTTTCCTCTAGTTGAATACTTGTGACTTTCGTAGTTTTGATTTTCGTCTCTGCAACCTTTTCATTAGCCTTTGCTACTGCTGCTTCGTGTTTCTTTTTCGCAGTTCCAGTAGACACTTCAGCTTTGCTTTTAATTAGTCCTGCTGCCATTCTATCAATACTGCCATTAAGAAACTTGGCGCGACCGTTGCAGCTAGATTGAGCTGCGCGTTGCTGTTCTTGTATAGCTGTGGTTTGGGTACGTTTTAGTTCCTTTCTGGCGATTTCGTGCGATCGCAATGCTGCTTCTAGTTCGATTTGTTTCTGTTCTCGATATTGAGAAAAATTTCCTCCATATACTTTCAAAGCATCAGGTGTGAGTTCCCAAGTAACATCTGTAACTTGGTCTAAAAAAAAAGGTTTATGTGAGACAATTACAAACGCACCAGTGAAATTTTGCAGAAATTGTCTTAAGTTTTCTAAAGCTTGCAAATCCATGTGGTTAGTTGGCTCATCTAGCAACAGCAAATTGGGCTGTTGAGATAATCCGATTGCTATAAATAGTTTTGTCAGTTCTCCACCACTCAAGTTAGTAATTGGTAGATAAAGATTAATATTTGTATCGAATTGTGTTTGCAAAATCTCCTCAATCTTCCACCATTCATCTGAGATGGAAATCAAAAAATCAAGTACTGTATCTGCTGTAATCTCTTGTCTGATAGCGCTGATTTGTGGCAAACAGTAGACAACACCATTAGACCAAACAGAACCGACGCTGGGTTTGATTTGATCTGCAAGTATCTTTAATAGGGTTGATTTTCCTACTCCGTTGCGACCGACTAAAGCAATGCGATCGCCGGCCTCGATACTCACTTGTATTTTTTGAAACAAAGTTTGAGCTAAACTGAGTTCGTAGGCTAAATTCTCAGCTAATAAGATTGATTTTTTCTGCATTATTTTCAAACCTCAATTCGCAAACTTCCACCCGCATGTTCATAACAATTACGGGTATATTAGACACAAAAAAATTAGCCGTAGACACTTGCCAAGCAGTTAAATTTAGATAGGAGTGATGACAATATCTTTAGTACATGGCTATGTGAAGTAACCCTGTCAAACTAGTTGCATTTATTCTTCGTTGACATTCGTTGCTTTGGCGCAACAGGTGTTTGGTACTACTTCATTTCAGCTATCTCGTTGGAGTTTTGATGAGGTTCTGATATTGACTACAATGTAGCATAAAGGTATCTCGGAAAAGTAGCGATCGCTCGTTTTCAGTGGTAAATAAAGATTCTTAACCGCAGAGGCGCAGAGAACGCAGAGGTAAGATATTCATCTTTATGAAATTGGTTCTGAGATGATAAAGCCTGAATTGGACAATTTACCTGTACCCTAAAAATAAGCGATTAGGTACGCGCGATCGCTAACTACAAGACTGTTAAAATAAATTCATAAATACTTGATGCCGTATCCATTCTATGACCATAGCTCAAGAATTAGACGATCAAAAAGGCATCCGCCAAGATGTTATATTTCCCCCTGGCGATTTATATAGTGATGAGCCTCCCTTGGAAAGCGAACTGCATTTACGGCAAATAATCCTACTATTAACATGTCTGGAATGGTTGTGGCGAGATAGAAATGATTTCTATGCGGCGGGAAATCTAACTATTTACTACAGTCCGCGCCAACGCAAATCGGAATACTTCCGGGGGCCAGACTTTTTTGTTGTGCTGGGAACTGAACGTAAAACCCGCAAAAGTTGGGTAGTCTGGGAAGAAGATGGTAAATATCCGAATGTAATTCTAGAAATTTTGTCTAACTCAACAACTAATACTGATAAAGGTTTAAAGAAAACAATTTATCAAGATACCTTCCGTACACCCGATTATTTTTGGTTTGACCCTTATACACAAGAATTTGCGGGATTTCATTTAGTAGATGGAGAATATCAACCTCTACAAGCAAGTGAACAAGGACATTTGTGGAGTCATCAGCTAGGGTTATATTTGGGAGTTTATGAAGGTTTATTACGGTTTTTTACGCGAGATGGGCAACTAGTAGCAACACCGGAAGAAACGGCAGAACAAGCTGAACAAAAGGCTGAACAGTCACAACAACAAGCAGAACAAGCCGAACAAAAGGCTGAACGTTTAGCAGCAAAACTGCGGGAGTTAAATATCGATCCAGATACAATTTAGACCAGAGCTATTTCAATTAGGATAGTGTTGTGCTAAAAACTCCTCAGCTTCAGTCCTATCTTTAATGACTCCATCTAAGGTAGCAGCAACTACATCATCTAATATTTGCCGATACAGTGGTCCTGGTTTGTAACCAAGTTTCTTTAAATCATTGCCATTCAATAATGGCTGCACATTAGCCCAAACAGTTAAATATTCCCAAATTTGATGTCTAAGCGATCGCGGACTTTGCAAAGCAATTAAAATCAGTATTGGTAAATCATATTGTCGCAACAACTGTACTATTTGACTGGGGCGTTGCAAAGTGGGTAAACATTCTATTACTTGACTAAAGCTTTGGACTAAGTTCTTCAACCTCAGAATGCTATCCTCTTGCAATTGCAGATTTTTTGCTACTTTCACCCGATATTCAGGTGCTAGGTGGGCGATTAATGCTTCTAGACGCATTTGCCAGTGAATGAGAGTTTGTTCAGCATCAAATCGCCGCAAACAGCGTTCTAACAAACGTAATTGCCGTAGGAGTGACCCATCTAGCTTGAGGGTAGGATGGATACATTGCAACGCCCCTAAGTTATCGAGTAACTGCAAAGCTGATTTCCAGTAGGGCGCTTCTAGGATGTGTTTTAATTCTGTTTTGAGTCGAGTTTGCAGGGCTGGAGTTTTGGTATTCTCTTGGGAAGTGCGATCGTAAACACCACTGTTGATGGCATAGCGGATAAACTCTTCAGTCTGTGGTTCAATTTCAAATCCGAAGCGCACAGCAAAGCGCACGCCGCGATAAATGCGGGTGGGATCTTCGATAAAGCTGTTGGCGTATAAAACCCGAATTTGCTTGGCTTGTAAATCGAGTAAACCGCCAAAAAAATCGAGTAACTCACCGGAACGAGGGGAAGTGAGCCGCAAAGCGATCGCATTAATAGTAAAATCTCGACGATACAAGTCTTGACGAATCGAACTCGCCTCAACTTCTGGATTCGCAGCTGGGTAAGGATAAAATTCTGTCCTAGCGGTGGCAATATCTACCCACAGAGAATCTAATTCTGGGTCTTTGTGCCACAACAAAGCAGCAGTTTGAAAAGCCCCGTGGATTTCTAAACGAGCCGCAGGGTAAAGTTGTTGGAGGGCTTTTGCTAGTTCCACACCAGCACCAACATCTGCTGATTTGTGAAAGCCATCAACTACTAGGTCAATATCTTTAATCATCAAGCTACCTGCTGTCTTAGCTAACAGCAAATCTCGCACTGCACCCCCAACTAGATAAAGATGCCAACCCCGTTTTTCTGCTTCTTGCGATGCGATGGTGAGCAATTGCCATAATTGAGGAGCAAGTTTATTTTGCAATTGCGGGAGATTAATATTACTTTTCCCCCTCTGTACCTCTTCCCCTCCTCCGTCTTCATCCCTTTCTTGATGTAATTCGCGTAAAACATCAGTACGAGTGACAAGACCAACTAACTGCCCATTTTCCAAGACTGGCAAGCGTCCAATATCATAAGTCACCATCAGCGACTCAATTTGTGGCAGTGTCGTATCTGGTGTAATTGTTTTCAGATTCGTGGTCATGTAGCCTTTGACTGGCGCATGGCTAAATCCGTGGTGCAAAGCGATATCAAGATCCCGGCGCGAAATAATACCTACTAGCTGCCCTTGGGCATCGACTACAGATAAACCAGAGTGTCCATAGCGTAATAAAATACGCTGGGCTTCGGCAATTGTGGTTTCAGGCAGAATCGTGCGGACAGGAGAGGACATCAAATCCCTCGCAGTGAGGGGGTGGGGAATTTGTGCTTTTACTCCATCAAGGAGTTGTTTTAATATTGCTTGTGAATCCACTCCTCTTAGATTTAGTGATGCGGCTTTTGAATGACCGCCGCCGCCCAAGAGTTGGAATAATAGATTAAGATTTGTTTTGGGAATTTGCGATCGCCCAATTATTGTTAAACGTGAGTCATTTTCACTCAAAGGATACTCATTAGCCAACAGAATGGCATCAATTTCGGTTAATTCCACGAGTTCTGAAGCCAAACTCGATAGCCCTGGCACAAAACTATCTGTTTTCAGAGTTACCCAAGCAACTGTATATCCATGCAGACAAAGATATTCTAGATTTTCCAACGCCTCAGTTAATAGCTGCTGCAATTGCAAAGACAAGCCAGGGTCACGGTAGGTAGAAATTACCGATAAACTAGCACCTTGTTGCATCAACCAAGCCAAAGCTAAGGCATCCCGTGGTGTCGACTGCTCAAAGGTCAAGGAGCCAGTATCAACGTGGATACCCAAAGCCATCACTGTAGCTTCGGCAGAAGTCAAGGAAATTTCCTGTTGTTGCAATTGCTCCACAATTAAAGTTGTAGCGGCTCCTACTGAGGAAATATGCGATCGCGTGGCAGGAATATCTGATTCTTGTCCTAAGTGATGGTCATAAACTATAATTTCCCCAAGATGGGGTAAATCTAACCACTCAGCAGCTTTACCCAAGCGATCGCGCTGTTGCGTATCCACCACAGTCAGAGAACGAATTTTTTCAGGATTCACCGAACGGCGTTCAATTAGCGAATATTCATCCCGATGCAATGCTAAAAAGTCCCGCACAGGAGGATGAGAACCGCCAGTCAGCACAATCTTACTTCCCGGTAGTAGGCGCGTTAACCCTACTGCTGCACCTAGTGCGTCAAAATCTGCGGTTGTGTGGCAAAGAATTAAATCCATAGTTAAGAGTCATTAGTCATCGGTACTTAGATGAAGGACAAATGACTAAAATGTTGCAATTTCTGCTAGCTTAAAAATAATAAGAAAGTGTCAGTGTCGCCCTTTAGGATATTCTATCCTTAGTATTTCGCTGTATTGGGAGAAGCAAAAATGACCATAATATTCCAATTTGCCTTGATCGGTCTAGTCCTATTGTCCTTTGTCTTGGTTGTAGGCGTTCCGGTTGCTTACGCTACTCCCCAAAATTGGGTTGAATCTAAAAAACTGCTCTGGGTTGGTTCTGCCGTCTGGATTGCTTTGGTATTTTTAGTTGGTTTGTTAAACTTTTTTGTCGTGTAGACGACGGCTTTGCTCTGGCTCAGGCACATAATATAAGAACTAGAGGGGCAGAAAAGCCAAGGTCAAAGACCAAAGGAAAAAAGGAGAAGTTTTTTCCGATTTCCTTTTTTATGACCTTGCTTTCCTGCTCCTCTACATTTAAATAAGAAATGTATATTGACCAGAACTATAGTTGATTAAGAGGCAGTCATGGCAGTTTTCGAGGGAACTTTTACCCAAACTGAGCCTTTGCGGTTTGCAGTGGTGATTGGTCGATTTAATGACCTTGTTACCGGAAAGCTGCTAGAGGGATGTCAAGATTGCTTGAAACGCCACGGTGTAGATCCTAACCCCCAAGGTAATCAGGTGGACTATGTTTGGGTTCCAGGAAGTTTTGAGGTACCTTTAGTAGCTCGCCAACTAGCACTTTCCCATCGTTATGATGCTGTAATTTGTCTAGGTGCAGTCATTCGCGGGCAAACACCCCATTTTGATTATGTATCCGCCGAAGTTTCTAAAGGTATTGCCGCCGCTAGCTTTCAAACTGGAGTGCCAGTAATTTTTGGCATTTTGACAGTAGATACTATGCAGCAAGCCTTAGAACGGGCAGGTATCAAAGGTAATCATGGCTGGGATTATGCCCTAAACGCCCTAGAAATGGCAAGCCTGATGCGGCAATTGCGTTCTAACCTAGCAGAACCATATTCTCGTAACAGCCAGGCTTTGCCAGCCTCTTTTCAAAGTGCCAGCATTGGCAATTTAACGGCGGAGTCAGAAGAACTCGGCTAGGGTATGTCATTAGTCATTTGTCTGTTGTCCTTTGTCTGTTATTCACTTAATGACCAATGCCAATGACCAATGACTAATGACAAATTAATAAATAAAGGGGTTGACAATCAGAGATAAATTTGAGATATTGATATATGGCAATTGATTGCGGGTGTAGCTCAGTGGTAGAGCGTCACCTTGCCAAGGTGAATGTCGCGCGTTCGAATCGCGTCACCCGCTTCCAACTAAAACCTCTTGATAGTTTTAACTTCAAGAGGTTTAGTATTTTTAGGGTGCATTGAAGTCTTTGGCGATTCGCGCTGTATTCCTGTGAATCGTTCATAATTTTGATGAATTTCATAGATAGTAGAATATAAAGTAATTTAGATATGGTGAAACTGTTTATTTGTGGATAGATTTTACCCATCTAGTAAAACTTGTTTAAACTATGGGGGAATTCACGGGTATTAGTCTCTTAAAACAGGTTGATGTATGTCATAAATGTCAGCAGTGTGCTGACTAAGATTTCACACTGAGCGTAGCCGAAGTGTTATATACATCTAAACATTTTAAAACTTATGCACGGATAGCTAAATCGTGTCTCGACATTAAGGGATAACCGCTCCTATGCTCCCTTTGAAATGTCAAATAATATCATCTAGCTTTGTCTAGATTTTATCTAGTAGAAGGAAATTTTAAATAAGATTGTCAGCTTCGGGGAAATATTACAAATAAAAAACCCCGTACTGATATGAAAATTAGGATACTTAGAGTCTGCTGCATCTACTGTTTGCAATCATGGCGATATTTGTATTGTCAGTACATGTATATAAAGAGAGCAATCTATAGTAGCAGAAGCTTCTATTGCATTTACCAAAGGATTATATTGTCGTAGTTCGTGTAAAACACGCTCAAGTTACTAGAACGCTTGTGCAATCTCAAAAACCCGAAAAAATAGATTTCAATGCTGAATACCCCTGTCCCTGTCGTCGCCGGGGTCAGTTAATTCCGATTACGTTGACAGAAGCATTTGGTTGCGATCGCTGTCAGCAAATCTTTGTCGTAGAAGATAATGGTCATGTCCTAGAACAACTTTCTACCACCTATCCCTACAAGCGGGCTTGGCGTTGGATGGGAAATAGTTGGCACGTTGTCCATCCCCGCTTGGGAGAAAGCTATCTGCCTATAGCACTTGGCATTATTTTCGTGCTAGTGATTATATGGCTGCCATTAGCACTGCGATTAGCAAATGGTTCCAGCATTATTGCTTGGGCAATGGTGGCGGTGCTATTAGCTATTCTGCCAGCATTAATGGTCTGGCTTACCTACAGACGTTAACTCAATGAGTGTTGAAGTTTTAGATGACCACCCCGAACCGATTACTAGTGCCCAACGAGCCTATCAAGCTTCCCTAAAGTTAGGGATCACAAAGGGAGCAGACCGAAGTCGTGCAGTATTGGCGATGGCACAAGCTCTTGAGCGCTCATTTGACGACATTCTAGAAGCCAACACGTTGGATTTAGAAGCTAGTCGAGAAATGGCAGTGCCAGAGTTGATATTAGACTGGCTGAAGCTGACTCCCACAAGGCTAGAGATGACAGTAGACGTTTTACAACGGTTAGGGGAATTATCAGATCCGCTAAGGCGCGTTAGAACGGCTGATTATCAACTGGAAGATTCCCAGAGTTACACCCAGTTAATGCCTTTGGGAGTGATTGGATTTATTTATGAAGCCTTTCCCGATTTAGGGGCGATCGCAGCAGGTTTTTGTATTAAAACTGGCAATAGTATAATTCTCAAAGGCAGTACTGAAGCTAGCCATTCCAACGCTGCCATCGCTGAGGCACTGCAAAATGCGATCGCAGAAGTTGGTCTACCTTTAGGCTGTGTAGAGCTAATCACAGCCGAACATGGTGCTTCAATTCGGGATTTAGTCACCCAAGACCAGTACGTGAATCTAGTTATTCCCTACGGACGTTCTAGCTTGGTACAGCAGGTAGTACGACAGTCAACTTGCCCAGTCTTAAAGTCCGCGATGGGTAACTGTTATCTCTACTGGTCGCTAAATTCCAGCTTAGAAATGGTGCGCTGGATGATTCTTGATAGCCATCAAAGCGAACCCGATCAAGTCAATGCGATTGAAAAGGTACTCATTCATCGTCAAGCCTTGCCATCATCCTTAGCAGTTCTGTGGAACAGCTTGATGGAAAAAGGCTTTGAAATTAGAGGGGATGCAGAACTAGTACAAGCTTTTCCCCAGTTGCAGCTGGTGAAGGAGGGGGAATGGGGAAATCCTTATTTAACAAAGACGGTAGCTTTTAAACTGGTGGATAGCTTAGAAAGTGCGATCGCTTGGATTAATGAACACAGTAGTGGTCATGCCGACTCCATCGTTACTGAATCTTACCAAGAAAGTCGGCAGTTTGCTTTAGGAGTTAACAGCGCCTCTACCTACATCAATACTTCCCCGCGTTTTTCCCGCAACCCCTCGCGGGGAGATTCAGTGTTTCTCGGTATGTCTAACCAAAAAGGCCATCGTCGAGGATTTATCAGCTTAGAAACCTTGACCACCGTTAAGCACATTGTTCAGGGAAATGGCAGGTTTTAAATAATTCGTAATTAGAAAACGGTTTGATAAAAGTAGCCGATAGCAGCAGTGCTGCTTAGTTGAGGTCTAAATATCTAATGTCCCAATCCAATCTTAGACTTAACAAAATCTTAATTTCTGCTTGATCCGAGGTTGCTAGGTTCCTTGTGTTTGGTTGAGCAGCGATTAGGAGACAAGTTGAATCAAGCTATTATTTGTGCTTTTCACAACTGACTCTCCTAAAGTTTGCCAACTGTATTTACATCTGGGTAGAGGTGAATATGGAACTTATGGATGGCGGACTGCTAGCAAATCGGTGTAGACGGCGGAGTTTTTTGTTGGGTGCAGGATTCTTAACTGGGTTAACAATTGCTAGCCAGTGGCATCCGGTATTGGCTAGCTCAAGGTTTTCTAGCTATCCGTTCAATCTTGGTGTTGCCTCTGGCGATCCTTTGCCGGATGGTGTTGTTATTTGGACGCGGCTGGCTCCAAATCCACTTTCTGGAGGTGGAATGCCAGTGGTAAATGTGCCAGTGCGGTGGCAAATTGCCCTTGATGAAAATATGAAACGGGTTGTGCGGAGAGGAACAGTGCTGGCAACACCAGAGTTAGCGCACTCAGTCCACGTTGATGTGCGTGGGCTAGACCCTGACCGTTGGTACTGGTATCAATTTCAAGCGGGTAGGGAAGTTAGCCCCATTGGACGGACTCGCACAGCACCAGCATTTTATAGCTATACTCAACAACTAAACTTTGCTTTTGTCTCCTGTCAAGACTGGCAAAATGGCTACTACACGGCTTATCGCCATTTGGCTGAAGAAAACCTCGACCTTGTAGTTCATCTAGGTGATTACATTTACGAATATGGGCCACAATCTGGTGGCCCACGCCAGCACAATAGTCCAGAAATCATCACTCTTGCAGACTACCGCGATCGCTACGCCCTGTACAGAACAGACCAGAGTCTCCAAGCTGCTCATGCTGCTTTTCCCTGGATTGTCACTTGGGACGATCATGAAGTTGACAATAACTACGCCAACTTAATTCCCGAAGATAACCAAAGCGAAGAGACTTTTAGGAAACGCCGAGCTAGTGCTTACCAGGCTTACTACGAACACATGCCCCTCCGTCAGTCTTCCTTGCCTAAAGGCCCAGACGCACTGCTTTATCGGCGGTTGACTTTCGGTAATTTAGCTGAGTTCAACGTCCTAGATACCAGACAGTACCGCACTAACCAACCTTGTAATGATGGACTGAAGCCTCGCTGCCCAGAAGCTTTTGATCCAAATGCTACTATGACGGGCTCAGAACAAGAGCAGTGGCTACGAAAAGGGTTAGATCAGTCGCGATCGCGCTGGAATGTGATTGCTCAACAGACGATGCTTGGCCAGTACAATTTTAATAGTAGTCCTGGTTCAGGTGTCTTCAATGTGGATCAGTGGGACGGCTACGTGGCTGCACGTAATCGGCTCTTGAGTTTTCTCAACCAGCGCCAACCTTCTAATCCAGTAGTGATTACCGGAGATATCCATTCTAGTTGGGTACACGACCTGAAGCTGGATTTTAATAACCCCAACTCAGCCACAGTCGGCACTGAGTTTGTCGGAACCTCAATTACCTCTGACTTTCCCACAGCATTTATTGCTCCAGTTCAAGCTGCTCTACCCAACAATCCCCATACTAAGTTCTTTGACGGTGCTTACCGGGGATACGTCCGTTGCAACCTTACTCCACAACGCTGGCAAACTGACTACCGCGTTGTATCAAGCATCGTTGACTTGAATGCCTCTGTTAAAACCTTAGCTTCGTTTGTAGTCCAAAACGGACAACCAGGAGCGCAGCTAAGTTAACGTGAGTTCGATCAACCTCTTCCTGACTTCAACAAAAGTTCAAGTCTCTCCCTCTCCGACTCGGAGAGGGACGGTTTTGCGTAGTCACACCAGGGAGAGGTCTTTATAGTATTAAATATGACTTTAGAATATTCAAACCGATAGCGATCGCTTATTAAGCGATATAGTAAATCAATTCTTATAAAAAGTTATTTGGGAATTTCTTTGCAAGACTTAACTAACTTCTAATTAAAAAAAGTGAACATAGATTAACAATGATAACTAACATCATATTTTATTAAGTTACTCAGGCTAAATTGAGAGTATGCTTAACAATTGAAGTCTAGTTGAGAATTGTAAGTAACTAGGTACAAACAAACTTAAATATTTGTTGAGTATTTTGTACTTTGCCATTTTTGTAAGTTTTAAATACTAAAAAACAAAGTTTCTTGTGCCAACTTACTAACTAGATTATCGAGTAAAAAGGTAAAAATCAGACCTGAGCCAAGTACTAAAAGCGAAAACAAAAGTAAACTTAAAAACAATTAGGTAAGATGATAAACAAAATTTTGCTGACTGTATCGGGATTGGGACACGCAGAAGAAATGCTCAAAACCCTGAGAGAAATCCCTTCAATTGAATCTGCGAAAGTTACAATTTTACATGTTGTTCAGGCACAAAATACTGCTGCTACCATGACAGCTAAATGGGAAAATGGTGGTAAAATTCTGGCTAATGCCATTCAAACTTTGAACTTAGATCCTAGTCAGGTTTCTTCAATTTTGCGCGAAGGCGACCCCAAAGATGTAGTTTGCCAAGTAGCTGATGAAATCGATGCTGACTTGATTGTTATGGGTTCACGCGGACTGAAGCGGCTGCAATCGATTTTATCGAACTCAGTTAGTCAGTATGTTTTCCAGCTGTCTTCTCGCCCCATGTTGCTGGTAAAAGATGACATTTATGTTAAAAGAATTAAGCGCATTATGGTGGCAATAGACAACTCTGATTCTGCAAAAAACTGCTTGAAATTGGCACTGTTTTTACTGCGAGATATTCAGGGTGGTCAGTTAATTTTGGCAAATATAAGTACAGATTTAGGTGGTAAAAAATCGGAAATAACCGAGGTTAACTCAGATAAAAATCCAGTTTTAGCAGCCGCAGTTGCAGAAGCTCAAAAACAAGGTATCCAATCTCGTGCTTATATCAGCAGTGGTAAACCTGGTGAAGAAATCTGTCGGTTAGCAGAAGAGTTGAATATAGACTTATTATTGCTCGGTTCTCCAGATCGTCGTCCATCTATTGCTAAGAGTTTTGTTGATATAGATCGACTCATCGGATCTTCCTTGTCTGACTATGTTCGAGTCAATGCCACTTGTCCGGTATTGTTGGCGCGGACGATCGCTTAAACTAAGCAATGCTGAGTATTAGATTTGTTGTAATAAGATACTAGAGAAGCAAGATTTTCTTTCTAATACTCAGCAATCATACTATTTTTGTTTGAAGCTGTGCTTATGGGACTGTAGGGGCAATCCATGAATTGATCCTACAGAAATGCTACCAGTTAGCGGTTGATAAATAAAAACCCCCACATTACTAGTGCAGGGGTTATTTATTTTATACACAAATTCTTAACTATCTTTTCCACCTTGGCGGCTAGCAGTTTGGATGTACAGAATGAGTAAAAATACAGTGGGAACTAATACGAACAAAATGCTCGCTACGAACCCCAGGTCATTAACTTGCATGGCAAGAAAGCCTCTCTTAAATTTCCAGTCAACAACATTAGGATACCATTATCAATGACAGAGTTAGCCCAAACTTTTTACTTTCTCAAATGCTAACCACGGATGATCCTAAAAAACTTAAGGCTTCGTAACTACGCTGACTGAGCCATTCACTAAAGTTTGACACGCAAGGCGGTAATTTTCAGGCTTTTTCTTGAATTTACGATTTTCTACGTCTGTGCGGGGGGAAAGATTTTCTAGTCCTTCGACTATTTCAACAATGCAAGTACCACATTGACCATTACCACCGCAATTGGTCATCTTGCCAATGAATGTATATATATCAATGTCATTTTGCATGGCTTTGAGTCGGAGATTGGCACCATCCGCCGCTACTACTTCTTTATTCTCTTTAACGAATTTGATATTACCCATAATTTATTCCTCCTTGACTCTAAGCTTGGCTTTCAAGGCTTCATATTGACATGGCTTGATTCACATCTTGTTTATTATATTAAAACATTACAAAATATTAATAAATGTAAATTTTATCAAACATAGTTCCACAAAAAAATAGAACAGGTATATTACCTGTCCTACTCAATTGAAAAATAGATTAACTTACCTAAATCCCACGGCTGCTTGCCAAACGAAAGCAAGTAACAAGAAGAATACAGGGATGACTGGGAGAACGTCTACCAAAGGATCGAAGATTTGGTAAGCTTCAGGCAGTTTTGCTAATAAAAGTGCTGCTTCCATGTTTGTTTAAATCCACCTATCCAACACAGCTTTCATAATTGAGAAATATCTTAACATGGTTTGGTCATTGGTCATTTGTTATTAATACCCTATTCTTCGATTCTCCACTCTTCATCTCCACTTTCTTCGTTGAGCCAGTGGCCAAATTCTGTGGTGAAGCGATCGCTCAATATTGCTTCTCTAATCTTTTGGGTAAAGCGAATTAGCTCGGTAATGTTGTGAATGCTCAACAACGTATAAGCTAAAATTTCTTGAGATCGCACCAAATGAGATACATAAGCTCGGCTAAAATTTTGACACGTGTAGCAGGGACAAGTTTCATCTAATGGCGTAAAATCTTCACGAAACTTAGCATTTTTTAAATTCCACCGTCCGCCCTGAACTATTGCCGTTCCATGTCTCGCCCAGCGAGTGGGAATTACGCAATCAAATAAATCTATCCCAGATGCGATCGCGATCGCCATTTCCCGATAAGTACCCACACCCATCAAATAACGCGGCTTTTCGGGTGGTAGAAGCGGTGCTGTCACTTTTACAATCTCAGCCATCAATTCTGGGGGTTCTCCCACACTTACGCCACCAATGGCATATCCAGGCAAATCTAACTTAGCCAAAGTTTCCGCCGCACGGCAACGCAAATCCAAATACACGCCCCCTTGCACAATCCCAAACAAAGCCTGCTCACTACGTTGATGAGCCGTTATGCAGCGTTCTAACCAGCGATAAGTCCGTTCAGTAGCAGTTTCCACCTCTTGGCGAGTCGCTGGGTAAGGCGGACACTCATCAAAGGCCATGATCACATCTGCCCCTAAAGTATTTTGAATCTCAATAGAGCGTTCTGGTGTCAAGTTAATGATTCGTCCATCATGTGGTGAGCGGAAAGTTACACCTTCTTCAGTAATTTTTCGCATCTCACTTAAACTGAACACCTGAAACCCACCAGAATCTGTGAGCATTGGGCCGTTCCAACCCATAAACTTGTGTAATCCTCCACCCCCAGCCACGATCGCTTCACCTGGTTGTAGGTGAAGATGATAAGTATTGGATAAAATCATTTGCGCCCCAGTATCTCGTAGCTGGGCTGGGGTGATAGTTTTGACATTTGCCAGCGTACCCACTGGCATAAATCTGGGGGTTTCTACAACCCCGTGAGGAGTGAAAAACACTCCAGCTCTAGCTTTTGTCTGACTACAGCAAGCAAGACATTCAAAGGAAAAATTCGCACTCATGCCATTTTAGATTTTTGAAGATGCGCCTTTTAGGACTTAAGCAAAACTATACGATGTAGGGGCAATTCATGAATTGCCCCTACATCAATAAAGCCCAGCCTTACATCAAATTGGTATAGTAGCCGCTATTTTAAAAAGAATCAGAACAGTCATCGTCAATTTCTGCATCCCATCTGGCTGAGAGAACTTGCTCCATCATCGCTTCTATGGCGCTGACATTGAAGGTTCGCTCTCGTCGCTCTTGTATGGGGGTTGAGCGGGGAATCAACCGCAGACACACTCCTTCTTGCATCAAATCGAAGTAAGTTTCTTGTTGCGATGACTGTTTGAGTTCCAAGTAATCAAAACTACAAACATTCAAATATAGCGCATGATTAGCCACTAAGGTAGACCTTTGTGGATTAGCAAAAACTTCCATCACATCCCCTTCACCCTCGCTCAGTACCTTATCTTCTTGGGTGTAGATGTAGTGGACTCGACCTAAATCTGCCAGCAATCGCCGGATGTCGAGCTTATTCACAATGATGCCCGTGTTAATAATGCACGGAGCTGGTATCCTGGTGTCGGGTAGATGGTGACTCATAGGAAAATAGCGATTGAGCTAAGGAGAGCAACAACAGAGCTAAACAGTCATAATTGAATAGCTTGTTTACTCCCTACATTTAAAAAAATATCAATTTTGTGGGGCAATCGTCTAACAATTTGGAGGAAGTTTTTAGTTAACGAATACAAAACACAAATTTTGATTCCTGATGGAATTTTAATTTCCTGAATCATTTGTTTTTTGTATAAAAAATTACTCAAAACTTTTTATTTACTACTTAGACCAGCATAACAAAATTTTCAGTGATAATCTCTAACAGAAGTAAATCTTATCTAAAGCTTTAAAGTGTACTGATGTTCACTTGTAGTCAAATTATGATGATTATCCAGCAATTAGCCAAATATTAATGTAACTACGATGACGAAACAGCAACAGTGGTGGAAAAGGCTGCTGTTAAAGCTGGCAGCTAGTATTATATTTTACACGAGTATTCCGTTGCCGTATTTGAATGGATTAGATTTTCAGGGAGTGGCACGTCTTGCTTCGCATGTAGGGTTGATAATTGGGGGAATTTTAGGGTTACTGGATACGGGGATCGATTATCTTGGGATGCCAGTGTTAACTCGTAGTGCTTTGGTAGTAAGCATTTGGATTGGCATCACCGGAGGACTGCACTTAGATGGGGCAATGGATACTGCCGATGGTTTGGCAGTGGGCGACCCAAAGCGGCGGCTGGAGGTGATGGTAGATAGTGCTACAGGTGCATTTGGGGCAATGACTGCGATCGCCTTAGTGCTGCTCAAAATCACAGCCTTAACAGATTTGCCAGAAAACCGTTGTTTATTGCTGATGGCTGCTTGTGGCTGGGGACGTTGGGGACAACAGTTAGCGATCGCACGATATCCTTATTTAAAACCAACTGGCAAAGGTGCATTTCACAAACAAGCCATTCGTTCTTACAAAGATTTGTTACCAGGATTGTTATTGCTCTTGAGTTTGAGTGGTTTACTTGTGTTGATAGATAAACAGCAATTATTTCTCGCACTAGCAATGATAATTGCTGGAAGTGCGATCGCCACTTTAACCGGTGCATGGTTCAACCACAAATTAGGCGGACACACCGGAGATACCTACGGCGCAGTCGTCGAGTGGACTGAAGCCTTATTTCTGTGCGTATTGACCGTTTTTTAATCAATGGGGGAGTGGGGAGTAGGGGAAGAATAACTATTAATTATTGATCAATGCTTCATGCCCAATGCCCCATCCCCAATGACAAATGACAAATGACTACTTCATTTAATCGGTTGCAGCTTTGTCACCTTGAGTTTAAAAGCCCCCACCCCAGTTTCCCCAAAAGACCGGACACGAATCACATAATTGCCTGTCTCTACGATGCGGGTAAATAGTAGGGAATTGCTACTACCATCGGGACCATCATCATTTTCTGCCAGAGTCGATCCATCAGGTGCTAGCAGTGTAATTATGCTGTCAAAATTTTCAGATGACAGGTCAACTGCTAAATTATCGCCCTTTTGTAACTTCACAGTATAATCACGAGCAAAACCACCTTGACCTGTGGGAATGTCTTTATCTGAGAGGCTATCGGAAAGTTCAGTACTGTTAGATAAAGGAATTGGACTATACAACTTATTTTGAGCAAAAGCTGCGCTTGTACTTACGCCTATTGCCAGCAATGTGGCAGGAATAATTATGAGTTGTTTTAAACCCGCCGCAAAAACTTTATTCATACATTTCAAGCAATTTTTTCCACAAAAATAGAGTAATTCGGTCGATTATGCGCTTATATGTTCAATTTAGCTCATTAATTTTTGATTTATCCGTCTTTAACGGCAGTGGCTACTGCTACTAATCCTAAGACCACTATTCCATAGTGACGAAGAGTTTGCACAGCAGACCTGGCAGTAGCACCAGTAGTATAAATGTCGTCCACTAACAGCACAGGAACATTTGGGGGGCGATCGCGAAATTCTTGTCCGACAGCAAAAGCTTGAGCCAAGTTTTTTTCTCGCTTAGATACCGATAAACCAAATTGCGCTTCAGTTTCTCGGACTCTGGCTAAACCGTTTAGTTTCAATTTTAATCCAGTTATTTCGCAGAAGCTTTGTGCTATTAGTGCAGCTTGATTATATTTACGTTGCTTTTGCTTGCTAGGGTGTAGTGGAATGGGAACCACCACAGGCTGGCTATCTCGCTTAGGTGAATTTAATAACCATGCTTCTCCTAACCATTGACCCAAAGGGCGAGCTATTTGGGGTTGATTTTCGTATTTCATCACCGCGATCGCTCGTTTCACTGGGCCACCATACTCTCCCCAGCCAAACACTGGTATTGGCTCTTTCCATAGAGACATTGGGTTTTTACGTTGACATTTTTGCAGTTGTCTGGTGCAGTTGTGACAAAATTCTTGGGAAGTTGCGCGTTGGCATAGTGGACAATGGGATTGAAGAAAAAGATTGAGTAAGCCTGTGAGATTTTTAATCCAAGTGTGCATTTAGAATTGTCCTTTGTCCTTTGTCCTTTGTCACTTGTCCTTTGTTCTTAGCTAATGACCAATGACCAATGACTAATGACCATTAACCAGTGACTTAAAATACACGCGATCGCAGCGTATTGTTTCTACTCCTGTTGCTGGAGTGTAGCCGTTGCTTTCATACAGCTTGACTGCTTCCACCAAAACACTGGCGGTTTCAATCCAAATTTGCTCAAAACCACGCTCTGCGATCGCTGCTTCTAGCTGTTGTAACAAATATTTCCCTAATCCCAAACCCCTGATGCTGGGTAAAAGATACATTTTGCGGATTTCTACAGCTTTTTCACCTCGCTGTATGGGGTAGTATGCCCCAGTTCCTACTAACTGGCTTTGGTGTTCAATTACCCAAAACTCTCCCCCAGTAGCTAAATAACATTCCTCAACTCGTAGCACATCTCGGTCAGCGCCCTTGGGTTCCCAACCGAGACCGTATTCTGATAATACATAACTGATGACTTCGGCGGCTCTTGTGCGATCGCTTTGCACCCAATCACGAATTAAAAAATCTTGATAATAGTTTTTCATTACCATTTGCTGGTCAAGTTTACACAGAAAATTTTCTGGTTCTATATCCCAATTTACCCAGCAAATAGCAATTCTGGCAGAGTCCATTTCAAGCTGTACTCTCAAGGTGTCAATAAACAGACCTGACTCACCACCTACGGGACCACCATCAAAGTGCCTACAGCAGTTGTACCTGCTATTGCAAAGAATTTACGTCTTGAAATTTAACCTGTTAAGTCATTTGTGATTGGGCTGAGGGCATTAAACATATTTTTATACTTAAATTTTTATCTTTATGCCCAATAGCCTAAGCGATCGCACTTCCTTTTGTGAGTCGGCTAAAGTAGGCAGTTTTATCTAATAGAGTTGCAAGAGTCTTAGAAAAAGCTGGCTAATTTATGTATCAAATATTACTTACGTATTTAAATAGCAGGTGATGCTGGGCTTTAGTTAATAGATCCTGAAAACTATACGCATCAAGAATTAATCATTAATTATCTAGTTTTTTCAGTATTTTCTAACAGAAAAATTCTTCAGTTTGTAAACTTGTTATTCATTATCGATTTCATTCATAGATATTGCGTTGAAACAATAAAAATTTGTATAAAGTTCTGTTTAATTAATTTTAATATAACCTTTTCTTAACTTTTTAAACTTATATTTCTTACTTAATAGATGTGTGTAAAAATTACTGAATTAACATTAGCAATGATGCTAGTAATCAGCAGTATTTCCCTATTTATTGTTTATAAGACTCGGCTTCTCTTTAAGGCTTTTGGAGGTTAATTTGTTTAAGTCTCGATTGCGTATAACATCTCTCCCGATTAAGAACTTAGTGTGTTTAGCTGGAGGATTTGTCCTCGCTAGTGTTGGCAGTATTGCTATTGCTAATACGATTACTAGCCCAAGCAGCTCTCAGTCCCCCTATATTGTTCGCTCAGTGCCCGGGGTTGTCACTAAAGCTATCCTGACGGTAGGAGATTCAGTTAATAACAAGCCTGACGGTACGCCGTACCGCATGGTTGGTATCCCTGATGGTCTGGGCGCGTTCGATAATGGTGATGGTACGTTTACACTGTTGATGAACCATGAGCTTGGCAATACATCTGGAATTGTTCGTGCTCATGGTGCTAAGGGTGCCTTCGTATCCCAATGGACTATCCACAAAGATGACCTGACTGTTGTGAGCGGTGAAGACTTGATCAAGAGAGTTTTTACATGGAATACTATTACCCAGCAGTCTAATAATAGCGCAAGTATAATTGCTTTTAATCGCTTTTGCTCTGGCGATCTCCCATCACCTACAGCTTTCTACAACCCTGCCACTGGACTTGGCTCTCAAGAACGTATTTTTATGCACGGGGAAGAAGGGGGGGCTACTGGCTATCAATTGGCCACGATCGCCACTGGTTCTAACAAAGGAAGCACCTACGTTCTTGGCAAGTTCAATCTCAGCACCAATGGCTCTGGTCTCACAGGCGTTGGTGCTTGGGAAAATGCTCTCGCCAATCCCTTCCCTCAAGATAAGACAATCGTGATCGGCAACAACGATGGTGGCTTAAATATTATGAATGGTGCGCTTGCTGTTTATGTTGGAACAAAGACCAACATCGGCAGTGAAATTGACAAAGCTGGTCTAACAAATGGCACCCTCAAGTTCGTAAATGTCGTGGGTAACGCTGTGGAAATTACCAACACCACCACCCGTGCGACCAACATCACCAACGGCACCCGCTTTACCCTCAACAGCACAGCATCAACCACCTTCTCCCGTCCGGAAGATGGTGCTTGGGATCCTCTCAATCCAAATCAATATTATTTCGTCACAACGGATCGCTTTGATCAAGTGTCTGCTGGTACTGGGACACAGATTGGCCGTAGCCGACTCTGGCGCTTGACTTTCGACGATATTACAGACCCAAACAAGGGGGGAACTATCGAACTGTTGCTCGATGGTACTGAAGGTCAGCAGATGATGGATAACCTGACTATCAATAAGCGTGGACAAATCTTCATTCAAGAAGATCCTGGTAATCAAGGTTATGTAGCGAAGCTCTGGCGCTATGATATTGCAAGAGATCAATTCACCCAGATAGCACAGCATGATCTGAATCGCTTTGCTCCAGGGGCACCAGCATTCCTAACTCAGGACGAAGAATCCTCTGGGATTATAGATGCGTCAGATATCCTAGGTGAAGGCTGGTTCCTGCTGGATGTACAAGCTCATTATCCGATTAGCGGCGAATTAGTTGAAGGTGGTCAATTGCTAGCCCTGCACTTCCCCCCTGGAAAGAAGTAGGCTTATAAGCTAGTAAGCCCGACCTTCTAGGATGCGTTACTCCAAGCAACTAAATCAATCAAGTATCGTGCGATTAGAACTGTAATTAAATATTATTCTAGCTTGAATGACTAAGAAATTTTTCAGGCTAGAAAGTCCTAATAATTGTAGGGGGACGTATCGCAAATATGTCCCCTATTTATTATGTAATACCGTTGCTGTTAGAGCTAAGTTTGTAGTTCAGATATTGGATAATTGTGTTGCAGCAAACTTTTAACTGACAATTCCGAGATTGCTGTAAATTTCGATGAGATTGCCATCAGGATCGCGAAAATGAGCGGTGCGAATTCCCCAGTCTGGGCGATCTTGTGGTTCAGTCACAACGATCGCATTATGATTTTTTACTTGCTCATAAACTTCATCCAGATTATCGACTGCAAAAATTAAGACCGTTTTATCTCGATTGACAATGTATGAAGGCTGTTCAATTCTTGGAACTACTTCAGCCATTAATTCTTTTTTGAACAAACCCAACTTGAGATATCCGGTATTCAACTCAGCATATCCGCTCTCTTCATCGCCCCAATCGACATCAAATTTCAGCAGATCCCGGTAGAACAGAAAAGAATCTTTGTAGTTGGAGACAAGTAGTCTCAGGTGTGTTAGCTGAAGCTTCATATCTGTTGCCTTAGTCTACTAACTGTGAATTCTAGGTTCTGGGTGCAAAGTCGCCAGCAACTCGCTTTCGACAATTGCTAATTCATCAAGCCGTTGCATGACAATTTCTCTGTCGAAATAAGTAGCAGCTAAAACCCAATATATACCGTAGTGACGCGCTTCAGATGCCATTAGCCCACGATAAAATTTTGCTAACTCTGGCTCTGGACAGTGAGCAGCTAATAGTCCCAGACGTTCGTGAGAACGAGCTTCAATTAAACCAGTGACTAGTAAGGAATCCAGAAATCGCTCAGGTTCTTTGGGGCGGACTTGAGCCTTTAAACCTGCGCCGTAGGGAGGCGGTGGTAAGGGAGCTAAGGAAATATTCCGGCGTTCTAACCATTGGTTAACTAGCTCAAAGTGTTCTAGTTCCTCGCGGGCGATCGCAGTTAGTTCCCGCACCATTTTAGTATTGGAAGGGTAGCGAAACATCATGTTCAAGGCCACACCTGCTGCTTTGCGTTCACAGTGGGAGTGGTCGAGTAAGATGATGTCTAGGTTAGCGATCGCTTGTTCAACCCAAGCAGAGCTAGTGGGCTGTTTTAGGACGTTGATAGTCGGTAACTGAGTAAGCACAGAGTCACAAAACTCCAGAATTTTAATTTAGCTGAGTACCTTAGCAAATTGATTTTAATCGTGGATGGAGCAATTTGTTTATAGTAGGGGCGCACAGCTAGCTGTACGCCCCTACGCAGTATGTGTTAAAAATAACGCTTAGTATCAGCATCACAATTACAATCTTGTGCGTAGGCTTTGCCCACGGAAGCTATAGCTCTAGCAGCACAAGCAAGTTTTGGCAGATGCGCCATTAATATTACCCAGTATTACCTACTGTGTAAGATTTGTAATACTACTCATCAGCAAAATAGTAAATTTTCGGGAATAAAAATGATAGAATTTGCTGCCATTACTTCAGTAATTAGTAAATATGCCCCTCAAGCTAGTCAACTAATCATTAAACAAGCTCAAAAAAACGAAGCTGTTATTAACATTCTGCACGAATTAAAACTCAATCCTACCCAAATTTCTGATGATATTGATACTGTCTATATTTATGCTTTGATCCGATATGGTGTATTTAAGCATGAAGCAATTTTAAACCTGTTTAGAGAAAAAGAAATTAAAGGTTGTTTTTGGGATGCTTACAGTTCTAATACTCCCTTTAAGTTCGTAGAAAATGCAAAAAAGCTTCTTAATCAAAACAGCGAATTAAAAATGCAGTTAATCAATGCTAAAATAAATTTTTTGGCTGAAATAGAAGAATTTGGTGAAGCTTTTATTGCAGTTGCCAAACAAACAAAATCCTCAAAATATCAGCCCTATCCAGATTGGAACTTAGATGTTTATTCCAAAGAATTTAAAGCATTAATCTTTGAAAAAACTCGCTTATTTTGCGGACGTGATTTTGTTTTTAAGGCTATCCAAAAATTTTTTACAACTCAAGCCAAAGGTTATTTTAGTATAGTTGGGGATGCAGGGATGGGTAAAAGTGCCATTGCTGCTAAATATGTTCTAGCTTATAAATTTCCTTGTTATTTTAATATTTTTGCAGAAGGACGCAACAAACCAGAGAAGTTTCTAGCTAGTATTCGTCAACAATTAATTAAGCGTTATTCTCTCCAAAATGCAGATAACACTGATTTAAGGACTTTACTGCAAAAAGCTAGTGAAGAACTAAAAGGACAAAAACTTGTAATTGTTGTTGATGCACTAGATGAAGTAGAACAAGAAGGAAATGGTAATCTTTTAGATTTACCACAAAATCTTCCTAATGGAGTCTATTTCTTACTGACTAGAAGACTTTATAATCAAGAGACAAAACGTTTAACTTTGTCTCCAGATACTCCTGTATATGAATTAGATTTAACACAAGGTGATTATACAGCTTTGAGTCAAGAAGATGTTAAAGAGTATATTGAATTATATCTGAATAATGATTCAGACCTGAAGAATTGGATTAATGAACGCCATATTTCTGAAGATAGTTTCACTCAAGAAATAGCTGTTAAGAGTGAAAATAATTTTATATATTTACGCTATCTCTTACCCGGAATTTCTGAGGGTAAATACAATGATTTAAATTTAAAAGGATTACCGCAAGGACTTCAAGACTATTATACAACTCATTGGAATCGTATGGGGATGGATAAAGAATCCAATGAAAAAAAGGTAAAAATACTTTATA